>JAZQVE010000040.1:0-76824 GCA_045631705.1 Akkermansia sp. | reverse complement strand
GGCATTCGTGGGGGATGGCAGCACCCTCGATATCCCTGAGAGGCGAAAGCTCGCGCGCAGTACGCCATTGCCAGTCATCCCCCTTGCCATCGATGACAGGGGCTGTTTCTGTGCGGCCGCACACATAAGTGGGCGGGAGTTCCTGAGCAGTCAGCGGCAGCAGGGAGGCCAGAGAGAGGAGAAGTGAACGCATGGCAACTTAGCGGGAAAGGCCTTCCACGATGTTTTTTACGTTGAAGCGGAACAGTTCGGCGTAGGTAGGTGTGGCAGGGTTGATGCCATCCAGTGCGAGCGGAAGCGCCTTGGCTCCCACCTGGTCTGCGATGGCACGCAGCACCTTCGGCGGTTCGTTCACGCCGTAGAAAAGGCAGGGGACTGACTTGCTGCGCAGCTCTGCCAAAATCCTGGCCAGTGAGGCGGTGTCGCCCTCGCTTTCCTGCGCAATGCCATGCACGGCCAGTGCGCTGAAGCCGAAATCCTTGCAGAAATGACTCATGGCCGCATGAGAGCAGACCAGCACGCGGTTTTCGTGCGGAATGGCTGCAAATGCCAGCTTTGCTTCGCGCACCAGGGTATCCATATGGGCGCTGTAAGCACGCTGCCCTTTGGCAAAGGCGACTTTATCGGCGGGAGCTAAGCGTTCCAATGCACTGCGGAGGGCGCGTGATGCCCGCTTCATGGCTGCGGGGCTGTTCCACCAGTGCGGGTCGGCTACGGTGCTGCCCGGCAGGCAGACGTCGGGCACGCTCTGGCCCAGCTCGACAACCTGCGTGCGGGCAGGGAGCGAATCGCGCAGGTCTTCCAGATAGGGTTCTACCCCCTTACCGCAGGCCAGCACCAGCTGGGCTCCTGCAGCTGAGGCAATATCGGCCGCTGTGGGCTCAAAGGCGTGCAGTTCGCCGTTCTCGGGGAAGAGATTCACCACTTCCACCGCATCACCACCCACCTGTCGGGCCATGTCGCTCAGCATCGGGTGCAGACTGGCCACCTTCGTGACAGCCTGTGCACCAAAGGCGCACAGAATACCCATCATCACTGCACATACTATCTTCTTCATGCAGGGCATTTTAGAACAACTCTATTTCCGTGTCAATTTGCCATCGGGTCAGCTGCGATTCTTTCCTTGATACAGATTCTTTCCTTGATACATCGTGGGAATTGTGCGATGATGGGCGCATGGGAATTGGTTTCAAGACCTGGAGGATGCCGTGTGTATATTTACTGGCCCTGCTGGCGTTCAGTGCGGTGGTAGTGGGGCTTTTCTGCAGGCTGAGGCTCGGCCTTGAGTGGCAGGTAGGGTTAATTATCAGTGCAAACTCTCTCTACCTCCTGTTTTTTGCCTATAGTCTGGTGCAGTATCTGAGAGGGAGAGTCACGGTAAAGTTCATCGTCACGATGGTCGTGTCTCTATCGACCGCCACGTTGCTTATTTCCCGGTTTGCGTGCCCGGATTACTACGTTCACGATGGCCGCTGCACTTGCGCCGAGTGTCAGAAACTATACAACTGGGAATGATGATGGACGAAAATACACAGAAATTACCTGTTGTGCAGACGGCTGACGGCTCCATTGGCTCCCGTTGTGTGGTACTGTTGTTCAGTTACTTCTTCCTGTATATCACCATTATCAGTGACTACGGTATTGTTTTTGCTCTGATGAGTGATATTCGGAATCTGGCTGCACATGAAGAATGGATAGTGCTGAAACTTGATGTTATGATGAGCTCTCTCCTTCTCATCGTGGGATGTTACTTTATTCTTGCTCTTTGCAGGAAAATATCATGGGGCGAGTTCTTCTCTGCCTTTGGGTGCTGCTTCTTTATTATGCTGCAACTGGGAATAATGAACGTGTCTCCTATCGATTAGAATTGACATATCGTTTCTCCTGTGACAGGATTTGGGGCGTAACCCCAACTATCATCCCGTATGTGGAAACATCCTGTAGAGATTATTCTGGATTTGCTGCTTGACGTAGTCGGAGAGCATAGTGAGCGTGCCCGCTACTGGTGGAAAATGGCCTATGTTGTAGTCCTTGTGTTACTTGTGGTGGGTATGTGTGTGTATCTTTACTATTGTAGATAAGGCAAATCCAGCGGCTTCCTGCCGGTCCGTCCTGTTGGGCTGATGCACAGCATCGCGCATGTGTCTGCTACGCATGGAGCACGCGCTGCATGCTGCCAGTCCTGCCAGATGATTCAAGTGGTGTCATACATTCATTCTGATGCCACAATAAGTCCTACAAAAGCGTTGACAGGACAGAAAATTGCGTGATAGAATCCCGCCGCGCTTCCGGTGCCTGTTACCGGAGGTCGCGCTTTACTTTATACCGAAAATCAATCATGTCTATCGTTAAGTTTTACAAGGAAGAGCACCAGGTGCCGTTGGAAATGCACAAGGTGCGTGTAGTGCAGAAGCTGTTCCTGCCCACCGTGGAGGAACGCGTGCAGAAGCTGCGCGAGGCTGGCAACAACACCTTCCTTCTGCAGAATAAGGATGTGTTCATGGATATGCTCACCGACTCCGGTGTGAACGCCATGAGTGACAACCAGGTGGCAGCTTCCATGCAGGCCGACGACTCCTATGCCGGCTCCGAGACCTTCAACCGTCTCTCCCGCGTTATCGAGCAGGTTTTCGGTACCAAGTATTTCCTGCCTGCCCACCAGGGACGCGCCTGTGAGAACATTCTCGCCGAAACCTTCGTGAAGGAAGGCGACGTGGTTCCCATGAACTTCCACTTCACCACCACCAAGGCCCACATCACCCGCAAGGGCGGCCGTGTGGAGGAGCTTATCACCGCCGAGGGGCTGGATCCCAACCTCGACCTGCCGTTCAAGGGCAACTTCGATATCGAGCGCCTTCGCAAGCTCATCCAGGAAGTGGGGCCTGAGCACGTTCCCTTCGTGCGTATCGAGGCCGGTACCAACCTGATTGGTGGTCAGCCCCTTTCCATGCAGAACATGCTGGATGTTGCCGCCGTTTGTAAGGAATTCGGCGTAATGTCCGTGCTGGACGCCTCTCTGCTGCAGGATAACCTGTACTTCATCAAGACTCGTGAAGAAGCTGCCAAGGATATGACCATCGCTGAAATCATCCGCAAGATTGCTGATGAGATGGATCTCATCTACTTCTCCAGCCGTAAGCTCGGTTTCGCCCGCGGTGGTGCCATCGTTTCCAACAACGAGAAGCTCATCCTCAAGATGAAGGCCTTCATCCCGCTGTACGAAGGTTTCCTGACCTACGGCGGTATGGAAGTGCGCGCCATGGAAGCTATGGCCGTGGGTCTGCTTGAGACGCTCGATGAGGAAATCATCAATCAGGGCCCCATCTTCATCGAATACCTCGTGAAGGAGCTTTCCGAGTACGGCGTGCCCATGGTGAAGCCCGCCGGTGGCCTGGGTGCCCACATCAACGCTTCCGAATTCCTGCCCAACATTCCGCACGAGCAGTACCCCGCCGGTGCCCTGGCTACGGCTCTGTACATTGCCGGTGGTATCCGCGGCATGGAGCGCGGCTCCCTTTCCGAGCAGCGCAACCCCGATGGCTCTGAGAACTACGCCGAGCTGGAGCTGGTGCGCCTGGCATGCCCCCGCCGCGTGTTCACCCTGTCCCAGGTGAAATACTGCGCTGACCGCGTGAAGTGGTTGTACGACAACCGCGAGCTCATCGGCGGTCTGAAGTGGGTGGAAGAGCCCGAGGTTCTCCGCTTCTTCTTCGGCCGTCTGCAGCCGCTCAGCGACTGGCAGGAGAAGCTGGCTGCCAAGTTCCGCGAGGACTTCGGTGAAAGCCTCTGATGTCTCTCTGCACAACAGATTGAGTATTTGAGCGGGCTTGCCCCGTCAGAAGACCGCCGGTTAATGAAACCGGCGGTTTTTCTGTGCATGCCACACGTGTCCCAAAGATTTTGCGGCATATTCGGGTTTGTGGAGCTGCTGACGAGCGTCAGTGAGTGGAATTAAGAACCCGCGTCTGCGGGTGATAGAGATGCCGCTCGCTAACGCTCGCAAGCCAATCGCTGGATCGGTCATTGTCGGGCCAGGGGGGGGCTTGTTCAAAAACGGTGTGGATATATCAGTCAATTGTAAAATCTTTGGGACACGTGTGTGTGCATGCATTGTCTGCAAATTTAATGGAGATAACAGGAAATGAGCTTGACGGAGCTGGATGGAATAGGATAGACTGCGCCAATTATTCTGATATGAAGCTTCGTAGTATAGCATGGATGGGGGCAGGATTATTTCTGGCTGGTGTGGCGGGTGCAGCAGTGGTTTGTCGCCGGAAGGGTGAGCGCGACCTGCCTCCTGAGCCTGGAGAAACCACAGAACATGCCGAGCTGCGACGGATTATGGAGCTTTCTGCCGCATACAATGAATCCCTGTATGAAATGCTCCAGCGGCTGGAGGCCTGTGCTGCTCCCGCGGAACGTGCCGGGGTGGTGGCAGACATCACGCAGAATAATCAGGTCGCACGCCAGGAAATCAATGAGTTGCGGGAGTCGTTGCAGTCCCGCCTTGCGGAGCATGGGCGTACATTTGCAGATGTGGACGGCTTTGCAGAGCTTATCAGCCAATATCGAGGTATAACCCTGGAACAGCAGAAACGGCATCTGGCGTTATACGACCGGGTGAAGCTCATGCCGGGTGTGCCGGCGTCGCCCGAGTTGCATGCCTACCTCAGGCTTGGTTTCAAGGAGGAGGAACAGCGTCATGCTGATACAGAACGTCAGTTGATGAAGGCTGCAGCAGAGCAGAGAGAGTTGATGCTGCGCGCTGGTCGCGTGATGAGTGCTGTGGCTAACGCTGAAACGGCTGCTGATGCCGCGGTGGAGCTTAATAGCCTGGGCGACAGTTATATGAAAATTTCTGCCCAGATTAAATTGTATCGGGATGATGACCCGTCTGGAGCAGTGTCGTCTGTGGCTGAACTGCGTTCTCTATATGCGGCATTGCTGCCTATGTTGCAGGCGCAGGCATCCAGACTGCGTGATGCATTTTTCTTCGATAATGATGCATTGGAAGAGGTGGTGGAACGAATGCTGCCGGCTCCGTCTGCTTCATAGTTGCAAAAATGGGGCTTGCAGACTTGCAAAGCGTTGTTATATGTGGTAGAGTAAAGACGTTAGTACGAAATTGATATGCTCGAGGCACGTAATATCTGTTTGGAAGTAGACAACGAGGGAGAAAGTCTCTTCTTGCTCAATGATGTGAATTTCTGCATCCCGCGAGGGCATTTTACTGCCATTGTGGGCCCTTCCGGTTGTGGTAAGACTACCTTGCTCAAAGCCATAGCCGGTATCAAGGAAACGACCTCCGGCACCTTTTTCTGGGAGGGGCGGGATCTTGCTGAGGATGGAGATTTTGAGCCGCATGAGATTGGTTATGTCCCGCAGTTCAGCATCGCCTACGAGGAACTGACTGTAGATGAAAACGTGGAGAGTTCTGCCCGTCTGCGCGTGGATGCCTCTGATGAGGAACTGGATGAAATCATCGACAGCGTGCTGGAGGAAACCGGGCTCAGCGAGATTGCGGATCGTCCCGTCAAATTGCTTTCCGGTGGGCAGAAACGCCGCCTGGCTCTGGCCATGGAGCTGGTGAGCCGCCCGCATATCCTGCTGTGCGATGAGGTGACCAGCGGGCTGGACCCTCGTTCGGAGCGTGAGATAGTGGAGCTGCTGCACCAGCTGAGCATGAAGGACGGCCGTATCGTCATTTCTGTTACCCACAGCCTCTCACAGATGGAACTGTACGATAGTATCATTGTGATGGTTCGTGGTAATCTGGCCTACCATGGACAGCCGGACCTGATGGTGCACTATTTCGGTGAAAAGGATTTTGAGGAGGTGTATCCGAAACTGGCTTTGCGCGAACCCGATGCCTGGCGCCAGAGCTGGCTTAAGCATCGCGTGGACTATTATCAGCGTCTTGAGAAACGCCATGTGGAGAAGTTCACCGCCGCCGGCATACCTACTCCGGCACCAGCCTCGTCTCAGGAGGAGTCAGATGAGGTGCCTCAGCCCTCATTCTTTTCTCAGTTTGCCACCTTGCTGAGACGGCGTTTCACCATATTGTTCCGCGATCGGACGCAGCTTTGGTTGCAGGTGGCTATGATTGTCATCTTCCCCATACTGGTAGCTCTCTTTTCCAGCAAGGGGCAGGACCAGCTGCTTCATCTGACAGACAGCATGGGAACTGATCTGGCTGCGGAGGTGCAGACTCAGCAGGCTCAGGCAGAGGTACGTGCCCGTGTGGGCTCTGCCGTTTCCGGTATTATCATGTTCCAGGTGATTCTGCTTGGCCTGATGGGTTCCAATAACTCATCCCGCGAGATTGCAGGTGAACGCCTTATTATGGAGAAGGAGAAGTTCGGGGGTACCGGAGTGGGGGCCTATCTGGCATCCAAACTGGCATTCCTGACGGTTCTGGTCTTCGTTCAGAGTCTCTGGATGTTTGCCTTTGTGCAGTATTGCTGGCCGCTGCGAGGGGATATCGGCAATCATTTCATCTTCCTTCTTTTGGCAAATGCTGCCATGACTACCATGTGCCTTGGTATTTCGGCCAACTGCAAGACGGCGGACCAGGCATCTCTGCTCAGCATTTATCTGGTGGGTTTCCAGCTCCCGCTTTCCGGCGCTGTGCTGGCTCTCCCGGAGCTTGTGGAAACCTTTACGCAGCCTTTCATTTCTGCATACTGGGCCTGGAGTGGCAGCGTGAACGGTGGCCTGGATTCTGAGGTACTTAAGGCGGTGAACAGTATTGTGCAGACTTCGTTCTCTGGCCGTGATGCGTGTCTGTTGGTATTGCTGGCGCATGTGCTGGTGGGTATCATCCTTACCTATGTGGGAATTCGCCGAACCCGTTGGGAATAATTTTTAACATTCATACTATAGTTGATATGGCAAGAAAAAGACGCTCTTCCAAAGACAAGAAATCCCAGCTTCCCGTCATACTGGGCTGCGTGGGTGGTGTGCTGCTGCTGGCAGGTGCAGCGGCCGTTGTCATGAAACCCTCTGAGGACCCGGCCATGACCCAGGATTCGCGGTTCTCCATTGCTGATTACCGGCAGGATGCTTCCCGACTCACAGGGAACTCGTACCGTCTGGTGGCACGTGTGGAGAATATTGAATCCATTGGCAATGATCGCCTGGTGGCGGTTTCTCTGCCGAATAATGCACAGGAACGCCTGCCTCTGGTGGTTCCTGCCGGGGTGACGGGGCGCGTGAATCTGACGCGTGGGGATTCCTTTGTGTTTTACGTATCTTGTCGCAATGGCAAGGATGAGCAGGGGCTCGATGTGAAGGGTATCATGGTCGTAGAAAAGGTAGTAAACGAATAATCATGAATATGTTCCGCTATTTGAAATATCTGCCGCTTTTCTGCAGCGTTGCATTGGTTCAGCCGGGATTCGCTCAGGGGCTGGGCAAGCCGGTGTCTGAGGCGCAGCCCGCTGGTGAGCAGAAGCTGCCGTCGGTTAACGCTCAGGACGTCAATAATCTCAGAATCGGGCAGGTCAGTCATAATCCTGAAGACGGCGAGGCTGCCAATCCTCAGGTCCTGGGAATGGAACTTCCTCTGTTGGATCCCTCTACCGATACGATGTCCTACAACGGCGCCAAGTTTGATGTAGGCAACAATGCGCTGGTACGTGCCCGCTTTGAGAAATACCTTCAGCAGAATCCTGATGACAGTACTGAGTCAAAGCGTTATCGCAAGAAACTGCGCGCATTGCTGAAGCTTACGCAGAAATCGGCACGTTCCAATCGCGAAGTAGGTAGTGAAACTCTTGTTGAGGTGGGCAACGGACTGTACGAATTGAACGAGTATCCGGGGGATGGTGGTATTTCCGGTTCCTTGGCCAGTGCCGTTGCAAGTGCTATTGCCGTGCAGTATGCAAACCGTGCCCGCAGCCGCAAGAATGCCGAAACTCAGGCGAAAATCGACAAGCTTGTAGAGAAGACAAATATGATGACCAACCGGAATACAGGTAGCGGTCATCGGACCGGGGTGAAGGTCGGAGAAAAGGGCGGTAGCGCCCAGGCCGGCAAGACGGTGACCAACACCTTTATCATTGCGCAGAATACGAAGAAGATAGCTGCGCTCGAGGCTTCCGGGGTAAAGAATGATGCAGACAGCATTGCCGCGATGGAACTCGCCAAGGTTAATTTCCAGAGCACCATTATATCCATGCTCATGCAGCGCCGATACGACCACGCCCTTATCGGTGCTCAGGTGTATCGTCATATCTTCCGTGATGGTGATACGACGCTCAAGATTAACAGCGAATCTTCCGCTGCCAAGTTATTTGAGGGTGGCGCCGGGCTTCCTCCTACTGTGAATGCTATGGCGACTTTTGCCTCCAATATGCGCCATGAGGTGGATCTGAATATGGAAGCTGTGTCTAACATGCTGGCTCAGAACAAGCTTTCGGATGCTACTCAGAGCCTTATTCAGGCTGTGGCTGTGGGTGAGTACATGCAGAGTGTTGCCACATTCCCGGTCGAGTCCCGTCGCCGTATTGCAGAGTTCTGGTCGCTGCGTCGCAAGGCTCTGACCACGCTTAATGCCCGCGATTACGGTGCATTGGAGGAAATAGCAGCCAAGATGAAATCGCTTGACCCTGATTTTGATGATTCCATGCTTACCAGTTATTGTGCCGGGCGCAAGGCTGAAAGTGACCTTCACCTCCGCAATGCAGCCAAGGCATTGAAGGCTGGAGATGACGAGACATTCAATGAGGAAATCACCAAGGCCGGAGCTATCTGGCCGAAGAATCCGAATCTGGAGAAGGGACGTCAGAAACTGGAGGAAATCGATAATCAGGATGCTGTTCGTGATGAGTTCCGCACGCTTATTGCACGTAAGGAATTCCGCACTATCTATAACGAACAGGACAAGTTCGAGGTTGTTGCGATTGACCCCGAGCTCAAGCAGCAGTATAAGGATGCTATCACGCTGATCGGTACAATCGACGGTATGCTCACGCAGCTGGATGTGGCTGCGATGCAGGATACTGTCATGGGGCCGTGCATGGCTTACGAAATGCTTCTGGAGCAGGGCAAGAAGGACGAACGTTACCAGGAGGATTCTAAATATCGTGATGCGCTGAATCGCTATGCGCTTGGTGCTCACGATTTCACCCGAGCCTTGTCGCAGGCCAGAAATTGTGAAGAACGCCGCGAATATGGCTCTGCGCTTTCCAATTACTATCGTGCCCTGTGCCTGTACCCTCGTTCCACCATGGCGGGTGAAGGCGCAAAGCGCGTGACGGAAATCATTCTTAAGTCCAAGTACTGATGCTGCAGGGAACTGCCGTCACTACACGTTTCGCACCAAGTCCGAGTGGCCCACTTCATGTGGGCCACTTGCTCGCTGCGCTACAGGCCAGACAAATGGCAGACGTGCATGGTGGTCATTGTCTGCTGCGAGTGGAGGATATAGACCAGCGGGCGCAGCATCCGGAATACCTTGAGCTGATGTATGAGGACCTGGCCTGGCTTGACCTTGAGTTTGATGGCGAGGTGATGGTTCAGACCTCGCGTTTTGATGTCTACAGGCATGTGCTGGCGATGCTGCGCGAGGCCGGACTTCTGTATCCTTGTTTCTGCACACGCACGGAAATCCGGAACCAGCTGGCGGAGATGGGTCGTGCCCCCCATGCGACGCTCGGATACCTGTATCCCGGCACCTGCAGGCACTTGTCTCCTGATGCGGTGGCCGAGAAAATGGCGGCAGGAGTACCGCACAGCTGGCGTCTGGACATGACTCGTGTACAGGATATGATAGGCTGCCCCTGCTGGCATGATATGCACCGGGGCACGCAGCGTTGTGTGCCCACGCTGTATGGTGATGTGGTCCTGGCCAGAAAGGATTTTCCTGCCAGTTATCACCTGTGCGTTGTGGTCGATGATGCCGCCCAGGGGGTGACTCATGTGACCAGAGGTGAGGATTTGTTTGAATCGACCCATATCCACAGGGCTCTTCAAGGTGTTCTGGGGTTGCCTGTGCCACAATATTGTCACCACACTCTGCTGCGCGACAATGCAGGCAAACGCCTCGCAAAACGGGACGGCGCACGCTCCATCGCCTCACTTCGAGCCGCCGGCTATACGCCGCAGCAGGTGCGCGATTCCCTCCAGATTGCCTTGCAGCGCGGTGGTATCTGGACAGTGTGATGACTTGCTATCTGCTGCAGCCTGTGCTATGCTCCTGCCTGTGAACGAGGAGAACTACAGAACGGTGGAGGTGGTGGCAGCCGTCATTCTGGATGGTGAAGGGCGCGTCCTTGCATTCAAATGCCCTGAATCAAAATTCAATGGGGGCTGGGAGTTCCCCGGTGGTAAGATAGAGCCGGGCGAAACGCCGCAGCAGGCTCTTGCCCGTGAAATTCACGAAGAACTGGACCTCCATATCAGAGTAGAACAATGCATACACACCGTGGAGCGGGATTATCCAGCCTTTCACCTCCGACTGCATTGCTTTGCCTGTTTTATCTGTGGGGGCAGACTCCAATTGCGCGAGCACACCGACTCCCGCTGGCTTTCTCTTGATACCCTCGATAGCGTATCCTGGCTTCCTGCAGATGAGGATGTGCTGCCCTATGTGGCGGAATTGTTGAAATAGCCGACTGCTGACGGCGCGGCTGCTTGACACTGCGTGTGTTTTCTGCTAATTTCCGCGTATGTTTTCCTTACTCTCTGATAAGCTCGATGATGCCTTTCGCAAAATGCGAGGGCTGAGCAAGATTACCGAATCCAACATCAAGGATGCACTGCGCGATGTGCGCATGGCCCTGCTGGATGCAGATGTGGAGTACAGCGTGGCCCGTGAGTTCATTGCTCACGTCAAGGAAGAGGCCATGGGAGAGAAGGTGCTCAAATCCGTTAAGCCGGGTGAGCAGATTGTAAAGATTTTCCGGGACCAGCTTGCTGAGCTGCTGGGTGGCGACGCTGCGCCTTTACAGCTGGAGCCAGCCCCGGCCCGTGTCCTCGTAGTGGGCCTTAATGGTGCCGGCAAGACGACGACAAGTGCCAAGCTTGCCCGCCGCCTGAAGATGGAGGGGCGCAAACCTCTGCTGGTAGCCTGCGACCTGATTCGCCCGGCTGCTATTGATCAGCTTGCTACGCTGGCTGCTCAGATTGAGGTTCCGGTGTACACGCCCGCAGCATCCGAGAAGGACGTAATCCGTGTTGCTAAGGATGCTCTCAAATGGGCGGCAGGCCAGGAACATGATGTGATTATCTTCGATACCGCCGGCCGTCAGGAAGTGGATGAGGAACTGGTGGCTGAGCTGAAGAGACTGGCCAGGTTCCTGGAGGCTCAGGAATCACTTCTCGTAGCTGATGCTGCTACTGGTCAGCAGGCTGTGCGCGTGGCTCAGGCCTTCGATGCTGCCGTGGGACTCACGGGTATTATTCTGACCAAGCTCGATGGCGATGCCCGAGGTGGTGCAGCCCTTTCCATGCGGGCTATCACAGGCAAGCCCATCAAGTACATGGGCGAGGGCGAGAAGCTGGACATGTTCGGCCCCTTTGTTCCGCAGCGCATGGCCGACCGCATTCTCGGCATGGGTGACATTGTGGGTCTTGTGGAGAAGGCTGCCGAGAAGATTGACCAGGAGTCCGCGATGAACTCCATGACCCGCATGATGAGCGGTGAGTTCAATTTCAATGATTTCCTGAGCCAGATGAAAATGATGCAGAGTCTGGGTCCGCTGGAAGGCCTTCTGGGCCTGCTGCCCGGGTTCAGCAAGATCCGTAAGCAGCTGCCGGAGGGTGCTATGGATCCGAAGCGAATGAAGCGCATGGAGGCTATTGTCCTGTCTATGACCCCGGCGGAGCGCGTGAATTACAAGCTCCTTATTCCGAGCCGTCGCCGCCGCATTGCGAAGGGTTCCGGTGTGTCCGAAATCGAGGTGAACCGCTTCATCAAGAACTTCAAGGAAATGAAGGAAATGATGGGAGGCAAGGGCAAGATGGGCGGCATGATGAAGAATCTCATGAAGTCTGCTGGAGGCGCCAAGGGCGGTATGCCGGATATGAGCTCCCTCATGGGAGGCAAGGGAGGAGACATGCCTGATATGAGTGCTCTTATGGGCCAGGGCGGCATGCCGGATATGAGCCAGATGCCAGACCTTTCCTCTCTGATGGGTGGCAGTGGCTCTGGGATGCCTAAGATGCCCAAGGGAATGGGGGCATTTAACGGTTTATTCCGTCGCCGTCGTTGATGCTGCTATGTGGCGTGCGTTGCTAGCTGCTGTATTCTTTTCTCTTGCTGCCTGGGGGCTGACCCCGGCTCAGGTGGTGGTGGTGTACAATGCTGCGTCAAAGCGCAGCGAGCAGTGTGCCCGCGCTTATTGTGCTGTGCGTTCTATTCCGGCGAACCAGTGTGTCGGTTTACCTGGACTTCCTGCCGGTCAGGATATTTCCCGGCAGGAATATGATTCCAAATTACGCTATCCCTTGCTTCTGCACGCCAGACAGCACAGCTGGCGACTGCCTGCAACCCAGCAGGAAGGCCTTAAGCCGGTCTATGCAATGGTGCTTATGCCGGATATACCGCTGCGTGTGAGGGAAGAACAGGAACCGGGCAAGAAAAAGGGAATTCCTACGCAGAATTGCGCCTCTGTCGATTCTGAACTGGCTCTTCTCGGTGCCAGATACACCCTTGCCGGCCCTCTCATCAACCCCTTTTTTAATAAGAGCGGTAAACTGGAGGAAAGCAGGCCCCCCGTGCTTTCTGTCACTCGCATAGATGCACCGGACGATACGACCATTCGCCGTATGATTCAATTCCCTGCGGAGGTGGAGCGTCGTGGCTTGTGGGGATGGACTGTGGTGGACCAGGGAGGCCCGTATCCGCAGGGGGATACATGGTTCTCCGGCATTGCCCGCCAGGCTAAGGAAAACGGCCAGCCATTGTTTCATGAGGAGAGCAGGTCTACCCTGGCTTCGGCTTTCCCCCTGATGTCTGATACCGCTGTATACTTTGGCTGGTATGCGCATCCGTCTAATGGACCGTTCAATCCAAAAACCTGCGCAGAATTTCGCTTCGCGCCCGGAGCCATTGCGTATCATCTGCACTCGTACAGCGGCACATCTGTAAAGAACCCTGATTCCTGGGTGGGGGCCTTGCTGCAGCGCGGCGCGGCTGTGACGGCTGGAAATGTGTATGAGCCGACGCTGGGCGGCTGCCTGAAACCGGATGTTTTCTTTGACCGTCTGCTGAAGGGGTACACGGTGGCAGAGTCTGCGCTGATGGCGACCCCATGGCTTTCCTGGCAGGGTGTTGTGCTGGGGGACCCCCTGTATCGGCCGTATGATGTACTGAGTCGTAATGGAGGAGGTTCGGATAACCCCTTTGTGCAATGGCGGCGCCTCCTTCTGCGCTGTGGCGGAAACCGCGGAGCTTTGGTGGCTGCTGTGCAGCAGCATGGAGCCCAGCTGACAGAGATGCTTGCCTGCCATCTGGCAGAGCTAGGGGACCTGGAGGCTGCTGCGGATTACTATGGCCACGTGGCCCGGGGGGCCCGGGATGAACGCAACAGGGTACGCGCGTCTCTGATGCAGGCCACACTCGCGTTCCTCAACAAGGATGAACGCTACGGCCGGCAGGTGATGCAGGGGCTTCTCGAACGCACGACACGCTCACCTTTCCGCCCGGCGGTGCAGAAAACCGCTGAGACCTTTATGCCCGAGCTCCGCCCGGTTCCTAAAAAGAAGGAGCAGGAGAAGGGGAAGTAATGTCTGTGCAGTCACGAATCGGCGCTGTGCTGTACTGGGAAATAATTGACAAAGCGGGAATGTGGGTGTAGATTTATCTGCGATATGAATGACCAGTATGTATTGCCGACGTATGGACGCGCGCCATTTGACGCTGCTAGAGGTGAGGGCTCATACCTGTTTGACACAGAGGGTAGAAAATATGTGGATTTCTGCGCTGGCATTGCAACCTGTTCGCTGGGGCATTGCAACCCGGTAGTGGTGAAGGCTCTTACGGAGCAGGCCGGCACACTGATGCATTGCTCCAACCTTTATGGCATTCCTGGTCAGGCACGTCTGGCCGAACTTATTGTGGAGAAGCTGATTGCCATCCCCGGGCGCGTGTTCTTCTGTAATTCCGGTGCAGAGGGCAATGAAGGCATCATTAAGACGGCCCGTCGTTTTGGTCATCGTCGTCCTGCGGCAGATGGTTCTCCCCGCTATGAAATCATCACTTTCGACAAGAGTTTCCACGGGCGTACTCTCGGTACCCTGGCTGCCACGGGGCAGGAAAAAGTGCAGGTTGAGTTTGACCCGTTGCTTACTGGCTTCAAATATGCTCAGTTCAATAATCTGGAATCTGTTCGCTCTGCTATTTCACCGGTGACCTGCGGTATCATGCTGGAAGCAGTGCAGGGTGAGGGCGGTGTCAACCCTGCTACTCCTGAGTTCCTGCGTGGTGTGGCTCAGCTTTGTAAGGAGCACGACCTCATGCTGATGATTGATGAAGTGCAGTGTGGTGTGGGCCGCTGCGGTGCGACGATGGGGTGGAAATCCATTTGCCCAGAGATTGAACCGGACCTCGTTTCCTGCGCTAAAGGTATCGGCGGTGGTTTCCCCATCGGCTGCTTCTGGGTGAATAACCGCGCTATTGACGAGCAGGGGACTGCGCTTTCCTCCATCATGGGACCGGGTTCCCATGGTTCTACGTACGGTGGCACTCCTCTGGCCTGTGCCACATCCTATGCTGTAGTATCCACAGTGCTGGAGCAGGGGCTTCCTGAGCGTGCGGCCCGCCTGGGTGAGTTCATCAAGGCTACGGTGGAGGGATGGAATCTCCCTTGTGTCGACACCGTGCGAGGCCAGGGCCTGCTGCGTGGCATCGGGCTCCGCAAGGGGGCCTTCGATGTGCCGGCTGGGCAGACTCCTGCCTCCCATGTGAACAATCTCTGCCGTGAGGCCGGGCTGCTGGCTTGCCCCGCAGGTCCCGATACGCTGCGTATCATTCCTGCTCTGAATGTGCCAGAGGAAACGCTTGCCGAAGGCCTGGATATCCTGCGCAAGGTTCTTGAAACTCTTTAATCTCTGTATATTGATGAAGGTACGTTATATTCCTATTCTGGGTGGTATGATTGCCGCTGCCCTCGTTGTTGGCGTAGTGTGGCTCGGCCCGAATATGCCTACGCAGGCAGATCTTGCACCTGAGGAGACCGCTCTACTTGTGGAATGGACCAAGGTGGGGGATGCTCTTTCTGTACAGCGTATGCTGGAGCAGGGGGCTTGTGTGGAGGGCGCCTCTGCAGACGGCACAACAGCTCTGATGATTGCCGCTGCCGATGGCTCTCTGGAAGTCGCCAAGGTGCTCATCAGCCATAATGCCAAGGTAAATGCTGTGAATGAGCTGGGCGACACTCCCCTGCATTTTGCCGTGCGTCAGAATCAGCAGGAAATCGTATCCCTGCTGCTGGAGAATAAAGCTGCTGTGGATGCCCGTAATAAGGAGGGCGTGACGCCGCTCATGGTCGCCGCATGGTCAGGTTTTGAGAATCTGGTTCAGCTGCTTCTTGCCGCAGGGGCTGATTCCGAACTGGTGGATGATGAGGGGCTCAATGCGGCCAATCATGCCCGAGAGGTGCATGACCCGGCGGCTCGCGAGGTTATCCTCAAGCTGCTTGGGGCCTGAGGTTACCGGTAAAATGAAGAAGCGCTCCATTTCCCAATGGAGCGCTTCTTCTTTTAAAATTATGCTGATTTCTGCTTCCTGACGGGCAGGTGCATCAGGTTGAAAATCGCAAGTATAGGAATCTGCAGCAGGAGATAGTACCAAGGTGCGGGCCCTGCATAATCCAGAATGCATCCCGGAACCGGACTCTTCATGGTGAACCCGTAATTGGTAGTACCGAGTACAAGATTCACCATATGGATAAGGATGACATACACATCCATAAGTAGCAGGCTGATGACTACATCGCGCATTCCAGCGCGCATGCGCAGTAGCAGGGGCACAGCAAGTCCTGCCGGCACCAGGATACCGTGCAGGCAGAAGAAGAAGAAATAACGAAGGGTGGGGAAATCTGCGTTCAGTGCAGGGGTGATGAGCCCTTGCAGACAAGCAGAGAGTGCACCGAAATACAATACCCAGCATGCGGTCTTGTTGCGTGTCCACAGCGCGAAGGTCGCGACAAGCAGCATCATACTGCAGAAATGAAATGGCAGATTCTGCTCCCATGTACCATGGTAACCCGTGAATAAGATATAGGAGGAATCTCCCAGATAGATAAGCCCGATAAGCACCGCCAGAGCGCGGCACAACAGATACTGCCTCTGCTGGGCCTGGCGCATACCATAGCCGATTAAGGCAGTTGTGAACACCGCTGTGACGATAACTGCCCCCCAATGGCTGGCGGACCAGCGCACGAATCCTTCTGTCGCTTCCATATGACCGGCTCAGTATAAACTGAACTGTTAGAAATGTCAATGATAAGGAAGAGCCCCAGGGATTCCTCCGCTGGGGCTCTCGAATGAATTTTAAGAAGAGGAAATCAGGCTTGTTCGGCAAGTGCCTGGTTGATGAGTTCCTGAATTTCCTCGGCCTTGGCCTTAAGCGCGCGCAGTTCCTTGAAGGCCTCCGGAAGCTTGCGCATGGCTGCAAACTGGCGTGCTGCCTCACCATAGGGAACCGCGGGGGCACCCCAGTAGGTCTTGCCTGTCTCCAGGGAACTCATGACCCCGGAACGAGCTGCTACCACTACCTTATCTTCAATCTTGATGTGACCGGTGATGCCACACTGTGCCGCTATGGTCACATAGTCTCCGATGTGGGTGCTGCCGGCTATGCCACTCTGGGCACACATGACACAATGCTTGCCCATGGTGACATTGTGTCCGATCTGAATCTGGTTGTCCAGCTTGGTGCCTTCTCCGATGACCGTGCGACCGAAGCGTGCGCGGTCTACGGTGGTATTGGCACCAATGTCAACGTAATCACCAATCTCCACGATACCGACCTGGTCGATTGTATCGTAGCGGCCGGTCTCCTTATTAAGCAGGAAACCGAAGCCATCGCCACCAATGACGGCACCGGGCTGAATGACTACGTGGTTTCCGACGATGCAGCGCTCGCGGATGACTACCTTGGGGTAGAGCTTGCAGTTCTGTCCCATCTTTACGGCCTTGCAGATGACGCAACCCGGACCGATGTCCGAACCATCGCCGATTTCTGCATCGGCTTCAATAACGGCGTTCGGGCCAACCCGCACCTTGGTCGGGTCCAGCCTGGCAGCCGGGTCTACCCAGGCGGTCGGGTGAATGCCAGGTGTGAAATTTGTGCTGGCTTTCATGAAATGAGCCACCAAGGCATTGAATGCCAGTGATGGATTTTCCACTTCGATGAATGCAACGCCCTCGGGATACTGAGGAAGAGAGGGCGGGACAAGAACGACTCCGGCTTTGGTGGCAAGGAAGTCATTGAAATATTTCTCGTTCCCGAGGAAGGCTATCTCACCAGGGGTGGCGCTATCCAATGTAGCGACTCCGGAGATAGATACCTCCGGAGTCGTGTCATTGATAAGTTTACCGCCTGTGAGCTCGAGAACATCGGAGAGAGTGAGGTTCATGATAAGCTCGCTGGGTTAATCAGGTTAAAATGTTATTTAGCGGCCGGGGTGGGGGAACCGTACAGACGCTTAAGCTCGGCATCGGGGTCAAATCCTTCGGGGGCGCCGGCGTTGAGCTGCTTAAGGACCTCAGGAGTCATGTCGATGTCCTTCTTCATGTAGGGGAATACACGGGTGCCGATGCCAATCTGGGGCTGGGGAGAAATAGCACCGGAATCGAGCACGAGGTCGGAGCCACTCTTGTCTGCCACAGTGTTGATGGCGGTCTGAACTTCCTCTACGAGAAGACGCATTTCGTTGTTGCGAAGTTCACGGAAAGCAACCTCGCGGCGCTGCACAAAGTCCTTCAGCTCCTGGTCTGCAGCCTTGAGTTCGTTTGCCTTGGCCTGGTACTGCTCGCGCAGCTTGGCTACAGCAGAATCGGAAAGGCTGGAGTCATACTTCTCCTGAATCTTCTTGAGCTCTTCCTGCAGGGCGCGGAGCTTATCCTCACGTACCTTGATGTCAGCCTTGATTTCGTTAAGCTGCTTCTGAAGGGAGACTTCCGTATCAAAGCGCTTGTAGAACTTGGTGTAAAGCTCCTGCACGTTGACGGAAGCAATCTTGATTTCGGCCTGAGCTGTGGCAGTCAGAGCGCACAGCGTCACGAGGGCTGTAGAAATGATGGGGAACTTCATAATATGTGAGGTTTTGGATGCTTCTATTCTAACGCATGTTCAAATTAAGTCAAGAAAACCTTGCGTCACGATGTGGCATACATGAATACAGCGATAGGATGTCCGTTTCTACACGTTAAACTAACTCCTTGAAATACGACGAGCAGAGGGCTACATTGCAAGTGTATGAAGACTGGAGTGCCGAGTTTGAGAGACGTAGATTTTTTGTTCAGCTCATTTGTGAGCCGCAAGTTGAGACTGCCGACCCGGCTGGTAATGTCTCCTGTTCAGCGTTTCTTTGCCATGGATGGAGTGCCGACGGTGGATATGCTGCGCTACTACTATCGTCGGGCTGTTCAGGGGATAGGCCTCATGATTACTGAGCCGGTCGCTGTACCTGACCCTGCCGCTGCTGTGGATGCCGGTATGGCTGGTTTTCATGGAGGTGCCGCCTTGCGTGCCTGGCGCCGCATATGCAGATTGGTGCATACATCTCCATGTCGTATAGCGTCCCTGCTTAGTCATGCAGGTATGCTGTGTCAGGTTGAGGGGGATTTGGTACCCATCGGCCCGAGCGGTCAAGCTCTCATTCCAGGGGGACGACAAGGTGAGCGTATGAATGCCGGGAGAATAGATACGGTGGTTCAGGCTTTTGGTCGAGCGGCAGCTGCAGCCCGGGTGTTAGGGTTCGATGCTGTTGCAATCAATGGTGCAGATGCGCATCTTATCGAGCAATTTCTTCGTCCTGAATCGAATCATCGGCACGATGAATACGGTGGCGATATCCGCAGCCGAGCCCGCTTTGCGTGCCGCGTACTGCATGCCGTGAGAAAGGCCGTGGGACGTGATTTTCCCGTGTTGTTTCGTTTTTCTCAGTATACCTCCTTGTTTGGTCGAAGTCCGCTGGTGAAGACGCCTGCTGAGCTGGAGTCGCTGGTACAGCCGCTATGCGACGCAGGGGTTGATATGTTCTGTTGTGCTGATAAACAGGCCTCTGCTCCTGCATTCGGCGGAAGTCCATTGAATCTTGCCGGGTGGACCCGCCTGCTGACAGGGCGCCCGACCATTACCGAAGGCGCAGTGGGATTGCCCGGCGTGGAAATTCATCCGCTGGTGCGGCGCATGCGGGCCGGTGAGTACGATTTGATTTCAGTGGGCCGAGCTTTACTTGCAGATGCAGAATGGGGAACAAAGATTCACTTGTCCAGGGAGGAGGAAATCATTCCGTTCACAAAACGAGCCTGGCTGCATTTGTTCTGAACTCAAATTGCAACGGATAGAGCTCTGTTTTGTGAAATAACAAAACGTGTTGCCTGACATTCCGACAGGCAACACGTACAAGTTGATATCGCTTTCTTATCAGCAGCTTCCCAGCTTGTCGTAGTGATCAATCATGGAGTAGATTTCCTTCACGTCACGACGAGAGTTCCGGCCAATGAAATAGGCTGCAACAATGAGGCAGAGTGCGCCACCAATCGGACCAAGTAGTGCTAATTTCTTCATAATCAGTTTGTTTTTGTCTTTGTTTGCTTGCGGCTGGCTCGCTTAGGATTAAAATTTTCAGGCGGAGTGTCGGGTTCGAGACGCCCGTCTTCTGTCTGCATGAAAGGAAAATCAATGATGCCGTCGCGGGTGATGTAGGGGAAGGCCTTAACCGGATCTGTACCATTCTTGAGCGCCTCCATGGCATTGCGGCAGCCACCGATAAAGAAATCCGCCAACTGAAGGCCACGGTCTACAGCAGCTTTGAGTCTGCTGAGCTGTTCGCGGGCACTGAGCATCATTTCCAGACGCTGGGGCAGGGTGTCAACACCTTCGATAGTGATATCCATGAAGGCCTTGATCTGGGGCAGAGTCATGCCTGCCTGCTTCATGCAGAGCACCCCCAGGAGACAGCCCATGCTGGCATCTCCATAGACCCGACGACCGGAATCGGTGCGTTCCACATAGCGGAGCAATCCCTCCTTTTCATAATATCGAAGGGTGTGAATGGAGAGACCGGTTTTTCGGGATAATGCTGAAATACTATATTTCATGGGAAACGAGAGACGAGTCGGAGACGCGGCATTTTGCCATAATTGGAATGGCTGGTCAAGTTTAATATGTGATGCAAAATGGTTCTATTTGTTCAAAAATTATTTTTTGGTCTCAGGGGCGCAGAATAGGAGGTTGACATTCGCCTATAATCTGGCAGAATAACGGCAGACTGATATGAGTACGTACGGATATTACCGTCTGGCTGCTGCTACACCTCAGGTGCGCGTGGCAGATGTTGCCTTCAATAGGGAGCAAATGGTCGCTGCCATGAAGGAGGCAGCCGGCAAGGGAGCCCATGCGGTTCTTTTCCCGGAGCTGAGCCTTACAGGGGCCAGTTGTGGTGACTTGTTCTTCTTTCCTCACCTCCAGCAGGCTGCCTTGCGTTCGCTGGCCTTATTTGCAGCGGAAACAGCTCGCCTGAGCATTCCTGCCATTTTGTCTCTTCCCCTTGCCGTGGAGGAGGGGATTTACAATGTGGCAGCAGTTGTGCAGAGCGGGCATGTGCTCGGGCTTGTTCCCAAGTCTATGCTTCCGAATTATCGTTCGCATGATGAGTCCCGTCGCTTCAGACCGGCTTCAGACCTGCGCGTAAAGGAGGTATGTCTGCCTGGTTTCGGCAGCGTTCCCATCGGCACCGATCTGGTGTTTTCTGATGGCGCAGACTTTACTTTTGGCATTGAGATTGGCGATGATCTGAACAGCATTATCCCGCCCAGCTGTCATCTGGCATTGCAGGGAGCTCGCGTGATTTTCAATCCAGCGGCATCCATGGCCCTGGCATGCGGTGCTCAGTATACTCGCTCCATGGTGCAGCAGCAGAGTGCGAGGTGTCTTGCTGCCTACGTTTATGCTTCTGCGGGTGTGGGTGAAAGCACTCAGGATGCCGTGTACGGGGGACAGGCTCTGATTGCGGATAATGGTCGACTCGCTGCAGAGAATACATTATTCGCCCGCGAAACCGGCATCATCTACGCCGATATCGACCTGCAGCGCCTGGCTGTGGCACGCAGCAGTGAGAGCACCTATAATGATTGCCGGGCTTCAGCGGACTCCACACCTGTTCGCCGTATTATGCTGGGCAAGTTTGATACTCGCTGTGATCTTGCATACGCATGGCTGCCGTCCCGTCCGTTCGTGCCGGAGCCCCAGGAGAGTGCTGCCCGTTGTGAGGAAATCCTCAATATTCAGGCTTCTGCTCTGGCCAAGCGGATTCAGCATACACATGCAAAGACGCTGGTCATTGGTATCTCCGGCGGTCTGGACAGCACACTGGCGCTGATGGTAAGTGTGAGAGCCTGCCGCATGCTGAATATGCCGAACAGCGCCATTCTTGCAGTGACTATGCCTGGTTTCGGTACAACAGGGCGTACGCACAGCAATGCCGTAGCCATGATGAAGTTACTGGGCGTCACGTTTAAGGAGGTAAACATCAAGGAGGCCTGCCTGCTGCAGTTCCAGGACCTGGATTTTGACCCATCCCTGCGTACCAGCACTTATGAGAATGTGCAGGCTCGTCAGCGCACCAGTCTGCTTATGAACATGGCCAATAAGACCGGTGGTCTTGTCGTCGGAACCGGCGATTTGTCTGAAATTGCGCTTGGCTGGTCCACCTACAATGGTGACCACATGAGCATGTATGCGGTGAACAGCTCGGTGCCCAAGACCCTCATCCGCTGTCTGCTGGCTCATGAGGCCTCCCTTTGCGAACGGGAACTGGCCGAGACCATTCAGGATGTCATCGATACACCGGTAAGCCCTGAGCTGCTTCCCCCGGCTGATGACGGCAGCATGGAGCAGAAGACCGAGGATATACTCGGCCCGTATGACCTGCATGATTTCTTCCTGTACCACTTCATTAAATATGGGGCAGAACCGACGAAGCTGCGCGTTATGGCCCAGGTGGCATTCGCAGGTGAGTTCTCTGAACAACTTATCGGCCGGACTCTGGAAATTTTCCTTCGTCGCTTCTTCCAGCAGCAATTCAAGCGCAGCTGCATGCCGGATGGCCCCAAGGTTGGCACTATCGCACTGTCCCCCCGCGGGGACTGGCGTATGCCGACGGATGCCTGTGGGGAAATCTGGAAACCTTGACATGATGAGCCTTCTTGTGATAGACTGCAAAGCATATGAAACGTGTTGAACAAGCATTGGCAGCATTTCGCCAGAAACCGTATATGTACAACTGTGCACAGACGGTGTGCGCAGCTTTTGGCCGAGAAGACCTGGTGGAGCCGATGGCTTCCTGCGGCGGTGGCCGTGCCCCGGAGGGAACCTGCGGTGCGTTGTACGGTGCCATGCAGGTAGCGCCTGAGAAAGCGGCTGCTATTCTGGCTGCATTTTCGGCGGCGAATGGCGCTTCCACCTGTCGAGAAATAAAGGGCTGCAATCGTGTTCCCTGTCAGGAATGTGTGCGAAGTGCAGCTTCCATCCTTGTAGAGCTCGGTTTGTAATCGCGCTTTTTCCCAAGGGGATGGAACGACGTTCCTTCTCTTTGAATCCTGTTGCCCGGTGTACCCATCTGTGGTACACCGGTTTTCTATGCAGGAAATTCCCATTATCTCAGGTTTTACCGCCGGTGAACTTACGCCATGGCTGAATGCGCGATGCGATTTACAGGCCTACCAGCGGGGTGCCGCCGAAATTACGAATTTTCAGATTCTACCCTATGGAGGGATACAGACACGCCCAGGCACCTCGTATATTGGCACACTGGGGAATGGACAGGTGCGTATGTGCCCCTTCAGCTATGCGGAGAATGATGCGTTGATGCTGGTATTCCATATCGGGCATATGCAGGTGTATCGTGATGGCGGCGTCCTCACGAATGAAGATGGAAGCGTTTACGAATTGCCGACCCCCTGGACAACGTGGGAGCAACTGGAAGCACTGCATTTCAACCAGGTGAATGATGCTGTCTATGCCTGTTGCAGCACGCATCCGCCTGTCGTATTGTACCGCTATACGGATACCAACTGGCGCTGTGTTCAGCCGGAATTCAACATAGCCCCGCGCGAACAGTATTCTCGACAGGACGGCACACTGACTGCTGTTTTTGAGAATGACGCCGACGAGGCCGGAATTACTATTGAAGGTGGCAGCCTTCACTTCGACAAGTCAATGGAGAATTCAGAGCTGGTGCTGGCAGATATCTGCATGGCGGGTAGAATCTTGTTTGCGAACGAAGTTTACGAAACCAAGGCTATGCAGGCCGTGGACCTGAGCAAGAACGCCGTCGCCAGGGGAACCGTGCTTTACCAGACGGATTCCACTGCTAATTTTCACTATTTCTACCGCTGCGTCCGTGATTACAGCATCCATGATTTCAATGGCAGCACGAGTCTGAGTGATTATCCTCATTTCTTTCAACCTGGAATCATGCGGCTGGATTCTGATGGATTGCCGTATGACGTGCAGCGTGACTGGGAACTGACCACCTCCGGCACATGGAATGCGCATTGGGAACTCTGGAGAAGCTATGATACACCGGAGGAAGAACCGGATTTCCATCTTTGGAGCTGGACTTGTATCAAGACCTTCTCCCAATCGGATTACGAGACCCGCCAGAACTGGGCATTGTCAGGTTCTGAGGCGCGTCCCTGTCGCATGGTGCTGGTATGCCGCTGTTGTTCCGACGCCAGATACCTGGGTGCCATGGTCGTGTTCAAGATTCTGGGGGGCATTCAGGAATATCGGTTTCGTATCACCTCTGTGTCGGATGAAAAGCATGCTCGTGGGAAGGTTATGCAATCCTTTGTCGGCAGACCTGCCTGCATCAGCACCCGGGACTGGAGTTTCGGCGCCATGGGGGCGCGCAACGGATATCCAGCTTTTTCTGCAATGTTTCAGGGGCGGCTGTGGCTGGCGGGTATGCCTGGGCTGCCGACCACGCTGCTGGGCAGCGCTGTGGATGATTTTCAGAATTTCCGCATGGGAAGCAGCGATGATGACGCGCTTCATCTGAGCATCATGGGAAACGACCAGAGCAGTATCCGCTGGATATGCACGACCCGCCAGCTCCTGATTGGCACGTCTGATGGGGAGTGGGTATTGTCTTCCGGGACCGGAAATGCGATTACCCCAGGCGCGGCTTTCCTGCGACTTCAATCATCGGTCGGGAGCGAGGCAATGCCCGCGCGGGCGGTTGAGAATACAGTCCTTTTCGTGCAACGCGGTGGACAGAGGGTGCGGGAGATAGCCTATCGTCTGGAATCGGATGGGTATTCCACTACGGACATCAGTATGCTGGCGGAGCATATGTTTACCACTGGTGTGAAGGAATGGTGCGTGCAGCGTGGCACTGATACCCAGGTCTGGGTGCTGATGAACAATTGTTCACTGGCAGTGCTTACAGTCAATATGGAACAGCGTGTGACGGCGTGGCAGCGAGTGGAGATGACGGGAAGAACCATACTCACAATGAGTACGTTGCAGAGCAGAGCCGGCAAGGATGATGAGGTCTGGTTTGTTTCTCGCCTGGATAACAGCGGTGTAGTGGTGCTGGAGCGTATGTGTTGCGCCACTCCGCATCTGGATTGTCTGGTGGAGGTCGAGGCCTCAGAAGAAGCCGCCCTGCCAGCTGTGCCGCATCTGGATGGATGCGAACGTCGAGTGGTGGATATTGAAACCGGTGCAGAGGTGAGCTGCCGTGGTGAGTTCAAGCCCGGACGCCGTTACAGGGTGGGTATCCCTATAGAAGCACGCCTTTGCACCATGCCCATGGAAAGTAATCTGAGCTTTAATTCGGTGCGGCAGTTCAGCCGCTTCAAATTGCGAATGCTGGAAAGCGATACAGATTTTGACTTCCGTGGCTCAGTGCAGGACGCGTGGGAACAGTGCAGGGCGGTGCCCGGCACCGGGATAAGCGTTCCTTACACTGGTTCCATACGTCTGGCCCAGATGCCGGATGCCGCTGTAGGACAGGCACTCTGCATTCGCTATCGAGGGCACCACGATTTCAGGCTCCTCGCCATCAGCCAGGAGGTTGATCACCATGGTAAATAATACACGCGCCGGTATCAGTCTAAGCGCACAGGCTTGCCGGGTTCGGGAATGATGATTTCTGCGCCCGGCATCAGCTCTTTCAGCTCTTTTTCCAGAGATTCCACAGCAGGCGGATCGCCATGCACGAGCAGAACCTTTTTCGGGTTCAGTCTGCAGGCGTAGTCTATCAGGGCGCTGCGTGTGGCATGTCCGGAGAAATCAAAGCATTCTACCCGGCATTTCAACGGATAGGCCTGTCCGCCTTTCTCCCGCAATTTAACCAGCTCGCCGTGCTGCGTGGCCTTGATTCGACCAGCCGGTGTTTCCGGGTCGCTGTAACCTACGAAAAGGATGGCATCGTTGGGGTGGGTGATAATCTGCTCTGCAAGGATGTGAGAGACTGTATGTTCGCTCATCATTCCGCTGGATACCAGATAGATATTGCCGGGAGAGGCCACAATCGGAGCCTTACCCTGACGCGGCAGACCGTGGGTTTCTACGTGCTCCTTAATACGGAATCCGGGCTTGAGACGCGGCGTACTGTCGGCCAGTTTATCATAGACAGCCGTTATCTTTGAGCTGAGCCCGCCAAAGTAAACCGGCACGTCGGGGATAAGCCCCTGTTCCTTGAATCTGCCGATTTCCGTGAGCAGGCACTGGCTCTTACCCAATGCAAAGACCGGAATGAGGACAGCTCCTCCGTTTTCCAACACATCGCGTATAGTATCGGCAAAGCGACGCATTTCGCTGGCTCGGGTGTAATCTGCAGAGCGTTCTGTGCAACCATGCGTGCTTTCCATGATGAGGATATCGATACCGCTTTGCGGGAAATCAGCACCGGCTATAAGGGTCTGATTGTCGAACTGAACATCGCCGGTGTAGAGAATCGTTGTGCCGCTCTCGCTCTCCAGCTCCACGCCGCAGCTGCCCAGAATATGCCCGGCATCGTGCAGCGTAGCAAGAACCCGCCCATTTCTCCCGATACGGAAGGGCGTCCCATAAGGACGGGGCATCCAGCAGCGGGCTACATGGTCCAGCTCCATGTGTGTGTAGAAAGGATACTCAATAATTCCGTCCTGCGTGCGCTTGGCGGTCATCACATTCACTGAATTATGCAGCATGGCCAGACCGACTTCACTGGTGGCGGCTGTCATATTGACCTCGGCAGAGGGGTATTTGTCCTGCAATACGGGAAGTGTGCCGATGTGGTCAAGATGTGAGTGAGTTACAAAGATAGTATCGGGGTCTGCGGCTCCGATAAGGGAAAATTCGGGCGTGGCTTCGGCACCATCCTTCTTGGGGTGCATACCGGAATCCAGCACAATACGCACGCCGTCCATATCGAGCAGATAACAATTGGAACCGATATCAGTGTAGCGTGAAAGATTCGTGAAACTAATCATCAGATGAATTCAATGAAGGGCCAGAGAATACACAATTCTGCAGCATTTGTCAATGTTGGTATCAGGTCTGTTTCCCTTGGCTGAGTGAGATACAGAGTTCTGCTATGCTGCGGATTGTATCCCCGAGTCTGTAGGGATAAGGCAGCTTATCATTCATGTAGGGGCGGTACGCGTGCCACTGTTCCAGCCGGTCAGCGATGCCGGCTATGTCGCCTGGTGCAACACGTCCTTCCGGAAGAAAGGCATCCAGAAGTTCTCCCGTCACACCGTGGTCATAGGCTGCTACCGGACGGTTCAGCGCCAGGGCCTCCTGAACGACGCGGTCATGGGCAGCCGGCAGCCTGGTGAGGGAGAGTGTCACATCGCAGATGCAGATGATTTCTCTCAAATCCGGTCGATGCCCCAGCCATGTGATATGCTTATCAACCTTGGCTGCCTGGTACAGGTGCCTGAGTTTGTGAAGGTACTTCTGGTCTGCGCGGGCTGTATCGCCGGCAATGTAGACCTGCACAGGAACCTGTGCATGGAGGAGACGCACCAGAACGGGAGCCAGGTCCTCCAGCCCGTGACGGGGCGTTATTGCACCGGGAACACACACGGAGAGGGTATTTTCCGATTCCTCCTTGTATTGTCTCCTCCATTGGTCAATCCACGCATCGGATGGCCGGTATCCGGGATAGCAGAGCTCTTCGTTTACTCCGTAGGGAATTACCCAGATATCGCGTTCTGTTTCAGTGCGGGCGCGGCGTGTGAGTTCATTGCGCAGATGGCGGGATACTGCCACCAGTGCGTCGCAGCGGTCCAGACTGGCGGCCCAGCCAGGATGCTGAGGATAGGTGGTGTGAATCCCGATGATACGGGGGCGTTCCTCATCTGCCATGTTGTGACAGGCACGCCAGGCAAGGCTGGCCGCCGGGGTGGTGTATGCCAGAATGATGTCTGCTTTTGTGCTTTGCACCAGTCGACGGATACGGCGAAGCTCGTTCAGATAGGTAAATACTGCGATATTCCGGCAACTGTGGTGTGCTACGCTGGCCGCAGCCATGCGTCCGACGAGCTCATTAGGCGGAGAAACGACGGTATTCCTGAATCCGGATTGCTGTAATCCACAGGCTAAATCCGCGGCCAGGGCATTGACACTGCCCGGACGCAAGCGGGGACTGATGTGGAGCAGATTCATACGAGGATTATAGACACAGTTCCCGGTAGAGGTCTATATGTGCCTGTATCATGTCAGAGCGGCGGTAGGGAGCCGGAACCGGAGTTCTGGGAGAGGGGCGATTGGTGTACCACTTTTCCAGAAGCAGCGCCATGGCTGTAGTATCACCCGGTGGAATCATACCTTCTGGCAGGAATTGTTCGAGTTGCTCTCCCACGCCGCCGTGTTCATATCCGGCTACGGGGCGCCCCAGGGAAAGCGCTTCCAGTGTCGTTTTACCGAAGGATTCCGGCTGCAGAGTCAGGGAGAGCGTTACATCACATGCGCAGAGAACATTAATGAGGTCACGGCGATGCCCCGTCCACGTCACGCAGTCTGCCACTCCTTCTGCCGCGAATCCGGCCTGAACCTCGTCCCGGTAGGCTTCCTTACCCTTCTTGGTTTCTCCCACAATGACCGCGTGGACAGGGATTCCCTTGGCCTTGAGTTGTTTGAGGATAGGACCGAGATGGGTTGCTCCTTTTAATCGGGTAATGCGGCCTGGCAGGCAGAGCGTGAATTTACCCTTCAACTCCGGGTATTCGCTGTACCATTTCTCAATCCACTCCGGAGTGGGACGGTAATCCGGGGTGAAGATACTGTCATCAATCGAATTCGGAATGACAACAATGCTTTCGTCCGGGGTGGATGGGTAATTTTCAAGAATATGCTCGCGCATACAGCGGGAAACCGCAATAACCCGGTCACCCTTGGCCATAATCCCTGAATAGGCATTCACTGAGTGGAACCCGTGGAAAGAGGACACGATGACCGGCCTCTGATTTCTGGGAAGTTTCCTGCATGCCAGGTGCCCCACCCATGCAGGAACACGGGAGTGCAGATGCAGCACATCTGGCTTTTCCTTGCGAATAAGCCTGGCTGTCTTTCCCAGCTGCAGCAGAGTGAAGAGGCTTTTCTTGCCGATGGGGCGTGTGATGTGACGTGCCCCGCAGGCCTCCACAGCCGGCACCATGCTACCACCTGCCGAAACAACGATATTCTCAATCCCGGCGGCGCAGAGACCTTCGCAGAGTTCCAGAACGACTTGTTCCACCCCGCCGGAGCTGAGCGAGGGCAGCAGGTGCATTACTTTCATGGCAGGAGTCGGGGGAAGTGTTCGAGAATATAGCTGGCAGCGCGGGCTGCCTCATTCATGACCATGCCGGTTTTCGGTATGGTGTTGGTCTTGGCCCATTCGGTGAAGCGGCATACGCTGCCATCGGCAATGAGCATGTTGAGACCGCGTGCGATTCGGGAAGCATCTGGTTTATGCGGCCCCTCCTTGGCCGTCATCTCGATAATGCCTACCGGAGCTCCGCTGGAAAGGGCTTCGTACACCATGCTGACACTATCCTGGGTGACCCAGACCTCTGTGGCCTTGGCCAGATTCTCAGATACCCAGTCGGGCCCGGTTTCCTCGACGGGAATGACGCGGATGTTCGGGCAGGCCATGGTGACATCGTGCACAAAATCTGCCGGCGTGCGGCGAGAGGTGGTGAGAACGATGGGAGTGGATGTCTGCCGGGCTATGGATGACAGCTGGTTAAGCACCAGTTCGGCATCCCAGTTGTAGCTCTTACTCGGGCCACCAATGAGAATCAGGGTCTGTGTCTTGGGCGTGTCCGGCTGCGGACGGATGCCATTGATGGCTCCATTTGTCGGCAGAATACTACCATTGGCTTCGAAGCCATCGGGCAGGTCGTGGCGCGGTGTGATGCACAGGTCGAACATGCTGCACGGCAGGCTGGGGCGCATGCAGACCATGCAGAGACAACGCAGGTGCCGGGACAGACTCAATGCGGCCAGATGCGTGCCGTGACCTGCACAGAGAATCAGATCCGGCCGGGGATGCGGGAGTTCTTTGCCTTTGTAGAAAAGCTTACGGAACCACCCCATGCCGGTGATATCAACCTCGAAACAGGCATGTTCGCGCTCCGGAGCCCGCTCCTTTGCCTGTTCAATAAGAGCATTGGCCAGACCTCGAGTCTGGGACAGATGGCCTTTCTTACCATCGCTGATGATATAGATAATCATGGCTTCATTGAAGGGGAAGAGTGACGCTGCCGTTGAGTGCCTGACCCAGCAGCGGAGTATTGAGCGTGCCGCAGGGCAGGTTGTCCTCGCTTACTGTAGTGCTGGCACAGGGATCAAAGAGGAGGAGGGGCATGCCTTCCGGTTCCTCGGGTGCCATGACCTCAGGGCAGACGATGGAACAGGGATTGACACAGCAGGCCTGCACCAGTTCTGCCCATGTGAGTCTGCCTGTCTGTACCAGATTTGTATAAATGGTAGGCAGGAAATGGTCCAGGAGACACATGCCTTGCGGAGCTGTGGGGAAATCCTGCTTTTTGGCAAAAGGCGTGCAGGGGGTATGATCGGATACGATACAATCAATCGTACCGTCCTTTACACCTGCGAGCAGGGCTTCAGTGTCGGCCTTGTCTCGCAGGGGTGGGAGAGTCTTGTAATTGGTGTCGTAATCACCTACATTCTCATGTGTATAAAGCAGATGGTGCAGGGCAACCTCAGCGGTGATTCTGCACCCCTCTGCCTTGGCTCGGCGGATAATTTCCACACCTTCTGCGGTGCTGACGGTCTGTACATGCAGGCGGCACCCGGCATCCTTTGCGAGACGCACAATGATTTCCAGACCAATTTCCTCAGCGCAGGCAGGGGTGCCATGCAGACCAAGGTTGTAGGACGTAGTTCCTGGGTGCATGCAGGTGTTCGCCGTGATGCTGGGTACATCGCCACGGATAGCCATGCACATGTCCAGCTCTGCCACATATTTCATGGCGCGATGCAGCATGAGCAGGTTACCGGGACGTTCCCCGGCATCACTCAGAATACGAATACCGCGTGCGGCCAGGGTGTTGTAGGGAGCTTGCTGGTCTCCCTTCATTCCCTGGGAAATACAGCCGGCAGGAATCATCTCTGCTGCAGAGCGCTGGCCGACAGCCTCGCGGAAGCTGTCCAGCGAGGCGCTGTTATCAAACATGAATCCAGAGGTAGGCTGCACCAGAATTCCCCAGACGCCACCCTGCACGGCGGCCTGGCCTGTGCGAGTGACGGATTCGCGCTTGCTGCGGCCCTCGATTTCAATCTTGGCATGCATGTCGAATAGCGCAGGCAGAATCAGCTTACCCGTGGCATCAATGACTCGGGCCCGCTCCGGGATGTTCATCTGCCCGGCGGGCATCACCTCCGCGTCGCAGATAGTAATGCCGCCGAATTCCTGCACTACCTGGCTATGACCGGGAGCGAGTCGGATATCAAATTTTTCACCTGAGGGAGCCCAGGTGGCATTCCGGATGTAGGTGCTAGTCATTGTTCTGTGTCCGGGGGGTAAGATAGGAAAGAATGCTCATACGTGCAGCCACGCCGTTTTCTACCTGGTCGCAGATGAGACTATTGCGGTATTCCATGGCATTGTCGCAGAGTTCCACGCCGCGGTTCACGGGGCCGGGATGCATGATGCTCAGGTTGAGGTCGTCGATGCGCTTCAGACGTTCCTCTGTCACGCCAAAAGCGTTGTGATAATCAGCCGAAGGGAAGAAGGGAGTATCCATTCGCTCATTCTGCACACGCAGCAGATAGATGACATCCGGTTTCCATGCAAATACCGAATCCCAGTTGGTGAAACGAGGAATGCCGGTAAACTTCTCAAGCGGAACCAGGGGGCCGGGGCCCATGTATGCCACAGCAGCGCCAAGGCGACGCAGGATAGTGCTGGTGGAGCGGGCTACGCGGCTGTGCAGAATGTCACCGATGATGACTACTCGTTTTCCGGTAAGATCGCCGTATTTTTCCTGCAGCGTGAAGGCATCCAGGAATGCCTGGCTGGGGTGCGCATGGGCGCCGTCTCCTGCATTGATGACGGATGCCTTGGCGTGTCGACCAATGACGGCAGGAATACCACTGTTCTTATGGCGCACAATGATGTAGTCCATGTGCATACTCATCAGAGTATCAATGGTATCATGCACGCTCTCACCTTTTACCACCGAGGAGGTGGCAACACTGAATGTTGTCACGTCGGCCTGCAGCCGACGCGCAGCCAACTCGAAGGAGGAGCGGGTGCGGGTGCTCGGTTCGTAGAAAAGTGTGAGCACAGATTTGCCTGCAAGGGCAGGGGTGCATTTGCCGCTGCAGAAAATCTGCTTCATTTCTGCGGCCTTCTTCAGAATGCCGTGAATATCAGCATCGCTCAGCGCATCTATAGTCAGGAGATCCTTAGGCGTACTCATCTGGTGATTCTTGAGTGGTTAGCCCGGGACTTCACGCCCGGATTCTTATTCGGCCAGCTTGATGATGCGGTGGGCTGCCATGGCTGCATTCACCGGTGTCTTCTTGTGCAGGCCCACGGTGGTAGCAGGTACGCCACCAGGAAGCTGGGAAATAGCCAGCAGGGCATCCACACCGTTCAGCGGACCGCAGGGCACAGGCACGCCGATAACGGGCAGCTCGGTATTCATGACAACCACGCCGGGCAGAGCTGCAGAAAGGCCTGCCACACAGAGCAGAACCGCCTTTGTCTTGCTGGCTTCAAGGTCCTTCAGGTAATCAATCAGCGCGGGCAGGTCGCGATGAGCGGAGTAGATAACTTCCTCATGTTCCACGTTGTTTTCCTGAAAATACACGCGAGCCGGCTCCATGAAGGGAAGGTCGCTCTTGCTACCGTAAATAGTGATAACTTTCATGCTGCCCTGCATTTTACCATGCGGCGCGTATTTAGACAAGCAAAAAGCTAGTCAGATAATAAAGCGCCTCGGCATTGCAGCATGCCGAGGCGCTGATGAATGGTCTGTATCTCCCGCTATCAGAGACGAATAGCTGCAGAACTCCAGGTAAGACCGGCACCAAAGGTGACGAGAAGAATGATGTTTCCCTTCTGTGCGCGCCCAGATTTGACTGCTTCATCCAGCGCAATGGCTACAGCCGCGCCGGAGGTGTTGCCGTACTTGTGCACGTTGACAAACACGCGCTCCGTCGGAATACCGAGACGCTGGGCTACTGCATTGATGATGCGAAGGTTTGCCTGGTGGGGAATCACCACATCCACGTCCTCGGGCTTGATGCCAGTGCGGTTGATAAGAGAAAGCGCGCTGTCTTTCATGTGAGCCACAGCGTAGCGGAACACCTCATTGCCGCGCATGGCAAGCGTGTACAGCTTCTCCTGGATATTTTCCTCTGTGGTGGGAATGGCGGTACCGCCTCCGGGCACCATGAGGAGGTCGGTCAGCGTTCCATCTGAACCGATATCGGATGCCAGCACTGCGCTGTCGCCCTCGATGCCGCTACCCGTTCGCAGAATGGCTGCACCAGCGCCGTCGCCGAACAGGACACAAGTGGAACGATCTTCCCAGTTCACAATGTGGCTGAGCTTTTCAGAGGCGATAATGAGAGCTGTCTTAGCCTGGCCGCAGCCGATATACTGCACAGCTGTTTTCAGGGCAAAAAGGAAACCGGAGCATGCTGCGGAAATATCAAAGGCGGCGGCATTGACTGCGCCGATATTGGCCTGCACATAACATGCGGTAGAGGGCGTGAATGTATCCGGTGTAACAGTGGCTACGATGATGAGATCGATTTCCTCTGGTGTCACCCCGGCAGATTCCATTGCGCGCCTGGCAGCCTGTGTAGCCATGTCGCTGGTTTTTTCATCGGGGGCAGCAATGCGGCGCTCCTCGATGCCGGTCCGGGTGACAATCCATTCGTTGGAGGTGTCCACCATCTTCTCCAGATCTTCATTGGTCAGACGACGCTCGGGTACATACGACCCTGTGCCAACCAGTGCCACAGGCAGACGCTTGAAAGGTTTTGTAAGATCGTTCATATTAACACAGAAATTGCGTGCTGATACTTAATACTAGCATGCCGATGGGGGAAAAGCGAGAAATTTCTCTTCGACTGTCGAAAAAAATAGAGCAAACTCTACGTTATCGCCATTCATCGCTTGAAAAGAAGCGCTTTGCAGTACCTTCCCTCAGGTTTCGGAGGTTCAGGTAGCGGGTCTGCAGCAGATGGGAACTTCTGTGGCCCATTTCCTCCTGCAGAAGCGGCAGATTGTGAAAACGCTTCAAGTGCATGCTGGCGAATGTATGCCGCAGCGCGTCATTCTGCCAACGCGTAAATCCAGCATGGCAGCGCAGGTCATGCCAGAGCCGCTCCCAGTTGGCAGGGGATATTCTGTGTCTTTCATTCTGCATCACTTGCAGCAGCGGTAGCGCCCCTCCTCGCAGGGGGACTGCTCTTGCGCCTCCTGTCTTGCTGTTTCTTGTGTCGATATACACGACTGATTCGTGTGGGTCAATGTCTCCCCAGCAGAGCCGGCGCACCTCTGCAGGGCGGATTCCGCACCAAAGCATGAGACGGAGGGGCGCTTCCATGACGCGAAGTCTGCTATCCTCCTGACAGGTCAGCAAAAGTTTCTTAATCTGGCGTATATTGAGAATATTAATCCTTTGCTCGCATACTGGCGGCCGTAGAATAGCCTTGGCCGGATTAAAATCACACCAGCGCTGGCGTATACCGAAGCTGAAGATGCTATGCAGAATGGATTGAGCCTTGCGGTAGGTATGCAGGCTATGCCCGAATTTCTGCAGCAGCAGGTTTCGACATTCGGTTATTGAGAGACTGCGCAATGTTCTGTGTGCGAATTCCTCAGATTGGCACATTCGGTTGATATAGGAACGCAAGTCGGCCACGGTGCTGGCACGGCGGTGGCGCCGAGATAACAGGCTTATCTGGGCCGCTTCCTGGAAACTTACACTCTCTTCGGTTTCTCGCAGAGCCTTCCCGAAAGCTTCTGTTATCAGTCGCAGCTGGTGCAGAAATGCCGCATGGTTATCGTTCTGCTCCACCATATAACCTGACTTTCCTGCAAGGGCGATAAGCATGTGTACGGTCTCTTCTGCAGGAAGATTCGGGCATGTGCGGGTGGCGGTCGGTATTATGTCGTGTTTCATCGGCATCACTTTATAAGATTGCGCAAGGTTTGTCACATCTCATTCCGTGGCGGTCAAGGCCGGGCGACCTGTGCTGCTGCGTTTTACCCTTGCGTTGTCGTCTCTGTTTTGGTAGGATGAACGGCATCCCGTTATGAAGCAGGCTAAACATCACCATTATATTCTGCCCCTTTTTCTTGGCCTGGGGGCATCGCTCTCTGCTGCGGAACGAGAGAACTTCGACTTTGATTGGAAGTTCCGCTACATGGGAACTGATGTGCCTATACTCAAATCCTCACCGGCAACGGCTTCTGGAGCAGAAGCAGGGAACGGTCCAGAACGTGTGGTAGACGGGAATCTTGACACCCGCTGGTGTGCTCCTGATGCCAATGCCGGCCATTATGTTATGGTGCAGACCGGCACTAAGGAGAAGGTGAAGACCATTGTCATACAATGGGAAAAGGAGAATTCCTTTGAGGTGGATGTAGAGGTCGTTTCCGGTAAGAAACAGAAAACCCGGACTATCGCCATGAAAGGCCAGAAAACCCTGCGTATTCCGGCAGGAAACAAGGCTGTCACCTCCGTTAAAGTGACGGTGAATGGCGGGGTTGGCAAGTCTATCTGGGCCAGCGTACGCGAAATTATCTTCCTGAATGAGAACGGGAAACAGATTCAACTGAAGAATCCGGAAGTAAAGATGGAAGGCCCGGTGGCCCCGGACTATGATGATAGTGATTTCAACAGCGTACGACTCCCGCACGACTGGGCAATCGAAAGTCCGTTCCTGCAGGAAGAGCCTAACGAAACCGGCAAACTGCCATGGAACGGCTGGGGTGTCTACCGCAAGAAATTCGATGTACCAGCCGAGTTCGATAAGTCAACGGATCGGTACTACCTGGATTTTGATGGTGTGATGTCGAACCCGAAGGTGTTTGTGAATGGTCGATTTGCCGGTGAATGGGCGTTCGGCTATAACTCATTCCGAGTGGATATCACCCCCTACCTGAAGGCCGGCAAGAGCAACCTTATCTCAGTGATGGCCAGTAATCTGCCCAGCTCGACCCGCTGGTATCCGGGTGCCGGTATATACCGTAGTGTCTGGCTGGAAAAGACCGGTCCGGTTCACCTGGCCCACTGGCCTGTGTATGTCACGACGCCGAAAATCAGTGGCACCGAAGCCACTGTGGAGGTGCGGACACGCGTGGTGAATACCTCAAAGGAAGCCAGGGAAGTCACTATACGGCAATCTGTCGGGAAATCCAAGGCAAAATCTGTCAAAATCACGCTGGAAGCAGGAGATGAGCGGGAGGTTAAGCAGAAGCTGGTAGTGAAGAATCCGAAGCTCTGGAGCTGTGAATCTCCGAAGTTATACACGCTTTCCACCTCTCTGGTGAGTGGGGAGGAGGTGCTCGATACCAGGAAGACCAGCTTCGGCATCCGACGTGTGGAATGGACAAAGAATGGATTTTACCTGAATGGCAAGCGAGTTCAGATTAAGGGCGTGTGCGAACACCACGACCTTGGTGCACTGGGGGCCGCCTTCCATGTGCGCGGGTATGAGCGTAAGATTGAGATTCTGAAGGAGATGGGGTGTAACTCCATCCGCATGACGCATAATCCCCCCGCTCCGGAGGTGCTCGACCTGTGCGACAAGCACGGCATCCTGGTAATCGATGAGCTTTTCGACATCTGGGAACAGCAGAAGTACGACAAGGTAAATGGCTATCATATCTATTGGCCGCAGTGGTGGAAGAAGGATGTAGAGAACTTCATGCGCCGCGACCGCAATCACCCCTGCATCATCGCATGGAGTGGCGGTAATGAAATACCCGAGCTGAGGACAGCCCGTGGCCGGGAAGTCTCCACCATGCTGCGTGCCGAGATGCGCAAGTACGATGAGACCCGCCCCTATACGGTCGGCAGCAATGATCCCGGCAGTGTGACTAACGGTTTTGCAGAGACGGTGGATGTGTTCGGCTTCAACTATAAGCCTGACATGTACACCATGTTCCGCCAGAAGCACCCGAATCAGCCGGTATATGCATCGGAAACCAACTCCTGCGTTGCTTCCCGCGATACCTATTTCTTCCCGCTGAGCTGGGCTGTGGATGGCGGGGCCCGCAATTTCCACGTAAGTGCCTATGGTCTGTTTGCTCCCGCCTGGGGCACCAGCCCGGACATTGAGATGTTTGCGCTGAACAAGAATCCCCATGTTGCGGGTGAATACGTGTGGACCGGTTTTGACTACCTGGGTGAGCCTACTCCCTACAACCAGGATGCTTCCAATATCGGCAACTTCCATGGTGCTTCAGAGGAGGAAAAGCAGGCTGCCATGGAAAAGCTGCGCCTCATGGGCAACAAGGCACCCAGCCGAAGCTCCTATTTCGGCATCATTGACCTTGCAGGTTTCCCGAAGGATACTTACTACCTGTACCGCAGTCATTGGCGTCCGGAGGAAAAGACCTGCCATATCCTGCCGCATTGGAACTGGGAAGGCCGCGAGGGGCAGACCACGCCCGTCATGGTTTTTACGAGTGGCGACGAGGCAGAGTTATTCCTGAACGGTAAGAGCCTTGGTGTGCGTAAACGTGGGCAGGGGGACTCCTATAAGCAGAAGCTCGAGGTTTGCAAGAATGCCTACCGCTTTGTCTGGGAGGATGTGGTTTACCAGCCCGGCACGCTTAGTGTCAAGGTGAAGAAAAAGGGCCGGGCCTGGGCATCTGCTCAGCGTGTCACCACTGGCAAGTCTGTCAGGGTAGAAGCCTCAGTGGACAGGAAAGAGATTCTGAATGATGGCTACGACCTGGCTTATATTTCACTTTCTCTGGTGGATAAGAAGGGCAATGTAGTGCCCACAGATTCCCGCGAGGTTGATTTTGAAATCAGCGGACCTGGTGAACTTGTGGGTTTCTGCAACGGAAATCAAACAGATCACACGTGTATGCAGTCTAAGAGCCAGAGCTTCTTCAATGGCCGGATGATTGCCATTGTGCGCAGTCGCCACGGTGAAGAAGGAGAGGCCGTCGTGAGTGTGAAGGCTGTAGAACTTCCGGAAATCAAGGTGCCCGTTTCGGTGTCTGCTTCTGAAGAAAAGGTAGAAAAGGATTAATTCATATGACCAGTCTGTTACAAAATTTCAAAACTCAGGGGGAACCCACGAACAGCCATACGGGCAATCCTAAAGTGATGCTGGGTATAGGGGTACTAGGGGTGATTGCGCTGTGTTTCATTGCGTGCTCCATGGCGGATACGCTCTGGAATGCCGTGTTCCGCGTTGTGTGGCTTCTGCTCACGTCCGTGGGCCTCATCCTTCTGGCTTATCTGTCGCGACTTCAGGTGCAGCTCACAGTGCGCCGCACCCTGCTTCTGGTCGTCATGATTGTGGCCCAGCTGCTTATCATGAACGGGGTCTGCACACTTCGCGGCATGATTCCCGGCTTCTATATGCAGGGGCAGGTGCTGCTCTGGCTGCCGTATGCGCTGGCTCCCACCATTCTGGCTGTGATGATTGGCCGTCGGCTCGGTGCATTCACTGCGCTCTGCTGCACCATTTTCGGCGTGGCTATATTTCCGCAGGGAACGGATGCCGCAGTGATATTGAATTACAGCGCAATCAGTTTCGTGACAGGTACGGTGTGTGCTCTTGTATCGGGGCGCGTGCACAAGCGTGAGCATATCCTTCGTGCCGGGCAGGTGGCCAGTGCCATTGTATTTACTTCCGTCTACCTACTGCTGGGGCTTCAATCCGTGGGGACTGACAGCACCGTTGCCCTGCGCGGACTGTCTGGCGGGTTCAATGTAAGTGGATTTGCCATGGAGCTTGCCATTACCGTGGCGGTCAATTTCGTTCTTGCTGCACTCATTGGCGGCATGATGCCTGCACTGGAGCGTTTGTTCAACATCTCTACTCCCATCACCTGGCTGGAATGGGCTGACATGAACCACCCTCTGCTTAGGAAACTGCAGATTGTGGCTCCGGGGACATTCCATCACAGCCTTCTCGTTCAGCGTCTGGCTGAGGCTGGTGCAGAGGCCATTGGGGCAGACGTGACACGCGCCGGTGTATGTGGCCTTTATCATGATATTGGCAAAATTACCAATCCCCAGTACTTTGCAGAGAATATTCCGGATCCCACCAACACTCCGCATGCTGACCTGACTCCCGAGGCCAGCGCCCGCATCATTACCGGGCATGTGACCGAGGGCGTGGAGCTTGCGAAGGCTCATGGCCTGAACAATCGTATCATCAATGTCATCCGTGAACATCACGGAGTATCTACCGCGTACTTCTTCTATCGCCAGGCTCTGGATCTGTATGAAGAGGAGAAGGCTAAATTTGAGGAGGGGCTCATTGATACATGCCCGGAGGAAGTGGATAAAGCTATCTTCACTTACAAGGGGCCGATACCCCAGACTCGCGAGAGCGGCATTGTGAGCATGGCCGATGCAGTGGAGAGTGCTACGCGTTCGCTGCAGCATCCCACAGAGGAGGACATTCGCAACATGATCAGTGGTATCTTCAAGGGGCGCATTCTGGATGGGCATCTGCAGGACTGCGGTCTGACTCTGGGGGAAATCGAGAAACTCAAGGAATCCTTCTTTGCCACAATCCGCACCATGCATCATAGCCGAATTGCATACCCCAAGCCCAAACAGGATGACGCTACGGCTGCCGTGATTGAACTGCGCAAGGCGGAGCAGAAAGCAGAGGCCTGATGAAACGCCATATCCGTAGCATATCCATGGTGCTTGCCTTCCTGGTAGGCGGCATCTTTCATAGCCAGCTTGCCGCTCTGGGAAGCTGGCTTCCGGCCAGTGTGGCTCTTATGCTCAGTATTACGTTCCTGGGCATTGATACCACCCGGCTCAAGCCCCAGCGCATGCATCTCTGGCTGCTCCTGGGGATTCAGATAATCGGCATGGGTCTCTGGGCAATCGCACGGGCTTTTGGTTACCCTGTTCTGGCAGAATCTCTTTTCTTCTGCGGTATTGCACCTGTCGCTATTGCTGCTCCAGTCATTGTGAATCTGCTCAAGGGTAATGTTGAGTTCACCACAACGGCGATGGTGCTCAGCCAGATTGTCTTTGGTATGGTGACACCCTTGCTTATGCCTTTTGTCGTCCAGGTGGAAGGTTTCCGCTATACCGAACTTGCTGCAGAGGTGGCCATGCAGCTGGGCACGGTGCTGGGTATTCCCGCACTCATAGCCATAGTTCTGCGACTGGTATACCCTCCCTGCAAGGCCTGGACTGCCAGACTCCGGGATGTGTCGCTGGGTATCTGGATTATTAATCTGACCATTATTGCCGGTGTAGGCACGCAGCGTGTGCTGGATATGAATATCAGCATGTGGAATATGCTGCCAATGGTTCTCTCTGCCTTGCTGGTCTGCGTTATCGGCTTCGTGGCTGGTTATAAGTTCGGTCCTCGCGGACTCAAGCGTGAGTGTTCCCAGTGTCTCGGCCAGAAAAATACCATCCTGACACTTTATATTGCCAGCCAGTGGTATGTGCACCCACTTGCCTATATCGGACCGGCCTTCTACGTATTCTTTCACAATATCGCCAATGCTCTCCAGATTGCTCTTGCTAACCGCGAAGCGGCTCGCAATAAGAGGGTGTAAACAGAATTGAACCTGGGCAGTCTCCTCTACGCCAGTGAGAGGCTCCCGGAGAACAAAAGTCTCTGAGTACTTGCTGTAGGAAAGAAGAATCGCGCTTCCGCAGGAACGGAAGCGCGATGATGAAGTTAGGTGGTGGGGAGTAATTACTCCTCAGTCTCTTCTTCCTCGGCAGGGAGGTTTTCCTTGAGGAAGTCGAGCATGTAATCCGGAGTCAGCAGCTCGCTGGTCACCACAGGTTCCTTGCCGGGAACGTAGAGTGCATTCACGGGCACGGAGCTGCGGTTCAGCTTGCGCATCTCTGCATCAATCTCAGGATTGGGGGCCGTCTTGTCAGCACGCATGAGCACCACTCCGGCCTCGCTCATGGCTGCATACACCTCATCGGTGTAGGCTACCTTCTTGTTAGCCTGGCAGGTGGCACACCACTTGGCGGTGAAATCCACATAGACGGGGGTGTCATTTTCCAGAGCTTCCTGCATGGCGGCAGGGCTCCATTCCTCCCATTCGAGCTGATTTTCAGCGGGTGCATAGGGGCGGGCACCCCAGAAACCGGCTGCTGCCAGAAGCAGAGCCACAATAAAACCGATGATACGGGTACTAAGCGGACGGAACGGCAGGCACCAGCGGCCGTATACCCAGAACGCTGCGCAGAATACGACCAGAGACATGTTCACCCACATGGTATCAGTGCTCTCGCTGGCAGGCCAGAAAGCCAGATACACATAGAGCATCCAGGCTGCAGCGGCGAAGAGCAGGAAGGAAAGCCCCTGTTTCAGGGATTCCATCCACTCACCCGGCTGGGGCAGCAGACGCACCAGCGCAGGGAACATGCCCAGCACGATGTAGGGGAAGGAAAGGCCCAGCGCCATGAACGTGAGAGCCAGGGTCATCCACACACCGGGCAGGGCCATGGCAGCGGGCATGGCAGCACCGAGGAAGGGAGCACTGCAGGGGGTGGCGACGATGGTGACAAAGAAGCCCTGGAAGAAGGAACCCAGCAGGCCTTCCTTGTTCTGCACACCCTGACCGGCGCCTGTGATACCGGCGCCGATTTCGAATACGCCGTACATGCTGAGGCCCAGGACAAGCAGGAGAAGAAGAATGGCGTATACAATCCACGGATTCTGCATCCACTCAGCCCAGCTGCGGGTGGAGGAGCCAGCATCGTTCCACAGCGTGCTCAGCCACTGAGTCCACGGCACTTCGGCCAGAGCCCCCAGGTTGGAGAACACAATCATGAGCGCGGAAATAATCCAGAAGGAAACCAGTACACCCAGTACGAAAATCATGGAGTGGGTGAATACCTTGCGGCGGCTGCCACCACCCATCTGAACAAAGCTCATCACCTTCAGGCCGATGACCGGGAATACACAGGGCATCAGGTTGAGGATAAGACCACCGATGAAGAGGGACAGACAAAGGGCTGCCAGACCGTCAGGCACACCGGCAGACGCGGTGGCAGCAAGAGCTGCAGCACCCATTTCTGCGCTAACAGCGCAGTGCTTATCACCGAATACAAGCACGCCTTCCAGGGAGGCCAGGGGCTTGCCGACAGCAGCTTCATCCTTCACCGGATACATCTGGTCGCTGTTGTCGTTGCGGGTAAGCGCAAGCGTGTAGCTGCCGTCTGCATTAGCGGTGAGCTTCTGTTCTGCCGTCGGGGAGATGCTGTTGTCTGCAGAGAAGAAGTAGGCGGACTCCAGACCTGCATCTGCAGTGAAACTAAGGCTTACCGTGTTGCCCTGCTGGTTAGCCGTCACCGTAGTGGCGGTGTCGCCGGGGCCGATAGTAAGCTTCTGCTCATCTGCCCAGGCGGGGTTGGCCGCAGCATCGCCGGCAGCCAGTTCCAGCGTGACAGTCTGGGTCTCGGGGGCATTGCAGCCTTCATCGGAGCAGGTCTGAGCCGTGGCTGACAGGGTAAAGGTGGCCGTGGCCGGAGCATCGGCCGCCGGAGTAACCTCCCAGACAATGACAGGATTCTCATAGGTGTAGGCTACACCCAGAACACCCTCGTGCTTGTGAGGTACCTGCCAGAACGGTCCTTTTACGGTGAATCCTTCCGGAACGGTGATTTCAGCACTCATGGATTCGCCCACGGTGCCGGGATTCTGCCAATAGGCATGCCACGGGGAAGTAATTTCGCCCTTCAAGGCCACATAGAACGGCTTGCCGGGCTGGTAGCTCTGCACACTGGCGACAGAACTCACACTCATGGTGGAGGGTGCATCAAATCCCATCATGCCATCAAACTGAGCCATGCTCAGGCCACTGCCGGCCAGCATAGCAAGAACGAAACTGCGAATGAGGTTCATGCAGAGATTTTAGCATAGACCAGCATAATACTTCAAGCCAACAATTCGCAAAATTACATCAGGATTGGCGGCTTTTGCCTTTACTTTGACTGAGCCTGCTGGTAGGATGCCACCGTGATTCCTGTTATTGCCATTCTTCTTCTGCTGTTTTTTCTGCTTATATCAGGCTCACTTCTGGTGTTTTCCATTGCGGCAGGCGTAACGGCATCATTTCGCAGAATCACCCTGTATACGGTCCTGGCATTGCTGCCGATAACGCTTACCAGCTGGCTGTTTCCCGCCTTTACTGCTACTTATCTGCCCTTTTGCCCGATTACAGACTTTGCGCTCTGGTGCGTTCTTGCCAATCTTGCCATTCACGCCATGACTCGCATCTTTGTATACCTGTATAATCACTAATCCTCCGCGAGCAAGTCGCGCATGGATGCGAAGAAATCGGCACATTCATCCTCTGAGGCCGGGGATTTCATGAGCTTGTCGTAATCCACGAACTCATACATATGCCTGGGTATTTCGTGGATGAAGCTGGAGGGCTGGCAGCGTTCTTCCTGTCCGTAGCGGCTGCGCTTGGCGCAGTAGGTCATGGTCAGTCGTTCGCGTGCGCGGGTGATACCCACATAGAACAGACGTCGTTCTTCGTCCATGCTGCCTTCATCCACCGATCGGGTGTGGGGAAGCAAGCCTTCCTCCACACCTACGATGTACACTTGCGGGAACTCCAGTCCCTTGGCTGCGTGCATGGTGATGAGGCACACGCCGCTCTTGCTTTCGATATCGTCCTCCTCCCGGCTGTCGTCCAGACAGATGCCGGACAGGAAATCCGTGAGCTTGTGACCGGGCAGCCAGAATTGACGCAATGCCACCTTGATATCATCAATGGCGGACTGTCTGCGCATTTTCTCCTCCTCTGTCTTGCAATTCTTGGCAATATATTCCTCGTAGCCGGTCTCGTTCAGAAAATCCTGCAGAATATCGACAAAGGGTCGCTCGCTTGCGGCAAACTCGGTGCCGTAGCGGGTCACCAGCTCGGTGAAGGCTTCGATGCTGTTCTGGGAACGGGTGGAGCATTCAGAAAGGAAGGATAAATCCACCAGCGTAGCCCAGATGCTCTTCTTGTTGTCGCGGCTCCAGTCAATGGCAAAGGATGCAGTGGTTGCGGAGATACCACGGGGCGGGGTATTCAGCACGCGCAGCAGGTGCAGGTCAGCATCCGGGTTATCCATCATCTGCAGGTAGCTGATAAGGTCTTTTACCTCTCGACGGTCAAAGAAGCTCTTGCTGCCTACCATGCGGTAGGGAATGTGCCGCTCGCGAAGGGCCATTTCCAGCGCCCGGCTCTGGGCATTGGCTCGGAAGAGAATGGCAAAAGCTTCCCAGGGCAGGCTCTGTCGTGCGCGGAATTGTTCTATTTCATCAGCTATGAACTCGGCTTCCTCCTGGGACCCGGGCATGGCCATAAGCCGCACGGGGAACTCGCCATCCTTATTAGTACGCAGAGTCTTGTCCCGGCGTCCGTCGTTGTGCTTGATGAGCGCATTGGCGCAATCCAGCACCTGGCGGGTGCAGCGATAATTTTCCTCCAGTTTGATGACAGTCGGATTCGGGAAGAAACTCTCGAAGTCCAGGATGTTGGAAATCTGGGCGCCGCGCCAGCCGTAGATGGATTGGTCGTCATCACCCACCACGCAGACATTGTGTTCCGGCCCGACTAACTGACGCAGCAGACTCATCTGCAGAGAATTGGTATCCTGGAATTCATCCACGGTGATATAGGAGAATCGCTTGTTCCACTTCTCGTGGATAGTGGGATAGCAGCGCAGCAGTCGTTCCGTGAGGATGAGCAGGTCATCGAAATCCACGGCGTTCTGAGCCTTCAGCTCGCGCATGTAGGCCTTTGCCACTGCTGCAATGAGCGTATCCTCGATATGTTCCACCTCGAGTCCATTGTTGCGCACTCGCGACATCTCAGCCAGCACCTGGGCAGGTTCCAGCTTCTCGCGACGGGCGCCATATTCCATGATGAGACGTTTGAGCAGTCCGCTCTGGTCGCTGCCGGTGTAGATGGAAAAGTTCTCCTTGTATCCAAGCTTACCGATATCCTGACGCAGAATACGCACGCAGAGAGAATGGAACGTACACACCGTCATGGCGCGGGCGGATTTGCGGTCCACAAGCCCCGCCACTCGGTCAGCCATTTCGTTTGCCGCTTTGTTGGTGAAGGTGAGTGCCAGAATGCCGCGGGGGTTCACCCCTTTCTCAATCATGTTGGCAATGCGGCAGGTTACGGTGCGGGTCTTGCCCGTGCCGGCTCCGGCCAGGATGAGCACCGGGCCGTTCAGTGTCTGGACCGCCTGTTTCTGGGCAGCATTGAGGCTGTTGATGTCGAATTTCTCTGCCATAGTCGGGAAGCTGCAAGAAGGTAGCAGATACGCATCCCGGACGCAAGATTTTTACTCAAAAATGGCAGAATAGATGCTGCAGGGAAGCATCACCATCGTGGATATCACAGACCCGGGTATATCGATAGCCACGGCTGCTATCCATGAAAGCGGGCCTGTAAGTATATCATTCGCGTTCTCCTCCTTCTCAATGGCCAGAAGTGTATACAATGAGGAATCGACAGCCCCCTCTGGCTGTGCGACGAGCTTGAATATATAAGGTCTGACAGCCGTGATGCTGATATCATGTCCTTCTGCAGGTCTATCCTGCAGAATCTGTCCCGTCTTCTGGTTATAATAGCAGAAATCTGGTTTGCATTCACAGAGATATTGTTCGTGAGGGAGTTGGGCCCAAACCGACTTCTGTACAACAGGGGCAGGGGCCTTGACAAGCGTGGCCTGCATTCCTTCTATGTACTGCTCATCACCCACTTGAATGCCTTTCCATTCCTTTTCGTTGCTGTATACCATGACCGCCTTATATTTCTGCCCGATTTCGGCAATATTTCCGGCGGTATTCATCTGCATACACCCTGTGCATATGGAAAAGGCAGATGCTGAAAGGAGTAGAAAACGACTATCCATGTCTGGCTGCATTGTATCAGTTACCTGTTCATGTGTCAATAACAGCTGGAGTATGGATGATTACACACTACGTTCTTGCAAGAGATGGTGTGGATGGTGTACAATACCGCGCATAAGGTCATGAGTACACTCAAAGAACTGCTTTTCGATGAAATCCTGCAGGCTCGCCAGCGCGTTTACGCCGTTGGCTCGCCCACTCCCATGCAGGAAATCTGTCTTCCCGAAGTCGGCGCAACCGTTTTTGCCAAGCGCGAGGACCTGGGTCCCATTAAGGCATATAAGTGGCGTGGTGCCTACAACTGCATGGCCAAGCTGAGCCCGGAACAACGTGCTAATGGCGTGGTGGCAGCATCTGCTGGTAATCACGGGCAGGGTGTCGCGCTGGCTGCAAAGCGGCTGGGGTGCAAGGCTCATATCTTCATGCCCCGTTCCACGCCGGAGGTAAAGCAGAATGCAGTGCGCATGCATGGTGGCGAGAATGTGGAAATTGTGCTTGTGGGCGACTCCTACGATGCAGCTTCCCATGCTGCCCATGAATTTGCAGATTCGAATGGTCTTACCTTTGTGCATCCCTACGACCACGTCTTCACCATGGGCGGCCAGGGTACTCTGGCTGATGAGGTGGTAATGAGTGGCGAGGGCCCCTTTGACCGTGTGTATCTGCAGATTGGCGGTGGCGGTCTGGCAGCTGCCTGCGCCTGCTGGTTCAAGAAGTTCTGGCCGGATTGCAAATGCATCGGCGTAGAAGGCGTGAACCAGGCTTCCATGAAGCTGGCCGTCGAGTGCGGCGAGCGCAAGACTCTGCCCTATGTGGATGTATTCTGTGATGGCACGGCTGTTCGCGTGGCAGGTGAGCTTACCTACCAGCTCTGCTCCGAGTTACTGGACGGATTTGTGACAGTGACCAATGAGGAGGTCTGCAAGGCCATCCGCTCGCTCTGGAATGGTCTGCGCGTGATTACGGAACCTTCCGGCGCCATGGGACTGGCCGCTTTACTCCAGGATTGGAACAACGGAAATATCAAGCCCGGCGAAAAATGTCTGGTTGTACTTTCCGGTGCCAATATGGATTTCACCCAGATGGGGGTGGTTGCCAGCCGAGCCGGTGTGCAGGAGAGTAATCGACACGAGAAGTTCCTGCAGATCCCCATGGAGACTAAGCGTGGACAGATTCTCAAATATCTGGAGAGCATACCTTCCGGCGTGCAGCTTACCGATGTGCAATACGGTCGTCTTGCGGGCGATATCCAGCAGCCGGTATTCGGGGTGCTGGCAACAGATGCTCAGTTTGAGGAAATTGACCAGGCTCTCGCGGCGAAGGGCCTTACTGCTCGTGATGTAACCAACCACGATGATGTGCGATTCCGCATGATTTCCTATGACCGCGAGCGCCTCAGCCATCCTGTATTCTTCGTCATCGAATTCCCTGAGCGTCCGGGAGCCTTCTCGGAATTCATGCGCGTGATGGGCCAGTACGCTCACTTATGTTACTTCAATTACCGCTATTCCGGTGAGCACGTGGGCCGTGCACTGGTCGGCATGGAATTCGAAACCGTGGAGGACCGGGATGCCTGCCGTGCAGCGGCAGCCGAGTTGCTGGGTACAACTATTCAGGGCATCCACGAGCTGCCGGATGAGGTGCGCCACCGTGTTCTGGACCGTATGTCCCCCATGAGCCGATGATTATTCTTGCCTCCCAGTCCCCCAGACGAAGCGAGCTTCTTTCCCGTGAGGGTATCGAGTTCCGTGTGGTTGTGCGTGACACCGAGGAAGTACACGACGCATCCATGGCTCCGGAGGAACTCTGCGCCATCAATGCTGCTGCGAAGGCTGCCGCGGTTGCTGCAGAATATCCAGAAACCACCGTCATCGGTGCGGATACGCTCGTCTTCATTGATGGCCAACCGCTTGGCAAACCTGCCAACGAAAAGGAGGCTATAGCCATGCTCATGCAGCTGCAAGGGCGTACACACAGTGTCTGCACGGCGGTGGCGGTGTTCATGCCCGATGGCGAACGCCGGGACTTTGCCGAAATCAGCAAGGTTACCTTCCGTTCACTGGATGAACAGGCCATACGCCACTACATGAGTCTGGTTCATGTATATGACAAGGCAGGCGCCTATGCCATTCAGGAACACGGGGATTTGATTATTGAACGTTTTGAAGGGGACCTGGACAATGTGATAGGTCTACCTGTTACTCGATTACTCCAGACGCTGAAATGAGGATGAAGTGGCTCTCGTCTATCTTGATGCCGGTAGCAGCCTGTGTCGTCATGGCTGAGGCTCATGCTTACGAATGGAGGGGGCTGCATGTGGATGTCTCCCGCCATTTCTTTGAACCCACAGTGTTGCAGCAAGTCATGGACCGCATGGCTGCGTTGAGACTGAACCGTCTGCATCTGCACCTGACAGATGGCCCGGGCTGGCGCCTTGAAATTCGCAAATACCCGAAGCTCACCAGTGTGGGTGCCTGGCGCAAGGCTTTGCCCGGCATGGCGTGGGACTGGCGTAAGCACGAAATCGGTTTTCATTTTGATAAATGCTACGGTGGGTTCTACACGCAGGCAGAAATGCGGGCGCTTATTGCCTATGGCGCAGAACGCGGCATTACCATTGTGCCGGAAATCGATATTCCCGGCCACGTATATGCTGCGCTGGTGGCGTATCCTGAACTAGCCTTGGAACCGCCGCCCGGTTGCAAGCTTGGGCGTGATATTCTGGCGGTAGAGAAGCCGGAGGTTGTGCAGTTTGTAAAGGATGTACTGGACGAGGTGATAGAGCTCTTTCCTGCGGGAACTCCCATTCACCTGGGCGGCGACGAGGTGGATACCCGTTTGCTGAGCATAGAGAAGCAACGTAATTTCATGCAGGAAATCGTGAACTACGTGCATTCCAGGGGAAATCCTGCCATCACCTGGGATGAGGCCGCCTGCAATGGAGTCCGGGGGCAGTGGGTAATGCTCTGGCGCGCTGAAAAACAGGCAGAGGTCATGGCGCTGGGAATGCCCGTTATCCTCTGTCCGAACTCGCATTTCTATTTTGATTACCCGCAGAGCCTGGACGAAGCAGCTCCTGGTGAACATATCATCACCACGGAGACTGTCCGCTCCTTCCGTGTACCGGATTCACCTCTGGTGCTTGGTATGCAGGGAAATGTGTGGACAGAACACATCAGCACCCCTGAGCGCCTGTTTTATATGGCATTCCCGCGCGCCGCAGCCTTAGCAGAAGTCTGCCGCAAGGAACGGTAACCTACAGTTCTTCAACCAGTCCGATGAATTCTATCGGCGTGCTGGTTTCCAGATCTGCTATCATCCAGATGTATGGGCGGGTGAATGAAAGCGTGTTTGCCGCATAATTTAATGTGGCATCCGGCTGCGGGGCTTCATTTGATTCACCGAGATAGATGGATGCGGAGAAAAGGGCAGCCCCCAGCTGAATCTTTTCGTCTGTCATGGGTGAAAAGTCGGCTGTTTCCGGGTCAAAGAGCGCCTTCAGGCCAAGACGACGCAAAGTATCGCGCATATCGTAAGGCAATATCTGAAGCTCCTGCCGGGGCATTTCAACAAGGGTATCCTGCGGAGCTGCATCTGCCAGTGATTGACGAATGGCGGTCGTCAGTTCCGGCGTGAGCTCCGCCGCAAAGGAACGGGCGGAACCTGCAGGGAGAATGCCGATGTATACCAGCGTACTACCAGTTGACGCATCTCTTTTGAAAGGCAGGGCAATGGCCTTCCAGCTGCCGTCCTCAGCCTGGGCCGTGCGATAGAGACCGCGACTCCGCATCTGGTGTATGGTCGGCATACTGCCTGAGGCATTGTCAAAACCTGCGGTGGTTGCATTGGCTGTATTAAATGGAGTTTCCCATGCCTTATGAAGGCGGAGCGTACCGCCGAGCAACAATTTGGTGCGGTTAGTCACCATCTGGCTACCGACTAATTGTGCGCTGCTGTATCCGGAAGCATTTGCGAGGCTCCCATTGAAGAGACTGAGTGCCATGGGGATATTTTCCGAAAAGGGCAGAGGCATGACGCCATGGCAACCTTCATTGCGAGGCAGATTAAAATCCATAGCCAGCAGCATAGCACAGTTCGGCTCCGTTGCTCGTATTTCCCGGGTGGGTTGCAGTTTCAGAGCCTGAAGTTCCTCCTTTGTCTTGCCTGCGCTTCTATCCTGCAATGTCAGAAGCATGTCCGACACCATATGAGGAGCCACCAGAACGTTGCCTGCTGATTTCTCGGTGAGCGCGTGGTGGAAGAAACGAAGGCTGAAGGCATCCGTACTCAACTCAGACTTTACCTTCACCGTCTCCTGCTTTTCTGCCTGGTCTGGTGTGGTGAAATAGAGTTTTCCCAGTCCGCCACCCAGCAGACCAAGCGTGGCCAGAACAGCCCATAGAATCGTGCGCCGTTTCATCATCAGGAATAGAGAGAAAGTTCTTCATCCAGACGGGGGCTGGGGGACACGCAGTAGCGCTCACCCAGCTCTATGCAGACTCTGTTGCCCAGAGAATTGCGCAATGTCATATGCACCGGCATCTTGCCGGGATATTTCTGCAGAATCGATTTAATAAGGGCTATGTCTTCTGCATTATGACGGGCGGTATTCAGTGTAATCTCATAATTCTTCGGCTTACCGGCACGGCGTTTGCCACCGCTGCCGCCAATCTGTTCCAGACCATTGGCGGATACCTTCTTGCCGCCCGTTTTTTCATCTTCGGAAATACGGGCACGGAACTGCACGAAATTACCGGCGGTAAGCAATCCTTCCTGTTCCGCAGCCTTGGTATAGGAATCACCCCAGAGCAGAGCTTCCGTGCTGCCGGTGAAGTCTTCCACCGTGATAATAGCAAACTTCTGACCGCTCTTGCTCACCTTGATGGTGACGGCACGCAGCATGCCTGCCATATCCCGAGAACCGCGGATTTCCTCAGCCGTGAGATCGGGCAGGGTGCCGATGGGTACAAATTTCGGGGCATCAATGACACCACGCATGCTATCCAGCGGGTTACCAGTGAAATAGGCACCTGTGAGGAATTTCTCATCATCCAGACGCTTTTCCTTCGGCCATTCCTGCATGGTGACATTCTCCTCCGGGGCAGAGGTTGTTCCCATCATGTCGAAGAGCGCCATCTGACCGGCTTCGGCATCCTTGTGCACACTGCTGGCACCATTGATGCACTGCTCGATGCTCTCGAAAATCTGTGCGCGGCACACATGCATCCAGTCAAATGCGCCGCACTGCACCAGAACTTCAATTTGGTTGCGGCGTACGTTCTGCGGAGGAATGCGGTAGCAGAAATCCTCCAGACTCTTGTAGGGGCCGTTTTTCTTACGTTCCTCTACAATAACCTTCACTGTTTCCGAGCTCATGCTCTTTACGGAGGCCAGACCGAATCGCACGGCCAGCTTACCGTTCGGCATGGTTTCTGGCTGGAACTTCACCTCACTGTGGTTCACACAGGGGCCAAGCACCTCAATTCCCATGCGGATAGCCTCTTGAATGAACACACCAATCTTTTCATTGGTGGCTTCGTTGGTCATGAGACCGCAGAGGAATTCCACTGGGAAGTGAGCCTTAAGATAGGCTGTCCAGTAGGAAATGTGGCCGTAACACGCGGAGTGGGATTTATTGAAACCGTAACCTGCGAACTTCTGAATCTTGTCGAAAATGGCGTTGGCTGTCTTCTCGTCAATCTGATTCACATCCCAGCAGCCCTTTACGAAACGGCGACGCTGTTCCGCCATTTCCTGCATGTCCTTGTGACCCATGGCTCGGCGCAGAAGGTCTGCACCGCCCAGGGTGTAGCCGGCAAGCAGCTTGGCTGCGGCCTGCACCTGCTCCTGATAAATCATCACACCGTAGGTCAGACCGGACACTGTTTCCAGCAGCGGGTGCTCGTACTCTGCCTGTTTCAGCCCCTTCTTCACGGCAATCATGTCGTCCATGAACTGCATGGCGCCGGGGCGGTAGAGAGCGAGCAAGGCGATGATATCTTCAATGTTGTCGATGCCGTAGCGTCGGCAGGTGTCCACCATGCCGCCGGATTCCAGCTGGAACACACCCATGGTATCGCCTCGGTTCAGCAGCTCAAATGTCTGCTTATCGGTAATATCCACTGAATCATAGCGGAAGTTTGGTTCGCGCCAGCGCACGTAGGTTTCCGCGTCTTTCATCACGGTGAGGGTCTTCAGGCCGAGGAAGTCCATCTTCAGCAGACCTGCGTTATAAATGGCGCCCATATCGCACTGGGCCACTACTTCACCGTGCGGATTACTCAGGTCGTCTCGGGTGAGTGCTACGTATTCATCCAACGGACGGTCACCAATCACCACGCCGGCAGCGTGCATGCCCACGTTTCGCACCGTGCCTTCCAGTTTCTTGGCGTAGTTCCAGATTTCGCGGTAGGTATCATCCTGTTCCACCAGATTGCGCAGGTCCTCGCTGGCAGCGTAGCTCTTATCCAGTGTCACACCGGGGCCGCTTTCAATGAGCTTGGCAATCTTGTCGCTGTCACCGTAGCTCATATCCAGCACGCGGGCTACGTCCTTGATAACCGACTTGGCGCCCATAGTACCGTAGGTGATGATGTGCGTCACGGCGCGTTCGCCGTACTTGTGGCGCACATAGTCAATCACTTCAGGTCGACGTGTCTGGCAGAAGTCGATATCAATATCCGGGGGGCTCACACGCTCCGGGTTCAGGAATCGTTCGAAAATGAGATTGAAGGCGTAGGGGTCAATATTCGTGATTTTCATCACATAGGCCACGAGTGAACCGGCGGCCGAACCACGGCCCGGACCCACGGGGATATCGTGGTCTTTCGCCCAGTTGATGAAGTCAGCCGTAATGAGGAAGTAGCTCGGGAAACGCAGCTGGTTGATGATGCTCAGCTCATAATCCAGGCGGGCGCGCAGCTCCTGGTCATTTTCTGCGCGCTCCTTGCCGTAGCGTTCCTCCAGACCCTGGTAACAGATTTTACGCAGGTACTCCTCACGGGTGGAGCCATCATCCGGTGCGAATTCCGGATAACGCTCGGTGGAGGTGGAGTCCAGCTTGATGGAGGTGTTGCAACGCTCGGCAATCACATTCGTGTTCTCATACGCGTCGGGGTACTCAGGGAAGAGCTCACGCATTTCTGCTTCGCTTTTGAAATAGACGCTTTTAGGGTAGCGCATGCGCTTGGAATCCATCCGCTTATTACCCGTGCCCACGCAGATGAGAATATCGTGAGCATCATGGTCATCCGCATTCAGGAAGTGCGCATCGTTGGTTACGACCAGCGGCACATTGTTCTTGCGTGCGATGCGTACCAGCTCCGGCGTGGTGCGGCGCTCTTCCTCCAGCTCATGATCCTGAAGCTCGACAAATACGTTATCCTTGCCGAAGATGTCCACAAGGTCCAGCAGCACCTGCTCGGCTTTCTCGGGTTCATCGCGCAGCAGCCATTCCTGCATAGGACCGGAGATACAGCCCGTAAGGCAGATAAGCCCCTTGCTGAATTCTCGCAGGGTGTCGTAGTCAATGCGGGGCTTGTAATAGAAACCGTCCAGATGGCCGCGGGATACAATCTTGATGAGATTCTCCCAGCCGATGTTGTTCTCGCAAAGCAGGACCAGGTGGCAGTATTTATTGCGACCGGGAATCTGTTTCTTGACATCAAGCGGGGTAGGGGATACATATACCTCGCAGCCCAGAATGGGCTTGAACACCGGCTTCTTCTCATCCGGATGCTCCTTATTCCACTCCAGCACACCCTTGTTGTGCTTCTTTACATTCACCATGAATTCAATGGCGGCGAATACGTTGCCGTGGTCAGTGATTGCTACCGAGTTCATGCCCAGCTCCACGCATTTCTTAATCAGATCCTTTGTATGGATCATGCCATCGAGCAGGGAGTATTCTGTGTGAACGTGTAAGTGAGTGAATGCCATAACGCGTGCGCATATTATACACGATTTGCTGACATATGTCAGCACGAAAACGCGCCACTGCGGAACAAAATTGGATAGCCAGGCTTAGCCGTGCTATCTGCTGCGCCAGCGTCTCGCCGCAAGGGCTGTCAGCACCAGCAGAGACAGTGTACGGCAGTTGGCTCCGGAAAAGTCGCCAGTCAGCAGAAGCTTCAAACAAAAAGTGTGGCGTCCGGGTCCTGTAAGCCAGATTTTGTCCACCTGCAGAGCAGGCTGTGTGGCCATTTTTCTCGCGCCTGTTGCCAGGCGTGCCCTGCGTTTATAGCAGGGTGCAACTAATACCCGGGAATACAGCGGGCAGGCGACCCTTTCCCTGTTTGTCTTGCATCGCGCGGGGTTTTCCGTGCCTCCATCGTTACCTTTGGAGCGGTGGGCTCTTACCCCACCTTTTCACCCTTACCCTTGCGGGCGGTTTATTTTCTGTGGCACTTTCCGTCCACCCGGCATTGGCTCCGGGTGTCTCCTGCTTTCGCAGGACACGCTGCCTTATGATGTCCGGACTTTCCTCTACGGGCACAGAAAGTCCCGCAGCGGCCACCCGGACCCGGACGGCACGAGCAGAGAGTACACCGAAGGTATGGAATTGGCAAGACAAATCGCCCCATTTAGCTTGATTTTATGGTAGGGTGGGAGTAAAATAACGCTTGTTATGAAGAAACGCGTGGTAATTCTCGGGTCTACCGGTAGTATCGGCACCAGTGCGCTGAAGGTGGCGCGCGATATTCCGGAACGCATGGAGGTGGTTGCCCTGGCAGCCCACAGCAATGCTGCCAGTCTGGCAGAGCAGGCCCGGGAATTCGGTGTGAAGCATGTATGCATTTACAACAGTGCCAAGGCTGCTGAGTTGCAGCGTCTGCTTCCTGCCGGGGTGCAGGTCTATACAGGCTTGGATGGTCTCTGCCGCCTGGCCACGCTGGAGGATGCAGATATGGTACTGGTATCCATCATCGGCACAGATGGTCTGAAGCCCACGCTGGAGGCAATCGAGGCAGGGAAGGACCTGGCCATCGCATCGAAGGAGATTCTGGTGATGGCCGGTGAGGTGGTGATGAACCGCGCAAGGGAGAAGGGCATCAATGTTCTGCCGGTGGATAGTGAGCACAATGCCATTTATCAGTGTCTGCAGGGTAATCATGGCGGAGCAGCACAGGTCAGCCGCTTGATTCTGACTGCGAGTGGCGGTCCCTTCCGCAACACTCCGCGCGAACAACTGGCAGCCGTGACGCTTGAACAGGCTTTAAAGCACCCCACCTGGCAGATGGGACGCAAGATTACCATTGACAGTGCCACGATGTTCAATAAGGGGCTGGAAATGATTGAAGCCCGCTGGCTGTTTGACATTCCCATGGAGCGAGTGGATGTGATTGTGCATCCGCAGAGCATTGTGCATTCCCTGGTGGAGTTTGTGGATGGGTCCATACTCGCTCAGCTGAGTAGCAGCGATATGTGTTTCCCCATTCAATATGCCGTGACCTGGCCGGAGCGTCTGCAAAATTCGCTGCCGCACCTGGATCTGGCTCAGATTGCCAGCCTGAAATTTGAAGCTCCGCGTTGGGACGATTTCCCTGCGCTTACGCTTGCCCGCACCGCGGGGCTTACCGGAGGAACCATGCCCGCCATGTACAACGCAGCCAACGAAGTGGCCGTGCAGGCCTTTGTGGACGGCAAACTGTCTTTCCCCGGTATCTGGGAGACAGTCGAGAAGGTGCTTTCCAATGCCCGTCCCCGCGATTACCAAGGCCAGCTCCCGATCATTCTGGAGGACGACGCCTGGGCCCGCGAAGAGGCTATGCGAGTAATCGGTCTTGTTTAGGAGCAGCAGTCAATTGCCTTGCGATAGGTGCTCAATGTTTTTGCAGCACATTGGGCCCATGTGAACTCTTGCAAACGAGAGCGCCCTAAGGCTCGGTACTTCTCTCTCTCCTCCGTACTGTTGATGAATCTCAACATGGTGTGAGCGAGCTCATCGTCATTCCCTGGGGTGAAATAGGCAGCTCCTGTAGATGCTATTTCCGGGAAACAACTTGCTCTTGCACACAGGACAGGAGCGTTGCAGGCAAATGCCTCTAGAATGGGCAGGCCAAATCCTTCATACAGAGAAGGATAGACGAAAAGAAGGCAACGATTATACAAAATAGCAAGTTCATCATCGCTGACGCATCGATGAGTTACCCTCTGCTGAATATTCAGTGTCTTTATCTTATGCAGTTCTTCGTCTGAAAATGCTGGACCGCCAGCACAAACAAGGTATATTGATTCATCCGATTCAGCAAGACCTGCAAATGCAGAAAGAACACTGTCGAAATTCTTGTATCCAAAACGGTGACCGACAAAAAGTATGTAACGTTCTGGGATATCCATTTTGAATTCCTGGTAATTAGCAGGGAGCACCAGTGAATTACCGTGGTAGATGACATCAATCTTTTCCTCAGAAATACCGAAATGGTGGATTAAATCAGCCTTGGTCTGCTGAGAAATCGCGATAATTCTATCTGCCCGCAGCGAGAATTTTCTCTTTCTTTCCGAGGTAGGGTCCGTGGGACAGAAGGATTGAGGGTAAAGCTCATGAATCATGTCATGCACCGTTACTACCAAGGGTGTTTTCCCTACATGCGGCAAAATTTCTGTACTGTTAGTGTATGAGGGATGGATGATATCGAATTTCCCCTGTTTCAAGGTTTTTAATGCAACTGCTCGCTTCAAATAGCGAGCTGACTTTACTCCCAGATTAAGCTTATTCAGTATTTTAGCAATCACCAGATCCACGCAGGATGGACTGGGCAATAAATCCGGAAGTTTTGCGAAGAAATCTGAATTGTGTAGGTAAATGCTCTCAACATCACGTATAGGCAATGATATGGTGTGACCTTGCCTACAGAGTTCTTCTGCCAGCTCGCACACATAACGAGCAATGCCTCCATATTTACCTTGATAGTAAATATATGGATGCATAAAAATTGAGAGAGAGTCCTTATTCATAGCTCTAATTCATCTAAAAACACGGTAACAATGGAGGAAAAACGCGAATACAGGCATCGGAAGGCATCGCATTACAGAGAAAAAACCTTTATACCCAAGTTCTCTGGAAATCCGTATGCGATTAATAACGCCCTTTCTCCAGAAAGAACACAGAAGCTCACGTTTTTTTAAGTCAGCCCTTATTTCTTCAAGAAAGGCGGGAGCGTCCACCCCTTGTTCCTTAAGATAATCTGTTAAATGCGCAAAGGTCTGCCTAAGCGGATGGATTGTCCTATTATAGTAAGCATCATGAAATTTCTCCAACCTCATGATGGAATGATAATCTCTGCCACCGTTGGCACCGCCTTGGCTCATATTTCCGGCATTCCAGCGAATATAAGCAGTAACGGCGTTGACGTAAATACCATACCCCAATACGCAGCATCGCATGTTTGCTATGACATCATCTACCCAATATCCATCAATCGGCAAATCTCCGAAAATTTTAAAATGCCTGGCAGACCAGACCTGGTGCAGGATATTTTTTTCTGAAAACCGGGTCCACATATCGTGCTCCCCGTTCAGTACATTAATGGTAGAGGTTTCTACCTCTGCACGGCGAATGCGAGCACTCTCTATTATCTCCGATTCCTGATTGTCCTCAAACTGCTTCATCCTTGTATACAGATAGCTGCATCCTGGATTTTCTGCGATTGCCCTGCCTATTATCGAGCATCTGTCGGAAGTTGATATGTCATCATCATCCGCACGGACAATCCAGTCAGATTCCACAAACTGCACTGCATGGTTCGTGTTGCCGGCAAGGTGCAGATTCCGGGGAGTCTGAGTGACAACTACGCGGCGAGAGCCTTTATAGGCGGCAACGCATTCCTTAATGATTTCGAAGGTACGATCGGTGGAGCAGTCATCTGAGAAAATATACTCCAGTTCACCTTCGTAGTCCTGAGCGAAGGCGCTTTCTATAGCTGCGCGGATGTACTTCTCCCGGTTGTGGGAGAGGAGGACATAAGAGAGTTTGGGAAGTGTGCCGTTCATGAAAAAGAAAGAGCCGCCCCGTTGGCGAGGCGGCTCTCTGGAAAAAAGAGCTTACTTATTGTTCACGCGAGCGAACTGCTTGAGACGCAGACCGTTGAGGTGAATGAAGCCACTGGCATCATCCTGGTTGTAATCCTCCTCAGTGTAGTCAGCCTCCATGGTAGCCATGGCGTAGCTGTACAGGCTGTTCGGGCTGCGACGGCCAGCGTACATCACGTTACCCTTGTAGAGCTTGAGACGCACCTCGCCATTCACGGTTTCCTGAGTCTTGGATACGAGAGCCTGGATAGCTTCGCGCTCGGGAGCGAACCAGAAGCCGTTGTAGACCATGGCTGCGTAATCAGGAATCAGGGAATCGCGCACCTTCTGGGCCTCGCGGTCCATGGTGATTGTCTCGATATCGCGATGAGCGGCCAGCAGGATGGTACCACCGGGAGTCTCGTAGATGCCACGGCTCTTCATGCCTACGAAACGATTTTCAATGATGTCCACACGGCCGATACCGTGCTTACCACCCAGATAGTTAAGCACAAGCATGACGCCCAGCGGGTCGAGCAGGGTATAACCATCCTTCTCGCCCTGAGCAGTAGTACCGACCTCAGCCATGATATCAGCAAGGCCTTCTGTCTGCAGACCGATGATGTTGCCCTTCTCGAAAAGGCACTGCAGGTACTGGGGAGCATCGGGCGCGTCCTCCGGAGCAGTAGAGAGCACGTACATGCCACGATCCTCTTCCTTAGTAGCATCGTACCAGGTATCCTCGAGAATGCCGGCCTCAAAGGAGATGTGCAGCAGGTTGCGGTCCATGGAGTAGGGCTTCTTCATGCTCTGACGAATCGGAATACCGTGCTCTTCTGCATACTTGATCATCTCAGCACGGCCGGGGAACTGGTCACGCCACTCCTTCATACGCCAGGGGGCGATCACCTGAAGCTTGGGAGCCAGGGCATTGATGGAAAGTTCAAAGCGCACCTGGTCATTGCCCTTACCGGTTGCACCGTGGGCAATAGCGTCAGCACCTTCCGCAATAGCGACATCCACCATAGCCTTGGAAATGCAGGGGCGGGCAATGGAGGTGCCCAGCAGGTAGCGGCCTTCGTATACGGCGTTGGCCTGGAACATGGGGAAAATGTAATTGGCTGCAAAATCAGCCTTCAGGTCACCGATAATGCACTTGGAAGCACCCGTGGCGAGAGCCTTTTCGATAACGCCATCGAGCTCCTCAGCCTGGCCTACGTCTGCGCAGTAGGCAATGATTTCAGCATTGTACTTCTCCTTGAGCCACACCAGAAGCACGGATGTGTCAAGACCACCAGAGTATGCAAGAACGATTTTCATTTTCTTATCATCATGCACAGCGGTTACAACTGCGCACGCGGGAATTATACATACATTTTCCTCCTAATAAAAGAAAAATGTGCTAGATTGACGCAGATATCGAGCTTACTTGCCACTGTTTATCCTCCGAATTCCCCAACCAGCCATCAGAACCGGTATCAACCCCATGATGAAGAGATAAACCGCATTGCGTGAAATAGTGGAAATGGAATTCTCATCCGTCTCATGGTCATGTGTTCCCATGGGCATTGCCTGCCTCGGCGCCAGGAAAAAGCCTCGATATTCATTTGTCCGGCCGTCCTTACGAGCAGTCTTTACGCCTTCCGTCATGGAAGTAAGCTTCCTGTTGGAGAAGTAGAATTCGGCCGGCTGGTCAGACTCCGTCGGAGTTCGTTCATCCTGAGCAATCAGGACCTCCTCCAGGAAATCCTCGTCGCGTCTGACCGCGGCCTTGCTGACACGTCGAAGGATTTCCTTTGCTTCGTAGACATCCGCTGCCAGGCCGTTGAATGCAAGAGCAGCCCGTTGAATGAATCGCAGTTCCTCCAGTGAACCCGATTCCTTCAGTTCCTCTCGCAGGCGGTTAACTACACTGGTCTGCCGTTCCCAGAGATTATCAGTGGTCTGCACCACAAACATCATTTCAAAGGCATAGCGCAGCGGGCATAAATCAGCAATAAGCGGCACCGGTTTACTGGTGATATTGTGTGAAATCTCATCCTGGTAAGCTACACGGTGGCGCAGGTTTGACAAACGCTTATCAATAGCGGCCGGGACCAGCCCCTCCGGCACATGAGGGCTGAATTCATTCATCTCTTCAAAACGGATGAGAGCACCAGCCAGCAGGATTTGCGGCACAAGGAGCAGGGGGACTATATTTAATGCGACCCGCTCTGTGCGCACAAAAGCGGAAACCATAAGGGAAAGAGCTATACCGATAAATGCGGTGAGCATCATGACGGTGAAATGCCCCCAGAACATATAGTGTATGCCCAGTATGGCGTTGCCGACAAGCAAATATAACCCACACTGTACACCTGCAATGGCAGTGAGCACCAGAACCTTGGCTGCAAGATAGCCAGGGATGAACAGTTTGTAGTTGCTTTCTCGTCGGAGCAGCGGACGATCCCGGAGAATCTCACAGGCAGCATCAGTAAGCCCGAAGAACATAGCCAGCACAAGTGACAGGAACAGGTATTCCGTCACGTGCAGAGACTTATAGAACGTGTAGGGCATCTCGGAGGATGCCCGCAGCGTGCCGGCAATCAACGCGGCCAGAAGGGGCCCCTCCAACAACATGGCATACAGGCCCATCCGACTGCGCACACGAGCAAGCAGCGTGCGGGAAATCCACAGCAGGAACAATCTCCACAGCTCTATAGGCGTGCGTGGCTTTGCCTTCGGAATACTTCTGCGGGAGGCCTCATGTTCCTCTTTAGCCTCTTTGTTCTTAAATGGATAAGAATATTTTTCGAATCGCTCCTGCCAGAGGTTCGGATTTTCTCTGTATCTGCTTCCAACTCGCCGGAAGGGAGCATCCAGCACCTCAAACACATAGTCAGCGCCACCTGCAGCGACGGCTTCCCGGGGAATACGAAGGCGCAGCTCACGCGCAGCATTGCGGAAATAATTCACCATCTCCTGGGGGCTGCCCCAGAAGGCCATCTGGCCGTGATTATCCAGCACCATGACCTTCTTGAAGCGACTCAGCAGAGTCTGGGCTGGGCGATGCAAGGTACAGATCAGAATCTTACCCTCGGCCATATTCTCCAGCGTCTCAATGACGCGCTCTGCGTCACCGGATGATAAACCACTGATAGGTTCATCAATAAGGAAAACCTCAGAAGTGCCGGTGAGGTCCAGACTCAGATTCAGACGCGTGCGCTCACCATCGGAAATGGTTCGCTCACCAGCTCGCCCTACGGAGCGGTCGGCCAGGTGTCCGATACCCACGAAGTTCAGGACGGTGGAAACCCGGCGAAGGCGATCTTCATGAGCAAGGCGGGGGCGCCGTACCACAGATGCCTGATAAACGTGTTCCTGCACCGTCATGGCTTCATCCAGTATATCCTCCCGGGGGATGAAGGCAATATGTCTTCGGAGATTGGAGGAGTGCGTTGTCAACCGCTCCTTATTGTAGAAAATACTACCGAACGAGGGTTCAAGATGCCCCGCCAGCATAGCCAGAAGCGTACTCTTACCTGAGCCACTTGGTCCTAATATGCAGGCCATCTCGCCGCGCTTCAGGGAGAAATCGATATTATCCACCACACGGCCAGCTCGCACAAAATCGCGGGTAAGGCCACGCACGCGGAGTGAGGAAATCAGGTTTGATTCCTCCTCCAGCACACCGGCAGAAAATCTGCAACGCAGGAACTGAACTGCACTGAGCGCAATTAAATCGCCATCCTGCAGCGGCACGGTGCCCTTGACCAGAGTCTCATCGACAGAGACGCTGTGCGAATGACCTTCGAGTACCCGGACATGACCGCTATTCGTTGCACGAGAGTAACTCACCTCCAGAACAACACCCGGAGCCAATCCGGGCATAAGCTTCAGCACATCCGGACGCGTCATATATGGCAGATTCGTCACCAGCATGGTGCGTTCCCCCGGGCCTAACTGGAAGCTATTGCCCGAAGATTCCGTATCTGCAAGGTCGTTGAATGAGAATGGCCCCTTACCTTGGATATAAAAAGACTGGAAGTACGAAGCGTTAGCCTTGGAACCAACAGAAAGGACTCGACCATTCAGAAGGAACTCCGCATCCTGCCTCAGCACCTCAATTTCCACCTGCAGACCGAAACTGACCCGGGCAATGCAGTTTCGGGAGCGCTGGCGGCTCATAGAAATAATATCGCCGTCCAGCGTAAGATAATTGGCCAGACGAACTCCGGTGTACCGGAACTGCAGCAGGGTGACGATGGTCTTGTAACTGAAGAAACAGGAGCTGAGCTCCACCGTCTGGCGAGAAGAAAGAGGCAGCACCCCACCTTTGCCCAGAGTCTGCCCACGTACAGAAATGGGGGTGTCCGAATCGTTGATGATGAGGAGGAAATTAACACAGCGGATTGCCCGGAAAATGACAGCCGAATCATCTTCCGGCAGGAGAACAGTATTCTCACCTGGTATGGAGGAGAACGTGATGCTTTCTAATGGAGCAGGGGCCGTGGCGCCCGGACTACGCATCAGCTCCTCCAGCATGGGAGCACACCCAGGCAGGTTTAACCCATAGGTTACTTCCTCGAAAAGAGTTGGGCTTGTTAAATCGCCACCGATGCGGAGCAAGAGGGCATAAACCTCCAACGCAAGGGATACGCGTTCCTCTTCCGTGCGCCCGGCAGCAGCAAGTGCCAGCGTAGCGGGCAGGGGATATGCGGCTTCGTAGGCCGTCTGGAATCGTTCTGCAAGCCAGATATGCTCAACATTCGGAAAGTCATGGCGCAGAATGTCCATGGCCGTATCCAGCTTATCAACACCGATATCCACCACCTGGCACATAATGGAGGCGAACAAGTCGGCAATTGTACCAGCATGGGCACGTCTGCTTTCGTCGCGTGCAGCAATGCGGTGCGGCGCGGTGTTCAGATGGGCAGCCAGCGTACTCCGGGCGCGAAGCATTCTTCGACGCCCGGAGTGAAGCAGATAGGTAAAATACTTACGAAGCCGGGAAACCTGCATTACTCACAGCCCCCTTTCTTACCGAAACCTGGGCATTTCTGTTCCCAGCCGGGAAAATTCCATCTGTAAGGAAAATCCCGACACTGCTGCGGCTTTACCGGTTGGATGCGACAGGTATTATCCGGCTGAAGCATAATACAGGCACCATCCGGTGCATCAATGAGCGACAAACCGCGTCTGTTGCGCTGCAGATGGCAGAGTTCGTTGATGAATGAGACCTCATCCATACCCAGAAATTCTGCAATGGCTGTAATATCTGCATCCGTCAGGCAAACATTCCCTTCCCAACGGCAGCAGGCACCACACCGCTGGCAACTATGCACTATAGGTTCTGATTCCAGGCTCATACTTCCCAGGGTTTGCGAGTGGAAATTGTGATGTGGGGAGGGCGCACGTAGATAGGCTCTGCGGGTTTGTCAACAGCTGCCGCCTGCTCCTGAGGGCTCATGGAAAGCCACGTCCGCACAAGCCCCTCAGCAGTAGGAATAAGTCCCTCTTTGTGCAGATTGTTAAGTCCCAGCAGCTGCATACGCCCGACCGGTTCCGTTGAATAGATGGCATGCGGAAGTTCAGATAACTTTTCCGGGGAAAGGACATCAATCCGGCCACTCGGGAAACGCACCGTCCATCCGCCACGGCGGGCATCGGCCACAATACAGGCGTCGTTGTCTGCCAGCTGAGCCCAGGATTCAAGGGCCACCAGCTTCGCCTCACAAACAGCAGCAATACCCACGCCGGCAGCCAGGGCAACACGCACCCCTCCATAACTGCCAGGGCCGGCACCTATCAGCACAAAGTCAAGAGTTCTGCTGCCGAGTATATCCATGGCCTCCTGCAGAGCGGGAAACAGATGGGCATCATGATTGCGTTCAGCCTGCCATTCGGCCCGGTACAGAACAGCCCCCTCGGCATACAGGCAGAGACTCGCACTGGATACAGATGTTTCTATGGCGAGCAGGTTCATGCAATGCACAATTTAGCAGTAGTCCATTTCCCACGGGTGACAGACTTAATGACCTTCAGTCCGGCAGCCTCTGCTGCAGCCAGCGTTTCCTCTGTCTGAGTATTAAGAATACCGGAGATAATGAGGATACCAGCAGGCTTCATGGCGGCAATAAGACGGGGGAAGGCTTTCTGCAGCACAGTGGAGAACAGGTTGGCCAACACAACATCTGCCTGTTGCCCGGGCTCCGGAGCCCATTCAAAAACATCCGCCTGGAAAAGCTCGAGATTATCCGCTCCGCCATTGCGTTCAATATTACGGGCGGCCACCTCCACTGCAACCGGGTCAAAGTCGAAACTGATAGCACTGGCAGCGCCCAGTCTCAAGCCGGCCAGCGCAAGCACGCCTGTGCCACAGCCGATATCGGACAATGTCCAGCTGCCCGGGGTAAGATTCCGCACATGGTCGCAAAGCATACGAAGGCATGTGGAGGTCGTGGCGTGATTACCAGTGCCGAATGCACGCTCGGCCGGGAAGGTCAGAATGATTCGCGAGGGATACCTGGACTGCAGCTCCTGCAGAATTGAGGGATCTGCAGAAGCGGAAATAACCAGTTTATCGCGGATAATAAGAGGCGGAGTATTCTCCGGAGCAGTGGCTGCTACCCAGTCAGTCGTGGTCATTTCTGTCACCTCGCCGCCATAGCAGGCCTGTAGAACAAGCGCTTCCTCAGCGGTTTCCGTGTATACATCAATGGAGATTCGACTCGCATGAAACCCGGCGGAAATCACACAGCCAGGCAGATTTCCCAGCCGGTCCTGCCACATAGATTCGTGTTCAGCAGATGCTGATTTGTGCCATTGCCACATAATCGTTTATTTCTTACGCTTTTTCTTGGATTTCTTACTCTTGGTGCCCTTCTCCCCGGTTTGGGGCTCATCTGCCTCGGGGAACATGTTAATCTCTGCAACACTGGAGGCCTTACCATCCAACGCACGCCGTGAAGTAAAGCGGAAGTAACGAGCCTTCTGTGCCTTGAAATGCACCTTAAGCTCTACAGGATTCGCTCTGAGATTAGAGAACTCACCCTCTGCCGCAGTCTTCCAGCTCTGACCATCGGAGCTAAGTTCGAGTTTATACTGGTCAGTCATCCCATGGGTATTGCCATCCTGGCGCGGCAAATAGGAAAATGCAGCCACCTTGACACTCTTTTTCATGTCGACCTTGAAGCTGGCCGGCGCTGTTTCCTTGCTCCAGAAAGTGTCAGGCCGATCATCATGTGCAGCCATGGCGTCAGATTCCCATTTGGCCTTGGAATAGCCCAGGTTCAAAGCTGCAGCAGGGCCTACGCTACCGTCAGAAGAAGATACATAGACAGCCTTGATAACCCCGGGCTTACTGAAATTAAAAGGTCCATCGTAGCTGGGAGACTCTGCATCGGGAGTGGAACCATCCTTTGTGTAACGAATCTCGAAATCACCATTACTGCTGATTTCCACCTGGTTTCCTGTACGTGTAATCTCAGGACGCGGCAGCATAGCCGGCATACGCAGCAGCGAGAATTCCGAAATACAAGGGCAAGCCTTAGCCGCCGAAATGGTGAGACGAAGTCGATCAGTTGTGACGGGTTCATTCAGCCAGCGAAGAACCTGATTGCCGATAGTGGCACCCTTTCCTCCGCGTACATTCAGTTCGGATTCAACGTTTCCATCCCATGGCTCAATAATAGTTTGCCAACCGCCATTGATATAAGCTTCCACCTTGAATGACTCCACACGCTGCCCAAGGCGAATTTGTTCGCGAATACGGACAACATCAAATGTAGACTCCTTCTTGAGCTTGATTTCCACAGAACCGGTGTTTGTACCGTTATTCGGACACCAGTAGCTCTCAATATCCCCGTCCGTCAATTTACTACCATCATAATCCTTACCACGGGACTCTGATGCCTCAGCCTTGGCCTGCAGCGCATAATCACGGCTGAGAAGCTTGCGTCGCGCAGCGCCAAAAGTAAGCAGGGATTCCACATCTGCCTTATCCAGAATACCGTCCCGATTAGGGGCAACATTCAGAATGAGATTTGCACCGCGGCCGACGCTGCTCAGATAAACATTCATAAGGTGCTCAGGCGATTTCACCTTATCAGCTTGTCCGGGATGCCAGAACCAACCGGCGTGATTAATCGGGGTATCACCCTCCAGAGAAATCCATTTCTTGCCACTGGCATTCCACAGCGGATATTTTACAAATCCCTTCTCTGAACCGCCCCAGGTGGCATCACCCCGATGGGCCGCGCCCCAGATGATGCAGTCCGGTTGCAGGCGACGGATATTCTTGACTACCTGTGCAAAATCGTAGTATTTATCCGCCTCTCCGATATTTCGATTCTCGCTGGCACCACCATAATAACCATCACCGCCGTTTGCGCCATCAAACCAGATCTCGAAAATATCACCGTAATTCTTCAACAGCTCCTCAATCTGCTTGTAATATACACGACGATACCCCGGACGCCCGTACTCTGCGCAGTTACGGTCCCACGGAGAGAGGTATGTGCCGAACTTGATTCCTGCCTTCTTGCAGGCCGTAGCAAACTCCTTCACCACATCACCTTTTCCTTTTTTCCATGGAGATTTACGGATGCTGTGGGTAGTAGAACTGGTGGGCCATGAGCACCATCCATCATGGTGCTTTGCTGTGTAAATCATACCAGTCATACCCGCATCGCGAAACGTGTCGGCTATACTCTGAGCATCAAATTGCTGCGGTCTGAACAGCTCCGGAGACTCATTACCATATCCCCATTCCTTATTGGTGTATGTATTCAAGCCGAAGTGCACAAAAGCGTACCATTCCATACGCAACCATTCAACCTGCTGGCTGGTGGGCAGGGGGCCATACGGGGCAGGCTGCTCTGCAGCACCTGCACCGCAGCACAGGCCCAAGGCTGCTAGAGTAATAGTTCTTACGAAATGACGGGGATTCATAATCAGTAAGTCAGGTGTTAACTTTTACATATCGAGGATATCTCCAGCAAGGGATTGTGCATCCTCATAGCTCAGGATAAAGAGTTGTCCAGTCTCTGTTATACGACCGTAGAAGAAGGGACGGTCGGAATCATAACTGGCCGGAGCAATTTCAAGAGTTCGGGTTTCAGATCTGGTCTTATGCTCCATGGTCGCAAGAGAACGCAGGATTTCTGCATCCTCTCCCTGTTCATTCAGCATTTCCTCCGGCATGTCCAGTCCCGGATTAACATTCTCATCCTGCTCAATCACCGTAGATTCCGCCTTGGAATAGTCGGTAAGCTCCAGCTCAAGCGTTATATGGAAAGCAGGCTGTTTCAAGGCTTCAAGCGCATCCTCATCCTCTCGGTCAAGCCATTGGGATACCTTCAATTTCTGAAGGCTACGCAGGTAGTACGCGGCTCTGTGGGGATTAATGCGCGGCGTTACATCCTCATCCTTGAGTGTACCTGACCATGTTTCACCCATGTATTCGTAATTGAGAACGAGAGGAGCCTGCTGGTAACCAAGAGTCAGGCGACGCACTGCCGATATCGGGAAATGCAGCAGATTCCGGTCTTTCCATTTTTCTGCACGAAGAGAAAGCAGTCGGGTGAATTTCGTGCTCAGCTTGCAGATGGAATTCGACCCCATCTCGGAGCCAAACCAAGCATGACGACCGCTGGCAGGGTCCACAAATCGACGAATGAGGAAGTTGCGAACAGAACGATCCTTGACCATGGGCAGGTCCTGGCCGAAAATACTGGCGCGCACCATGCAGGGACGCGGCAGAATAGAAAGAATATAATCGGGTGCATTCAGGCCGAATTCTGCCAGTAGTTGATTCATGTCTTCACCCGGCGCCGCATCGGCAACAACCTCATCCACCGGAATAGTATTCAGGCCACCGAGGAAGCGGTTGACTGCGGAGGCTTCCGCCTTCTCGTACTGAGTTGTTGCAGTTGCGAACATCCAGGTATCTTCCACTTTACTTTCCTCGTCACCCGGAATCAACAATACACGAACAGCGCCATTGCCGCGGGTCGAGCGCAAGGCAAAACGAGCAACATCCTTTACATCAAGGTCTGCAAACTTCATCGAGCGCAGAGAATTCAAACTTAACGGCAGCTCGGATACAGCCACACGCATACCACTCATGCGAATTTGCGCCATTGCCTTTGGCGGTAGAACAGGCAGCTTGCATATCTCGCTGACAAGTCGGGAATAACTCCCATTCTGCATATTGCGGGGTTCCGATTGAAGAGTGAAGACAACCGGACGATTATTCACGGTTGCGTGGCAATACTTCTGCTCATCGCCCTCCTGGGTGAAGGGCTGATAGATACGTAACTCGTGCGGAGTTTCGCCCCAGTCCCCCTCCATCTTGATTGTGAAGAGTGGCTTCTCCGGCAATTTCACCTCGATGGCATCCTCGACTCGAATAGCCTTGAGATTACAGAGATTCGAAACAAGTTTTGTAACATTGTCATCATCCGCCCCGGTTATTACCGGAGAAACAACCGTCCACGGAGCTTCTGCACTGATGCGACTAAGCCGCAGAGGAACAGAATCTTCATCCGTTGAGATTGTGATATTCCTCAACAGCTCGGTATCCAGCTGCACCGGATAGGGATCGCGAAGAGCCTCCAATCCGTCTTTGAAAATGTGTAAGATGTTTCCACTTACAACATGGATTCGTTTGTCCCTGCCATAGAAATTCGTACGGAGGTAGGTGGTAGGAAGCAGCGTCTCACCATCTCCTGCATCTGCCAGCCACGGCGATGTGCTGCCCAGAGTGTAACGAGCCACCGTAGTCAGGCTGTCATCTCCATCAGGCTTCTTGAGTGTGATAACATGGGGAGAGGTAACAACGCCGAATTCGCGCATGTTGGCACGGGTGATGTTATTCAGCGGCAGTGTATCGACAAGCCGGGCATTTGCCGTGAATGAAAAAATAGCCTGAACAACAGCAGGGGATAAGCGATCCCGGAATGGCTTGATAATCCACCACGTGCCATGTTCATCCTTGGCGCATACTATTTCATCATGCAAATCCTGAATGCGCATCCAGCAGACATCTTCAAGGCTGTCGGCATTCTCCCGGGAAAACAACGGCATTCCCGGTTCAAACTGGTACCAGCCCGTAATGCGCGCAAGATTGCCGTCAATGGCCAGGAACGTGGACAAAGTGACAGAGCCTATGGCGGCAAGCGAAAGAAGAACAGTAGGCAGGATTCTCATATCCTTGGATTAATGGCGTCGGGTATTCCAGATGAAGATAGCCACCAGGAACGCAAGGAGCGGCATGATGAGCAGGGTGATATTCTCCAGCGCACTGAGCGTATGGCGATTAAGGTCAATCTTCATGGTGAGGTCCTGATTAGCACTCTTACCGCCATATTCCGGTCGGCTGCACATCCAGGCCCAGAGCGTATGCATGTAATCGCGCTGCTCAGTCTTGGCATTTTCCTTGGAAAGCATATCCACATTACCCAGCACCACCATGGTGGAAAGATTATTCGGGTCGCGGGGATTGCCACGGGTTACGGCAGCCTCCAGACAAAGGGGGCCGGGACGGTCCTCGCCAGCGGTGAACTCGGACTCCAGGTCACGGCGAGTCTCGCCGTAGTAGGCATCTGTAGTCATGAGCAGGGGATATGTGGTCAGTTTCCGCAGCGCAGCGGCATTCTCGTCGCCATGCTCCAGAGTGAGAGACATACACTGACCTTCCACCAGGGTGGTACCATTCCAGAAAGACTTGGTGCAGTTAAGCCCCTTCGGGAATACTGCGCTGATATCATAATATGCACGTTTGCGATCTCTCAGCAGCACGCGGTCACTGTTCGGGCGAATACCTTGCTCACGAAGGAAACGGTAAAGGCGCGGCAGTTTCTGCTCCACCGTAGGATTGAGTGCCACAAAGAAAGCATTGCGCCCTTCGCGTTCCCAGAACTCACGGAGTACCTCCATTTCCTTATCTGTGAAATCACTGAGCGGGGAAACAATCACAAGGCCCTCTGCATTATCCGGCAGTTTCTCGGTGTTGGCAATGTCCACCCAGGAAAGCTGGATATTCAGAGAGTTGGTAATATGGCCGATGGATTCCAGGAGTTCCTGGTTATCGCGGGAGACACCGCCTTTTCCTTCCACTACATACATCTGGCGCATGTCACCCTCCACAGCTTCCGTGATAGCACTGCACACCACCTCGTCCATCATGAGAGCCACTGCGCGACGGCTCTCATCCGGCAGCACTTCATATTTAATGAAGGACGTACCCGGACGGATGCGTACATGCTGACGGTCGCTATGGCGCTCTTCAAAGGTCTTAATCGGAGCGTTAGGATCCTTGCGGGCATCAATGATGCAGAGGTCCTGCTTGAACTCGACCCCGTAAATCTGGGAGATTTCGCGGGCCCGGTTGGGCTGTCGCATCGGGTCGAAACGCTCGACCTCAATCTTGCCCTTACCGATACGCTCGTATTCCTCCAGAAGAGAATACATGCGGTTGTAATTCGGCGTGGAACGTTTGAACGCAAAGATGACGCGTACAGGCGTCTCACGCTTTTGTATCCGATCACTGCTCAGGACATTCACAGTACGGTCGGAAATGGTATAACGCTGATCCTGCGACAAATCACGGCGGGCGTATTCATTGCACCCGATATAATTGCAGGCAATGACAATAATGGCCAGCAGCACCAGGTTCACCCAGGCCAGAGGGTTGTACTTGGTCTTGCGGGCATCCGGATGCCCGGTGTAGGTATTCTTTCTCATACAGGAGGAAATGGTGTAAATGATTATATCAGCGATGCCAGCGGCGATAGTCTACCACTCGTTTGGTCAGAGCCAGAGTAAATACGGCAAGGGAAAGATACAGCACCAGGGGACGTGTATCAATCAAACCACGGGAAAAAGCGCTGATTTGCTCTGAAATGGACAGATAATGGAATGCAGGGGCGGCCGGAAACTCACCCCACAACTCAGGCACGCGCCCCATGAAGTAGTAAATGATGATGGAACAGGTACATACTATACCTGCGATAATCTGGCTGCGGGTAAGAGACGAGCAGAAAATACCAAGCGCGATGAAAAAGCTGCCGGATATAGTCAGAATGCTGATGGGACCAAACCAGTCAGCCGGAGTGTAGTTGATACGCCCCTCCGGCATCACTCCATAACGCATGGATGTATACAGATTGCCAAGGTCGCTCATCCACGGATAAAGCAGCATGGGAGTCCAGAGGATGATGTAAAAAAGCAACGCTGCAAAGTATTTACCCAGAATAATCTGCGTCGTCGTGACAGGAGCAGTCAGGAATCCCTCTAGTGTACCATGGCTTTCCTCCTCAGCCAGAGTGCGCATAGTAATAAGGGGGAAAATGAAGATGAAGAAGAACCAGAAGTTCACATTATCCAGCATGTAGAACATCACGCTTTCACCTGTGGCCTTGCTCATGGTCTGAAGCACAGCCTGTAACCAGAAGCCCTGAAGGCCAATGGCACAGGCGAGAATCACCCAGCCGAAGGGAGTACACAGGTAGCTCCTGAACTCCCGACCGAAAATTGTGCGCAGCGTATAAAACCAGCTCTGCGTACGTGAAATTGTAGTCGTATCCTTTTCTGCCATTGTTATGTAAATTGTTTAGTCTTTACGCGTCATTTCTACAAATACATCCTCCAGACTGGGAATGTGGCGATAAATATGGCGCATCGGGAAATGATGGGAAGAGATGATATCTGCAGCTTTTTCCCGTGTATCTGTACCGGGTTCTGCGCGTACAATCACATGATGCCAGCCGCCGGGCAGGGGGTCCTCCACTATTACCTTCTTTACAGGTTCAAATGCCTCCAGCTCACGGACAACGGTGTCCAGATCACCCTTGAATTCAATGGATACGCGCCCGGCTGCACGAAGGTTCCGCGTGAGATTCTGCGGTGTATCATTGGCCTTTATCTGGCCCTGATCGATGATAATAACTTTATTACAAATCATTTCCACCTCGCTGAGGATATGGGTGGAAAGAATGACGGTATGGTCCTCCGCAAGAGAGCGCACTAGCTCGCGAATCTGTCGTATCTGGTTCGGGTCCAGACCATTGGTCGGTTCATCCAGAATCAGAAGATCGGGATTGCCCAGCAAAGCATCCGCAAGACCTACACGCTGGCGATATCCCTTAGATAAGGTGCTGATAAGATTCCGGCGCTTCGGGTCCAAGCCGCAGCGATCCACAACCCAGCCTACCTGTTGGCGAACAGATTTTCCACAGATTCCTTTCAGACGGGCACGGTACTCCAGATACTCCGTTACTCGCAGATCTTCATACAACGGTACATTCTCCGGCATATAGCCAAGATGGCGGCGAGCCTCAAGCGGCTTGTCGATGATGTCGTAACCGGCTATGCTGGCCGTTCCCGTGGTCGGCGGCAAATATCCGGTCAGCATTTTCATTGTCGTCGTTTTTCCGGCGCCATTCGGCCCGAGAAATCCCACGATTTCGCCTTTTTCAATCGAAAACGTCGCGTCCTTGACCGCTGTGAATCGACCAAAGACTTTGTGCAAGTGCTCAACTGTCACCATACTCATAAGCGCCGACCATTCTATCACTTTTCTGTACTATTACAAGTTCATTCTTGCCTGCTGCCAAAGACTAGTTGCTTTTTCTGCATTACGCGTATTATGCGTAGTTGTAAATTTCTATTTCTGCCATGTTGGCGAGATTCTAACTTGACTCTTCCCCGAAGGCTGGAGTAGTATGGTGACCTATGGTTACATGCACAATCAAGTATGAAGGAGATTTACGTTGTGGATTGCAGCATGGTCCCTCCGGGGCTGCTGTAGCAACTGATGCACCGGTTGATAACCGAGGAAAAGGAGAATCCTTCTCACCGACAGATCTGATGTGCTGCGCCATGGCAGCCTGCATGGAAACCATCATGGGCATCTATGCCGAGGATAACGGTCTGAATCTGAAAGGCACCACCATCACGGTTGGCAAGGTTATGAGCGCCAACCCGCGCCGCATTGCACGCATCGAGACTGAAATTGTAGTTCCCCTGCCCGAGGATAATCCTTACAAGAGGGCTCTGGAGGATTGCGTACTGGGCAGTCCTGCTATGCGCAGTCTCCACCCTGATATCGAGGTTCCGATTACCTGGAAATGGGTCGGTTGATATGAAACGTCTTCATTTCATTTATTTTGCAGCACCGTTGACGGTTGCGTTAAATACCCTGCCAGGCATGCTGGAAGGAACTTGGCGGATTGTTCTTGCGTCAGTCCTGTCCATGGTTCTCTGGGGTGTTGTCTGGATGCGTCTGTTCACCAATAAGAAGCTGCGTCCGGAATTTGCAGTCATTTCCGTTATTCCTGCAGCTTGTCACTATATTCTGAGTCAGGCAGCACCGGAGTACCAGGCTGTATTCAACTCGACAGGCTGGCAGAATTTCAATTTCTTCCTCTGGATTGCAGCCATTGCCGTGATGATACGGGCACTTCTGCCAACCCCTCAGGAATACCAGGGACGGCTTGCTACTGACTCCGTGTTCATCTTCATGAGCCTTATCACCACTGCATACGGACTCAGCTGCTGGGCGAACTCCCACTCCGCTTTTATCTCTTATTAATTTCCCATAAACACATTATACACCATGAAACGTAATCTCTATCTACTTTCTATCGGCGTCGTCTTATGTTCCTGCTCGGAGCCCACAGATGTGGTAACCGGCCATGCACGCATCATCTATCCCTCGGCTCCCGTTGCGGCCTCGATTCCTGCACCGCAGCCGGCTCCCGTGCTGGAGGCCCCTGCTCCTGCGCCTGTGGTAGCCACGCCGACGCCCGCCCCTGTGCAGGAAAAACCGGTTACACAGACATCCGCAGTCTCTCAGAATCAGCCCGAAGTAGCAGCTCCTGCCCCCGCTCCCACGACTTCCCCGGAGAAGGGTTATATAGTTGCTCCTGCCCCTGCTCCTGCTCCTGCAATTGAAGAGAAGCCGGCAGAATTGCAGCCGACAGTAGCCCCTGCCCCTGCTCCTCAGCCTCAGGTAGAAGCAGAGGAACCTTCTGTCGTCTCTCAGAACCAGACTGCTACCATCGTACCCGCCCCTGCTCCTGCGCCTGTGGTAGAGGCCCCTGCTCCCACACCCCAGCCAGCTCCCGCAGAAACCGCACAGCGTGAGATTGTACTACCCAAGGCAGCACGCCAGAACCAGCCGACCACAACGGCCCCGGACTCTGCTGGATATCGTACGCCGCAGTCCATGCAGACGCAGAAGCGTCGTTATCCGACAATGCCGGGTCAGAATCGTGGTCTGCGTGCCCGCAGCACTTCCTATTAATTCTGCATACACATGGCCAAACAGCGGTTGGATGTACTCGTGGCACAGCAGGGTCTGTGTGAATCCCGGGAACAGGCTCAGCGCCTTATCCTGGCGGGCGAAGTCAGCGTGAAAGGACAGGTTATCACAAAGCCTGGTACCAAGGTAGATGATACCCTGCCTATCACGGTGAAGAATAAGCCTAAGTATGTCAGCCGCGGCGGCCTGAAACTGGAAGGCGCACTTCAGGCATTTCCAGTCAAGGCAGAAGGCAAAATCTGCCTTGATATCGGTTCCTCCACAGGTGGTTTCACCGATTGCCTGCTCCAGAATGGGGCAGTCCGGGTTCATGCCGTGGACGTTGGAACAAATCAGCTAGTCTGGAAACTCCGGAATGACCCCCGCGTGGTGGTCAAGGAGCAATTCAACGCCCGCTACATGACCCCGGAGGACCTGGGAGAAAAGGTCCAGCTCATTGTGAGCGATGTTTCCTTCATCTCTCTTACCAAGATTCTCCCGGCAGCCTATGATTGTCTGGAAACCGGGGGCGATTTGCTGGTCCTCATCAAACCACAGTTCGAATTACAGCCAGAGGATATCGGCCCCGGTGGAATTGTCCGCGATCCGGAGCTCCATCAGCGGGCTGTCGACAAAATTCATGACTTTGTTGTAAACGAATTGAAACGTGAGTGGTGTGGAGTAGCCGATTCGCCCATCACCGGCATGGAAGGAAATAAGGAATTCCTTGCATGGTTGCGATAAATCAGCAGGTAATTCCCTCCTCTTTATCAAATTGTACCAGAAGCCGCAGCGCAGCATGCTGCGGCTTCTTCAATTCAGGGTCGTCTGACAGAATAGCCGCAGCCTCACGGTTGGCCCGGTGAATCAGGCGCATATCGCCCAGCCATTCAGTGAATTCAATGCTGCCCAATCCGCTTTGCGCTGTGCCAAGAACATCCCCGGGGCCACGCAGTTTGAAATCCTCTTCTGCAATTTCAAATCCGTTGAGGGTACGGCACAGAACATCGAGTTTTTCTCGGCCTGGTTCACCCGGTTTTGCAGAACTGAGCAGAATACAGTAGCTCTTGTGCTCACCTCGCCCAATACGCCCCCGCAGCTGATGCAGCTGGGAAAGACCAAAAGCATCGGCATCATTGATGATCATAATATTGGCATTCGGAACATCCACACCGACTTCCACAACCGTGGTCGCCACAAGAATATCCAGTTGCCCCTTCTGGAAATCCAGCATAACAGCATCCTTTTCCTCTGCCCTCATGCGTCCGTGCAGCAGGCCAACCCTTCGCTCAGGGAAAAGTTCCTTCCAACGATTAATTTCAGCAGTGGCACTGGTCTGTTTCCTGCTCTCACTTTCCTCAACGAGCGGGGAGACGATATAAATCTGGCGACCGGCATCCATTTCCTTACTCATGAAGGCAATGATGCGCTTCATATTAGCCGGGTTTCGCAGCGCGGTCACTATTTCGCCGCGATTAGCAGGTAATTCATCTATAACGGAAACCTCCAGGTCTCCGTACAGAGTAAGAGTCAGTGTCCGGGGAATGGGCGTAGCCGTCATCACGAGGACATCCGGATTCACGCCGCTGGCAATGAATCGCTCACGCTGCTCCACACCGAATTTGTGCTGTTCGTCAATGACCGCCAGTCCCAGGTTCTGAGGGCGGTGCTTCTTGTACAGCAAGGCATGTGTGCCGACAATAATCCGAGGTGAATTATCATGAACACCGGCATCCAGAACCAGGCCTGTGTCATCCACATGGTCCGCCGTGCGCAGGGATACCTTCACATCGGTATGCTGCAGCAACCTGCAGAAATTCCGGTAGTGCTGCTCAGCAAGAATCTGAGTGGGGGCAATCATCGCGGCAATTTTGCCACTTCCGACGGCAAGAAGCATGGCGCAGAGGGCCACCAGAGTCTTGCCGCTGCCTACATCACCCTGCAGAAGACGGTTCATGGGAACCGACTTGCCGAAATCGGCAGCAATTTCACCGATGGCACGCTGCTGTGCGCCCGTGAGAGTAAAGGGGAGGGCATCATAAAACGGCTGCAGTGCCAGATCGGCACAGGGGCGAGCAGTGGCCTGACTTCTTCTGCTTCGCATCAACTGTAATCCGGCAGAAAACAGGAAAAACTCCTCAAAAATAAGCCGTTTTCTGGCCCGTTCCAGTGCTTCGTATCCGGTTGGCTGATGAATTTGTGCGTAGGCCTCCCGAACGGAACACAGTCCGTATGTCTGCTGCACAGACTTGTGCAGCAGATCCGGCAGATCAGGCAGATCGGGCAGACATTCGGTCAAGGCCTGATGGACACATTTGGTCAGCAGTTTATTGGAAATACCGGCAGTCAGACTGTAGATCGGCATGATCCGTCGGGTGACAATGCCCGGCTTGTCCGGAGATTCGTAGGCGGGATTCTGCATCTGATAACGGGAATAGTCCCCACCCAGCGCACCATAAAAAACATAGGTTTCGCCATATTTCAGCTGATCGGCAGCATATGGCTGATTGAAATAGACCAGGTTGAGTTTTCCGGTTTCATCGGCAACAGTCAGCTTGGTCAAGGTCAAACCTTTTCGGACATGAGAGGTTTGGGGTGCGCGGATGACCATAGCCTCGAAGCAGGCAGGTTGATCCACTTCCAGTTCTCCAATGGTCACCAGTCTGGTGCGATCTTCGTAGGCGCGGGGGAAATAGGCGATCAGGTCGTAGACGGTTTCGATATTCAGCCCTGCCAATTGTTTGGCTCTGGTTGGGCCGATACCCTG
>JAZQVE010000039.1:0-40576 GCA_045631705.1 Akkermansia sp. | reverse complement strand
GGTAAAAAAATAAAATAGAGGCCCGCTCTGTTTTTTGCCGACTTCTCGTTTTTTTTAGAAGGATTAATGGAAATACTGGCGAGCCGTAGGCTCGCGGAATTTAACACATCAAAAATCCCAAAAAAAATCAAAAATCGATTTAAACCTTCTCCCACACTTGGCCAGCTGCCGTGCCATAGGCCGGGTGGGTCCAGAGGCGGCGGGCCATGAGGCCGGGGCTGAGCAGGCCGAGCAGGAAGCGGCGGCGCTGGGCCGGGCGGTCAAACTCCGGCATAGGTTTTTCCGGGGTGCAGAAGGCTGCCGGGTCATAGGGCGGAGGCTCCGGGGCAGGGGGAAGCGGGCTGGTGAGCCCCAGGCAGGCGGTGCAGTGGCCGCAGGCAGGGCGGCTCTGGTTCATGAAATACTCCTCCAGCGCCTGGTTCAGGCAGGTGGGGGCCAGCAGCATATCCACCACCAGTTGCTGGCGAGCCAGATCTGCCTCCCGGCGGCGGGCAAAGGCTGCGCTGAGCTCCGCTGCCACGCTGCGGGCATCTGCCGCAGGGGTATCGGGAAGCAGGTGCAGGCAAAGTGCCTGCTGGCGCATGGTCAGCTTCCATTCGCCGGCTGCCTCGCATTCATACAGATACTCCACGGCTTCGGCAAAACTGCAATCCCAGGCCAGTGCGGCGTCCTCCACCTCGCCCTCGCGGTGGGCATCCAGCCAGCGGAGCCGTGCGCATTCGGCAGCATCGCGTCCATCCGTGATGCTGGCCATGGGGAAGAGCGGTTTCACCTTGTAATACTTGCTGCCCTTGCTTTCGATTTCCACGCTGTCCTGCAGGCTCATGAGGGTGCGCGTGGGCACATCATCCGGCACATCGCAGGTGGTGCCCAGCTCCCAGAGCGATACCACTCGGCGCCCGGCGGGAATGAGCCAGCGCACGCAGCGCAGCACGCCCTCCGGGTCCGGCTCTGCGGCCAGAATCCGGTTGCGGGCATCCACTAAGTCCGGTGTATGCAGCAGGATGAGACTGGTGCAGGTGGCGCCATCGCGCCCGGCGCGACCGGATTCCTGCAGATAGGATTCGGGCGAGGACGGCGTGCTCCAGTGCACTACGGAGCGTACATCCGGTTTGTCGATACCCATGCCGAAGGCAATGGTAGCGACCAGCACGGTGATTTCATTGCGCAGGAAGGCATCCTGCAGCTGCTCGCGCTGGTCGGCGGGCAGGCCGGCGTGGTAATAGGCGGCAGGGTAGCCCTGGCGGGCAAGTTCCCCGGCCAGCCACTCGCTTTCCTTGCGGGTGCGGCAGTAGATGATGGCGGGCAGGTTGCTGACATCGGCCAGGAAGGGGAGCAGGGCGGTCATGCGGTCCTCCACCGGGCGGCAGATGCGGGTGATGTTGCTGCGGTAGGGCGGCAGCACCACATGATTTTCCCCGGGTATGTCGAAGGCCTGGCCCAGGTCACTCTGCACGCGTGGCGTGGCGGTGGCGGTGAGCGCCAGTGTGGCGTGCGGGCGAAGTTCCTGCTGCAGGGCGGGCAGCTTCAGGTAATCCGGGCGGAAACTGTGGCCCCATTCGGACACGCAGTGTGCTTCATCCACTACCATGAGGGTGACACCTGCGCTGGCAAGTGTCTGGCGCAGCTCCCGGTTCTCCAGCGATTCCGGGGCCACGAAGAGAATTCGGAGCTGTCCGCTGGCGGCTTCCTGCAGCACGGCGGTGCGTTCCTCCGGCGTCAGGGTGGAATCAAAACGGGCGGCGCTGATACCCAGGGCTCGCAGGTTCTCGCACTGGTCGCGCATGAGGGCAATGAGTGGCGAAATCACCAGACTGGTTCCCCCCAGCAGCTCGGCTGCGGCCTGGTAGCACAGGCTCTTGCCGTGACCAGTGGGCAGTACGCCCAGCGCATTCTGCCCGGCCAGCACCAGCTGGATGAGCTGCCGCTGCCCGTTTCGCAGAGCATCCTTGCGGAACAGGTTCAGTATGTGAGCTTCTGCCTCGGGGGTGAAATCCATGCGCCTATTCTACCACTCACCCCAGGCGCGGATAAAGGTAAAAATACGCCATTGCGGCTTCTGGTGTCGGCTCTTCCCTATCGAGGCACGGGACCTTAGTCCCGCTAACTCACTCCCATGATAGAATCCCCACCGAAAGAAAAACCGCCTGAGGGAAACTCAGGCGGTTGAGGAATGAATCGGAGCTGCGGTGTGTTTATTTGCCCGGCAGCTGGCTGACGATGGATTGCTCCTTCTCGGCTTCCAGCACCTGGATGCGCTCGAGCGCTGCGTCGATGTTCTCACAGATATTCTCAGCGTGCAGCTCACTCATGAAGGGAGAGTCGCGGCGGATGACCTTCCAGGGCTGCTTCTGCACACCGCAGAGCAGGAGGGTTACATCCCGGCGCTGGCAGTAGGCCAGGAAGTCTTCAAGCGCATGCAGACCGGAGGCATCCAGCGCGGGTACCAGGCGCATACGCAGCAGCACGTAGTCCACGTCGCGGCTCAGGTTGCGGAACACGCGGTCCTTAAACTGCTCCACGGCACCGAAGAAGAAGGGCCCCTGTACGTCGAAGATTTCCACGTTTTCAGGCACATGGCGCAGGTAGCGGGAACGGCCGGGCTGTTCCTCGGGGTCCTCGCCTTCCACTTCGCGGGAGATGGATTCCACATTGCTGATCTGGGCCATGCGGCCGATGAAGAGCAGAGCAGCCAGCACCACGCCCACTTCCACGGCCACCACCAGGTCGATGAGCACGGTGAGGATGAAGGTAAGGCAAAGCACTACGGCATCCTGTCGCGGACCTTTCAGCAGGTGGATGAAGGTGGAGACTTCGGCCATGTTCCAGCAGACGATGAGCAGAATACCTGCCAGTGCCGACAGCGGGACCATGGCGGCATACTGCCCGGCCAGCATGAGGATGAGCAGCAGGGTAATGGCATGGATGATACCGGAAACGGGGGTCTTGGCACCGGCGCGGATGTTGGTGGCGGTGCGGGCGATGGCCCCCGTGGCGGGGATACCGCCGAAGAGGGCAGAGGCGATGTTGCCTACACCCTGGCCGATAAGTTCGGTGTTCGGGTGGTGGCGGGAGCCGGTCATACCGTCGGCCACACTGGCGCTCAGCAGGGATTCGATGGCTGCCAGCAGGGCAATCACGAAGGCCGGCTGCACCAGCTGCGGCAGTCTGGCCCAGTCCACATCAGGCAGGCTGGGCATGGGAAGTCCCTGCGGCAGCTCGCCGAATCGGGAACCGATGGTTTCCACCGGCAGGTCGAAAATCTGGCAGATGAGGGTGCTGACCAGCATGCCCACCAGCATGAAAGGCGCCTTGGGGCACAGCCGCTTGGTAATCAGAATAACAGCTACCGTGAGAAGGGAAAGACCCAGTGCCCAGTAGTTCACGGTGTGGATGTGGGCAAAGTAGCACTGCCACTTGGCGATGAATTCGGCGGGTACTGCAGTGCTGATCTGCAGCCCCAGCAGGTCCTTGATCTGGGTGCAGAAGATAGTGACGGCGATACCGCTGGTGAAACCGGTGGTTACGGGATAGGGGATGAACTTAATCAGCGACCCCATGCGGCAGACACCGAAGATGACGAGGAAGAGACCTGCCATCAGGGTGCACAGCACCAGCCCCGGAAAACCGAAGCTGCCTACCACTCCGGAAATCAGTACCACGAAGGCACCCGTGGGTCCGCCAATCTGGTACTTGCTGCCACCCAGCAGAGAAATCAGGAAACCTGCCACCACGGCGGTGATGAGACCGGTGGACGGGGTGATGGAGCTGCTGCCACAGGCAATGGCAAAGGCCATAGCGAGGGGAAGGGCTACTACGCCCACGGTTAAGCCGGCACCCAGGTCGGAGAAAAACGTCTTGCGATTATATTCTTTAAGCGAGCTTACAATACTTGGAGCATGCATGGCTGGCGTTTTTTATACGCCCGCCAGCCTGTCTTGTAAAGTCAAATCAGTTATTTTTCCGCGTGAATGCTACAAAAAAACGCCGCCCGGCGTGGTTTGCCGGACGGCGGAGGTTGCGTTTACGTTATGCGTACAAATCTTATCTGGCTCCAGCTGCGCGCAGTACCTGCGCGGCCTGCATGTTGCCTTCATCGATGGCTTTGTCCAGGGCTGTCTCGCCTTCGCTGTCGCTCACGTTTACATCCGCGCCGGCGGAGATGAGCAGCTGCAGCACGGGGACAGAACCCTCATCGGCGGCCTTCATGAGCGGAGTCTCGCCTTCGTTGTCGATGACGTTGACTGTGGCGCCTGCATCCAGCAGAAGTTTCACGGTGGCTGCGTTGCGGCTGTCTGCTGCATACATCAGCGGCGTTTCTCCGTCCTCATCTGCATCGTTCACATTGGCTCCTGCTGCCAGTAGAAGTTTCACCACGGCGGCGTTGCCATCGTCTGCTGCCATCATCAGTGCGGTTTCGCCGTCGTTGTCCTTGGTGTTCACCTGGGCTCCTGCGGCCAGCAGACGCTGCACTTCAGCTAACTGACCACGGTCGGCTGCTCTCATCAGCGCGGTTTTGCCTTCGCGGTCTGCCCAGTTCACATCCTGCGCTGTGGCCTGACCCAGCATACCCAGGGTGCTGCCGGTGACGATGATGCCCAGTACGATATTCTTCAGTGTTGTCGTATTCATGGTCGGTGTTCCTTTCTATCTTTTGGTTCCTGAGCAGAGCTTACTCTTTTTGGGGGGGCTTGACAATAAAAAAATATGCAGTGAACGCACTTTTCCTGCTTTTTTGGTAGTATTTTTATGATGTTTGATAATAAACGGTCAGGAAATCCTACCAAAATGGGGCAAAAAGTACAAAAAAGAGTCCCCGACACCATGTTTCAGGTGTCGGGGTTGAAATTCAGGCCGACAATTTTACCAGCACTGCAGGTCGTCTGCAATATCGGGCATTTTGTCCTTGGTGAATACCGGGTCCACAATGCCCTGCTTCTTCTGGGCGCGGTAGTCTTCCAGCAGACGGAAGGCATACTTGCCGAGCATGACGATGGCAATGAGGTTGCAGATGGTCATGAGTCCCATGAAGAGGTCTGCCAGGTTCCACACCGTGCTCAGGCTGGCCACAGAACCGAAGAGCACCATGGCAGCTACGATGATTCGGTAAAGGGTGAGAACCCAGGGCTTCTTGGAAAGGTACTGCACGTTAGCCTCGCCATAGTAGTAATTACCCAGCACACTGCTGTAGGCAAAGAAGAAGATGGCAATGGCCACGGCGATATTGCCCCAGGGACCGATCTGCTGGCAGAGGGCCGCCTGGGTCAGCTTGATACCGTTGGCATCACAGCCGGAGGGAATGCCGGCCACCAGAATGATGAAAGCCGTGCAGGAGCAGATGATGAGCGTATCGCTGAATACGCTGATGGCCTGCACCTTGCCCTGCTTCACAGGGTGGGAGACATCTGCCGTGGCGGCCACGTTGGGGGCGGAGCCCATGCCGGCTTCATTGCTGTACAGGCCGCGGCGGATACCCTGCTGAATGGCAGCACCCAGGCCGCCGGCCAGCCCCTGTTCCCAGCCGAAGGCATGGGAGATGATGAGGGAAAGAACATTCGGGATTTCCGTGATGTTCATGGCAATGACCACCAGAGCCAGGGCGATATAGCCCAGAGCCATGAAGGGAACAATGATGCTGCTTACGCGGGCAATGCTCTGAATGCCACCGAAAATGATGACAAGGGTGAGCACGGTGAGAACGGTGCCCATGTAGGAGGTCGGAATGGCGAAGGCCTCTTCGAAGGCCTGGCAGATGGTGTTACTCTGCACGGAGTTGAAGGCAAACCCGAAGGTGAAGATGAGCAACACGGAGAAGATGGCACCCATCCACGGTTTCTTGAGGCCGATGCTCATGTAGTAGGCCGGGCCACCGAGGAAGGAACTCTTGCCCTTGATCTTGTACAGCTGGGCCAGAGTGGATTCCACAAAGGCACTGCTGGCACCCAGGAATGCGATGAGCCACATCCAGAACACGGCACCGGGACCACCCAGGGTGATGGCTACGGCCACACCTGCCAGATTACCCGTGCCCACACGGCTGGCGATGGAAATGGCAAATGCCTGGAAGGAGGAAATGCGCTCCACGCCTTCTTCGCGTTCCTCATGTGTGCAATTGCGGAACATGATGGGAAGGTCGCGCAGCATGGTTATCTGCACAAACTTGCAGCGGATGGTGAACCAGATGGCGCAGCAGATCAGCATGGCCACCAGCACATATGTCCACAGAATTCCGTTGGCCCAGTCGATAAATTGTGTTAACAAATCCATGATAGAAGATGAGTAAGTCCGGGAGACTATACCAGCTTATTTTGAGAAATCAAGCTAATAATGTCATAATCGTCTGATATCTGGCTGTTTGTTTCTTTTCTTGCTTTTCCCTTGAAACGGCGGATGGATGGTGTATACTGGAGTCAGCAACCTTATTTCAGAAGATGAAGCTTGCCAGTATGATAGCCACCCTCGGTCTGGGAATTCTGTCTGTAGCTCCTGCCCAGGAGCCGGATTCCTTTTCGCTTCAGTTATTCCGCTCCGTAGTCAGGGAAAACAGCGGTAATGTGGCGATATCCCCTGTGGGGGTGGAGTCGGTGCTTTCTACTCTCAAGCAGTACAGCGCCGGCGAGACCCTGGCAGAGCTCAGCACCCTGCCTGTGAGCAAGGACTCGGTAGAGTTCAATATTCCCGTACAGCAGGCGGATGGTATGTTTGTTGCGGAAACGCTGCCGCTGCAGCCGGGGGTGAAGGATGTTGTCTCCATTGATTTTGGCAGGAACGTAGAAGCGGCCAGGACGATTAACTCCTGGTTTTCTGAGCATACCAAGGGATTAATCAAGAATCTGGTGTCTCCTTCGGATTTGTCGTCGCTCACTGCCTTTGTGGCGACTAATGCTATGTATCTTAAGGCTCAGTGGCAGTTCCCCTTCGATAAGGATAGCAGCTTTGCCGGAGAATTCACCACGGAGGATGGCCAGACTGTAGAAGTGAATATGATGAGCCGACTGGCGAAGTTCCCGGCAGTCAAGGGGGAGGACTGGGTTGCTGTGGCTTTGCCATATGCCACCTCGAAGTCGACGGGGAATCCGTGCTATTTCATCGCTATCTGCCCCAGGGGGGATGTAAGGGAATTTGCTGCCGGGCTCACTCAGGAGAAATATGCCGGAATGCTTGCCCGCCTTTCTGATGCCGGCGGAAGGAAACGGGTCATTATGCCTTCCTTCACCATCGAAACCGGCACGGTCAATCTGAACAAGGCTCTGCAGAATATGGGGCTGAAGAAGATATTTGCCAGTGCGGATTTTTCCAGGCTCACCACGATGCGCAAGGGCACAATCTACCTGTCGAAGGTTCTGCAGAAGTGCTATGTGAAGGTGGACGAGCAGGGAACAGAGGCTGCCGCAGCCACAGGTGCCATTGCCAATTTCAGGTCTTTGCCGCCGACTGTTGTTCTGGACCGCCCCTTCATCTGGATGATTACTGATTTCTCCGGTAGCACGGCTCCGCTTTTCATGGGCATCCTGTCCAGACCGTAACGGAAAATCAATCCCGTTACGGCGCGGCTAGTCAATCATCTTACCGCCGAAGATGCTTTTCTTTCGTGCCTCCGGGGGCAGATTTTCGTAATGCCGCTGCCCATCATCCTGGAGGGTCATGATGCGGATAGCCTGTTCCACGTGGTCTGCCGGCCGGGTGGCTTGTTTCCCCCGCTTCTTCTGGTAGCGGGCTGTCTTTCTGCTGCGGTAATAGCTGAAGACCAGGGTAAAGGCCAGAATGCCGCTCAGATAACTGAAGAACTGTGCCATTCTGCCCAGTGTCTCGTGGCCATGGAAACAGACCGCAACAACTGCTCCGAACAGAGTGAGGAGGCTGAGGGCTCGCCGGGTGTAGCGTGACATAACAGGATGGTCAGTATTGGCTCAGCTCTTCTTTTTTTTCTTCTTCTTTTTGTCCGGTTCGGCGCTGGCGGGATTATTTTTCCGGGCAATAGCCTCCTCCAGAATCGTGATTATTTTCTCGTGTCTGGCCCGTATATCGGGATCTTCAGTTTTGGAGTGCATGAGCTTGGCGTAGTCGAGAGGCTTGACTCCCTTGTCATTCGTCTGCTCGGGGTCAGCCCCGCAGCGCAGCAGGGTTTGAACCAACTGTATTTTGGCGCTGGTGATGCAGTAGAGGAGGGGGGTGTTGCCATCCACAATGCCAATCATGGTGTTGCGGTAGGTGATGGTCGTGATGGGATAGGCAATTTCGTATTTACTGCATTTCTGGTTGGGGTCTGCGCCTGCCTTGCACAGCGCCTCGATGGTCTCAGGAGAACCGCCCATGCATGCGATGCAGAGCATGGTGGCACCCGTCGTGTCGTACATGTTCACATCCATGCCGTTTTTCAGCAGATGCGCCACCTTGGCAGCTTGTATCTTTTCCGCTTTCTGTCTGTATTTTTTGCCCTGGGCAGTCAGCTTGATACCGCTGCTGGGACCTATATACGTCAGAGCCGTCGCAATGGCAGATGAGTCTCGCGCATGCAAATCGGCACCTGCCTCCAGGAACAAGCGGGCGTACTTTTCGTAGTTTTCCGGCTTATCCATATAACAGGCCAGAACGGAACCACCGCCTTTGTTCTCGGCATTGGGGTCGGCTCCATCGGAGAGCAATTTACGCACCAGTTTGAACGATGTGTCGCCATACAGTCTGGCACGTTCCTTGGCGCTGATTTTGTTGAAGTCGAGGTTGACAATCTCCAGCAGATCCGGGTGGTCGCCCTCCGCTACCTTTTTCAGTTCCTTGTTCTTTTCGCGAATCGTTTCCTCGCTGAAACGCGGCGTGAGCTGGCGGCCCGGCTTCAGCTTGGCTTTCTTGCGCCAGGGAAGGTTGGCAATTTCATTGTAGACTGGCTTGCCATTGATGTGCGCCCCCAGCAGCCATTTGCGCGCATTGGTCTCATTCTTTTCCACGCCATCGCCATCCCGGTAGGCCTGGTAGAGCCTGTAGCATGCTTCCGCATCCTTGTCCGTCCGTTTGTAGAGGGCCTCGAACTCCGCTTCGGTCAATGCGTGGGCTGTGCAGATGGTGGCCAGAATCAGGCTGGTGAGAAATTTGCTCATACCTGCATTATAATCAGTTGGTGACGAGAAGCAAGGAAAATCTGAATGTTAGAATGGGCGGTAACGAAACTTTTTCATTATGATTGACTTTTGTTGGAGTGTGGTCTAAGATTGCGGCATGGAGACTCGTGTGATTGAGGTGGATCCGCTGGAGGATTGCCGCAAAATCTATAAGGAGGCCGCTGCCGTGCTGGCAGAGGGCGGTCTGGTGGCTATTCCTACGGAGACTGTTTATGGTCTGGGAGCAGATGCTTTTAATCCGGATGCCGTGGCGAAGGTTTTTGAAGTGAAGGGGCGTCCTAGCTTTGACCCGCTCATCTGCCATCTGCCGAATGGCAAGGCCCTGAAGGATATCACCGAGGTGCCGGCAGAGCTTCAGCCGCTGGTGGACAAGCTGGTGAAGGAATTCTGGCCGGGCCCGATGACGCTGGTGCTGCCGCGCAAGGAATGCGTGCCGGATATCGTGACCAGCGGACTGCCCACGGTGGCCTGCCGCGTGACGAGTCATGAGGTGATGCGAGCGGTTTCCCGCGCACTGGGGCACCCGATTGCTGCGCCGAGTGCCAACCGCTTCGGCCATATTTCTCCCACGAGCGCCCCGGCTGTGATGAAGGAACTGGGTGGTTCCATTCCCTTGGTGCTGGATGCCGGTGCCTGCTCCGAAGGCCTGGAGAGCACGATTCTGCAGCCCTGTCTGGATGAGAAGGGCAACCCCGCTGTGCGCGTGCTGCGTGAGGGGCCTGTGACTCGCGAGAAGCTTCGCAAAATCTGCAAGGTGGTGAAGCCCGGCAAGGGCAGCGATATCGAGGCAGCCACGCCGAATGCTCCCGGCATGCTGAAGAGCCACTATGCCCCCACCAAGCAGCTTCTGCTGCATGACCCGAAGGAGGAGTTCACTCCGCAGGAAGGCGTGCGCTACGGCCTGATTACCTACCAGGGTGATTCTCCGCTGGCTGCTCAGGATTGCTGGAATGAGGTGATGCCGCTTTCCCCCGGCAGCGGCCGCCTGGCCGAGGCTGCTGTGCGTCTCTTTGCGGTGATGCGCGCCATGGATGAATGCGAGGAGGTGGATGTGATTGTGGCGGAAGAGCTGCCGAAGATGGGGCTCGGCCTTGCCATGATGGACCGCCTGAACCGCGCTGCTGCCCAGAGAGGAGAATAATCACATGAAACTTGCCTTGCAGAAAATGACCGTAGGCATCGTGCTGCGCGTGGTGCATGCGGCTCTGGTGGAGCTGTATGCTCTGGATACCCGGGTGCGCGACGAATTCAACCGCATGCCGGAGGGCATGAGCTACGCGCTGCAAACGGGATATAATGCCCCCCAGCTCTTTGTGCAGTGGAAGGATGGCAAGCTGCATAACCTGAAGCACCTGGATAAGCCGGTGTGTGCGCTGCGTCTGAAGTCCACAGGCATTTCCTTCCGTATGTTCACGGGGCAGATGGGCCTGGCCCAGGCCTATGCTCAGCATGCCTTCAGCATGCAGGGTGAAATTGCAGATGTGATGAAGCTGGCCCGCCTGGTGAACCTGGTGGAGGGCTACCTGTTCCCGAAATTCATCACGAAACATATTCTTACCGATATTCCCGCCTTGCAGGTGAACCCGCTGCGAGTATACGGGCGCGTACTCTGCGGGTTCCTGACTGGTCGCTATAACTAATCATGAATAAATACTTCGAATTTCAGAATGTCGTCAAGCTGCTCTGCGGTGAATCCGCTCTGGAGCGCCTTGCCAACGAACTGGAGCACCTGGGTTCCAAGGCTCCCATGCTTCTTTCCGATGCAGTGCTGGCTAAAATCGGCACCATGCAGCTGGTGGTGGATGCCATGGAGGCCGAAGGCTGCAAGCCGGCCTGCACCTACACGGACATTCCTGTGGATTCCTCCCTCAAGGTGGTGAATGAGATTGCTGCCCTGTACCGCAAGAGTGGCTGCGATGCCCTGGTGGCCGTGGGTGGTGGCTCGGTGATTGATACTGCCAAGGGCGTGCGTCTGGTGCTTTCCCAGAATGCAGATGACATCCTGGCCATTGGCGGGGTGGAGAACCTGGTGCGTGGCACGCATATTCCTTTTGTAGTGGTGCCCACGACCTCCGGCACGGGGTCCGAGTGCACGGGCGTGGCCGTTATCCGCAACGATGAGAACGGCGTGAAGATGGAGTTCCTTTCTCCCTTCGTGCAGCCGGATGCCGCGGTGATTGACCCGCGCATGACCGAGGGCCTGCCGCCCAAGGCTACGGCCAGCACCGGTTTCGATGCCATGGTGCATGCTATCGAGGCCTGCACCTGTCTGCAGGCCAATCCCATGAGCACGGCTTACGGTACCACGGCCATCAAGCTTATCTGCGAGAACGTAGAGGAAGCTACCCGCAACGGCAGCAACAGGAAGGCCCGCTACGCCATGGCTGTGGCTTCCACCATGGCCGGTGTGGCCTTCTCCAACAGCATGGTGGGTGCCGTGCATGCCATTGGTCACGCCCTGGGTGGTGTGTGCCATGTGCCGCATGCCGTGGCCATGACTATCCTGCTGCCGCATGTGATGCGCTATAACCTGAGCCACTGCGCTGCCGGCTATGCCGCGCTGCTGCCCTGGCTGGTAGGCATGGATGCCGCTATGGCTACTCCGGCTGACAAACGCGCCGAGGCCGCTATCGATGCTGTGGTGCAGCTGGCCCGCCGCCTGAATGCCGCTTGCGGTCTGCCGCTTACTCTGCGCGAGGCCGGGGTGAAGCAGGACGATTTTGCCAAGGTTGCCGAGTTTGCTGTGAACGATGGTGCACTTATCGTGAACCCGCGTGCTGCCGATGAAGCCCAGGTTATCGAAATCCTTAACGCTGCTTACTGATATGCACGAGATTGTAGAGTCACAACGTAAGTTTTTTCTGACCCACATCACCCGCGATGTGGAGTTCCGCCGCCGCGCTCTCAAGAAGCTGCAGCAGACCATCCGCGAGTGGGAACCCCGCATCAGCGAGGCGCTGCATGCCGACCTGGGCAAGTGCGCCACGGAGGGCTACATGTGCGAAATCGGCCTGGTGCTGGGCAGCCTGCGCGACACGCTGAAGAACCTGCGCAAGTGGAGCAGGCCCCGCCGAGTGAGTTCTTCACTGGCTCATTTCCCTTCCTCCTGCCGTGTGGAGGCTAATCCCTACGGTGTGGTGCCCATCATGAGCCCGTGGAATTACCCGGTGCTGCTGTGTCTGGATCCGCTCATTGCTGCGCTTGCCGCCGGCAACTGCTGCGTGGTCAAGCCTTCCTCCACCACGCCCGCTACCTCCGGCGTGCTGGCTGAGATGCTGGGCAGCATTTTCCCTCCGGAGTATGTGAAGGTGGTGCTGGGTGGCCGCGAGAACTGCAATGCTCTGCTGGAGGAGAAGTTTGACTATATCTTCTTCACCGGCAGCCCCAATGTGGGCCATGGAATCATGGAGGCTGCCGCTCGTCATCTGACCCCCGTCACCCTGGAGCTGGGTGGCAAGAGCCCCTGTATCGTTGATTCGACAGCCAACATCAAGGTAGCAGCCCGCCGTGTGGCCTTCGGCAAGATTCTGAATGCCGGCCAGACCTGTGTGGCCCCGGATTACCTGCTGATTCACAGCAGCTGCAAGGATGAGTTTGTGACTGCGTTCCGCGAGGCTGTGGCGGAGATGCTGGGCGACCACCCGGTGCAGAACGATAAGCTGACCCACATCATCACGAAGCGTCATTTCGACCGCCTGATGGGGCTCATGGATGACGCCTCGCCGGTGGTGGGCGGGCAGGGGAACCCGGAGACACTGCGCATCGAGCCTACTCTGCTGGATGGAGTTACCCCGGATTCCGCCAGCATGAAGGAGGAAATCTTCGGGCCGATTCTGCCCATGCTTGTCTGGCACAAGTGGGAGGATGTGGAGCACTTTGTGCTTTCCCGTCCGCGTCCGCTTGCATCCTATCTCTTCACCACGGATAAGAACACAGAGACTTGCTTCCGCCAGCACCTGTCCTTCGGTGGCGGCTGCGTGAATGACACTATCGTTCATCTGGCGGTACACGGCATGCCCTTCGGCGGCATCGGCGACAGCGGCATGGGCTCCTACCATGGCAAGGATGGTTTCGATACCTTTACGCACTACAAGTCCATTCTCAAGAAGGCCAACTGGCTTGACCTTCCGTTCCGCTATCAGCCGTACAACAAGCTGAAGGCCTGCCTTCTGCGCATGTTCCTGCGATAATGACTCTGAATCCTGAACAACAGGCACGCCTGGCTGCCGCTCTGCGCGAGGGGGAGACTCCCCTCTGGCAGGGCTGTGGCGGTGCCGTTGCAGCCGCTCCGAAGACCTGCTTCCTTGCCCGGCTTTTTGGCAGCAAGCCAGTACCCGCCGGGGTGCCCGCTGTATATGCCATCACTGCCAGGCGCGTGCTGGTGCTTCCCCCGCAAGGTGAGGTGCAGGAATGGTTCCTTATGCTCGGGCTTATTCAGGACGTGAATGAGCGCCCGGATGGCAGTGGTGATATTGTCTTTGATTATGTGGAGGATGGCGGCCAGCGCATCCCACGCGGCCTTATCGGCATTCCTCAGGTGCAGGAGGTGAAGAACCTTCTCGCCTCGGCTATTGATGCTGCGTATAATGCTGCTCCCTGGTCTGTCTGAACTTGTCCGCTCCGCAGGAGCCTGTATAGGCTTCCAGTACCGCAATGGGAGGCAAATCCCTGAGGCGAAAAAAAGGCGACCCATCGGGTCGCCTTTTTGCGGGAAAGGGGAGGAGTGATTATTTCACCTCCATGCTGAATACCTTGCCGTTGAAGGAGCTGCCCAGGGATTCGAGCGGGAGGATGAAGGTGCTCATGCGCTCATCCTGGCGCAGGGGGAAGCGCACGTTCTCCGGCTCGCCGGCAGATACGCCGTCCAGCAGCAGCTCAGTCCTGCCCATGGTGCCGATTAGTTCCAGCTTCACGCGCTTGCCCACGGGGAGCTTGGCATTGAAGGCGAACTCGATGGTATCGGAGCGGCGCAGGGTGATGCGGCCATCCTTGCCGGCGGCCAGCAACTGTCCCTGGCGGGAGCCCAGCAGCACCTGCTCCTCGCCGGGAACGGGGGCTTCGGGCATGAGCAGCTCCATGGTCAGGTGATATTCCGGTCCCTTGGAGCCCTTGTGGAGGCGCATGGGGGTGAGCTCCGGCGTGATGCTGAACTGCGTATCGTTCAGGTGCAGCGGGTTGCAATAGGGAATATGGTCCAGCTTTTCCACGAGACTGCGGTGCTCATCAAAGCTGCGGGGATTACCGGGCTGCCCCCACATCTTCTGGGAAAGAACATCCACCATGCTGCTGATGGTATCCCAGAGGTCACAGGAACCATAGCCTTTGTGCAGGCGGTCAATCTCGTCGTTCCAGATGGCGAAGGTGGCACCCAGCAGCTGCGGATGACCGGCCGGCAGCCATTCTCTGCCGATGTTGTTGGGCAGCCAGTTGTCATAAAGGCCGCGCAGGTTCTTGTCGGCGCGGTAGTAGCCAGCAAAGGGAACGACGTAAAGGGCGGCATCATGCGTGTTGATGACATCGTACCCCTGTGACACGGATTCCCAGGCAAGGGCCCAGTCCTTGCTCCACAGGTTCATCTGCACTCCCTTGGAACGCACCGGTGTCTTGCCCGGCTTGGCGTGCAGGCTGCCCCAGATGCGCGGGGTGTGCTTGCGGCTCAGAATGTGGCCCAGCAGACCGTCCGCGAATCGGCGGTAGTCCTCGGCATCGCCGAAGAACTCGTCTGCACCCACATGCACGACCTTGCAGCCCTCGAAAGCGGGGTTCTTACCCATGAGGTATTCATCCCACACGTGGTTGATGAAGCTGAGCGTGGCGGGATTGGCGGCATCCAGCATTTCGCAGCGGCGCTTGTCATGGTGGCGCATCGGTCCCTGGTAAATGAGGTCCGGGCGTACTCGGGTGAAGGAAAGCGCATGGCCGGGCGCGTCGAACTCCGGCACAATGTTCACACCGCGCTCGCGGGCAAATTTCACCAGTTCGCGGAACTGGCGCTTGGTGTAGAACAAATCCTGGGCGGTGAGCGGGGTGCCGTCCTTGCCCTTCACAGTGCTTTCCATGCGGAAGGCCGAGTAGGACTTCTTGTGCGGGTCCTCACCGGCGTTTACGTAGTGCTCGTGGAAAATATAGTTGTCGTTCAGGTGCAGCTGCAGGTCGTTCATCTTGTACCAGGCCATGACACGCACCACATCCTTCACGTAGTCCATGGGGATGGGCAGGCGGCCTACATCCAGCATGAAGCCTCGCAGGCTGTAGCGCGGCATGTCCAGGGCTCTTCCGGTGGGCAGGGCGGCGGGATTCTGCACCAGCATCTGCAGCAGGGTGCGCGTGGCCCAGTACTGCCCTGTGGTGCTGCCGCCCTTCACACTGACGCCGTCCTTCTTATCAATAATCAGCTGATAGGTTTCGGCAGCCAGTCCCTTCTGCTGTTCGAAATTGATTTCGGCGGTCTCCTTGGATTCGGCGCGCACGGCCTTGTAACCTTCCGGCAGCACTACATTGAGTTCGCGGATGAACTCAGGAATGAAATCAGCCTTGCCATATACACGAATCTCCTTGGGCAGCTCCCAGTTCCCCTTGCCGCCACGCCAGCTCAGCAGATCCGGGAGTACCTGCGGCTTCGGATTGGAACCGGCCTTGCCTGTGCCTTTGATGATGATTTCGTAATCGCGGCTGACGGCTTTCTGATTGCCCTTCTTCAGTTCGAAACTGACGCGTACCGGCGTATCGGAATACGGGCGGGTGATAGCGCCGGACGGGCTGATGAGCTGTTCATAGTCAGCAGCCAGAAGTCGCACATCCGCACCCTTGGCACGGGGAATGGAAAGTTGCTTGCTGTCGGCAGCGGGAGATTTTACCTGCAGGTTATCGGCCAGCTTCTGTAAATCATTGGCAAGCAGGCCACCTGCTGTCAGGAGAGTCAGCGAAACAAAGGTACTCAGTTTCATGCTCCTTATCCTAACAGATACTGGAGCTGGGTCAAGCTAAAAACAAGTGCTACAATTCGCTCAAATCAATTATGTCAGCCATCCGGCCGGGCGCGGCAATGCTGATTTGCTGGATTCGGCCAGCTGAGGTACAGTAGGCACAGAGCTCGGCATTGTCCTGCAGCTGGAACTGGTAGGTTTTTCGGCCCGCATTGCTGGTGACCATGACCGGTTTACCAGTCAGCTCCATGAGCTCCTTGATGTTCATGTTCTTCCTGAGCACCTGCTTGATATCTGCCGCAGACGGAAGTGAGGCGGATTTCTGTTCCTGCTTCTCAAGATACGATTCCGGGGTGAAGCCCTTCATCGTGCGGTTGGCTGTCTTCTGCAACTCGCGGGCAGTAGCTGCGGGAATGCTGACGAGGGTGCGCCCACCAGCGCGGAGGGTTCCCGGAATGCTCTTGAGAGCCTTGCCGCTGATGGCTGCGTGCAGGACACAGGCGGCCAGATACGAGCCTGCGGGGTTCGGATGCGAGCCGTCTTTGTCGTAGAGAGAAATCTCAGGATTCTTGCGGTACCAGGCGGCCCAGGCCTCACCTACAGGAGCCACGCGGGCCTTGCTGTTCAGTCCAGCCTTGCAGTAGGTGGTGCTGGTGCGTTCCTGCATGTCCTGCATGGGCTGCATGTTCCTGTCCTGGCGGTTGGCATGGGCCCAGGTGAGGAAAAGAAGCACCTTCGTCTTGCTCTGGCGGGCGATTGCACTCCATTGCTGTACAGAGGAAAGTGTTTCCTCCGGTTTGTAGGCCGGGGTCTGGCTCTGGTCCTGCAGGATGACCCAGTCGTAATTGCCGCTTTCCAGCAGCTTGCGGGCCTTGGCATGCTCCGGCATGGTCAGAAAGCCGTGCAGACTCATGGCGCCGGCTGTGTAGGAATGTACGACCAGCGGGTGGGAAGTTTTCTTGCTCAGGGCCTCGAGCATTTCGGGCAGCCGGTTGTAGAAGGTGTAGCTGTTGCCGATGATGAGTACGCGCCTGGCTTCTGCGGCCAGGGCACAGGGCAGCAGAGCAAGAAGCAGGAGGACAAAAAGGAGTTTCTTCATGGAGTGGAATTAGCGTTGCTTTTTGTAAGGTGCTCCGCCATAGTTGCTGGCGGGCACGGCTTCATCGTTGGTGATGCGGTATCCCTTGTAGGGGCCGGATTTCATGTATCTGCAGGAGTCCAGACACAGGCTGACTACCGCAAAAAGAAAGAGGGTGAAGTGTTTCATGAGACGGAGAAGAAGGAGTCGACCAGCGCTTTGCCGGTGGTGGTGGGAACGATGTAGAGCCCGTAGCGGGCCCGTGTACAGGCGGTGTAGAGTTCCTTCAAATCGAAACCACGGCTCTCGCCCAGTCCGATGACATCGGTAACGATGACGTATGCGGCCTCCTGACCTTTGAAGGATTTGATGGTTGAGGAAAAAATCTCTGTGGCATCTGCTCGTCGGCAGTTTGCCCTTCGCACAGCAGCCAGGGCCGGTGTTTCATCAGCCGGGGCAGTGGCCAGCCCGGGAACGAGGGGCAGGCTGCAACGGTCGGTCCTGGTGCATTTCCATGGAGAGAGAACCACGATATCCCTGGGCTGCACCTTTTCCGGTCCCTGCATCAGCTGCCGGATGATGCGCCGAATCTCCGCGGCGCGTTCTTGTGGCGTGTCAGCCGGGGCGCAGATGTGGATATCGTCCCCGGTCATGGGAAGAATGGACATATTCTGCTCCGCCTCGGGCAGCATGGCTCGGCTATACCCGGCAATCTGGCGGGCATTGCGCAGGTTTGCGTTCAGTCGCACGCGGGTGGGTAGTTCCGGAAGCTGGTGGTACCGGCCGTATAAATCCTGATACTTGTCAGCAAAGATGTAGAGTTTTCCGCCCTCGCTGAGCATGGCATGAATAATCCGCCACCAGATATCCCGGAAGTCCTGTGCTTCATCCACAAAGATGGCATCAAACTCCGGCAGTTCCGGCAGGGTGAGCATGTGGTGCAGGGTGGCTTCCGGTAAACGGTCGCCCGCGCCGTCATAGTTGACCATGTGCCCCAGCTGCCGGGGAAGGAGAATGTGCTCGATGCAGAAATCGTGGAAGGTGCTCACCTGCAGGATATCTGATTGCTCTGCCAGCAGGGGATGCTGCCTCAGTTCATCAGCCATGGCGTGGTTGAAACAGAGCATCAGGATGTGGTGGCGCCCGTCGCGTGGCATGTCTGCTGCCTGTCGCGCAGCCTCGGCACAGGCCATGACGGTTTTGCCGGTTCCGGCGCAGCCTTCCACGCGGATGCCGCCCTTGCTTTCATAGAGGGCTGGCAGCAGCTCCAGGAGCGGAGCGGTGGTAGTATCCATCTCCTGCAGGTAGTTCTGCAGACTCATGCGGAAGAGGACACTGGGCGCGAGAACTTCTGCAATTCTGCTCACTCTGCGGCCTGACATCCGCTCCGGTTGGTTCAGTACAAAGAGTGACTCGATACTGCGTTGCAGGTTATTCAGCGCTTCCATTCCGCAGAGGTAGAGCGAGCCGAAGGGAAGGTTATGCCTGCCTTCTCCCGTGGGCTCGCCCCGGGTGAGAATAGCCATGTGCCTGTGTTCCGGCCATTTGCCCGGATTCTTAGGCAGACAGGCACAGCGCACCAGACTGTTCATCAGCTTATGAAGTGCAATATCTGCCTGTTCCAGCGGTGAACGTTTATGGCATGTCCATTCCTCATGGCCGGATTTGCGGCTCATCCAGCGGCCGTTCTGAACACAAATCTGCGGCCAGTCCTTTACCTCGATGACTACCAGTCCGCGTTCCGGCACCAGCACCACAAAATCGGCCTCGTAGTGCGTGTAGTAGTTGCCGTCCTGGTAGTCCTCCATGCAGCTGTGGAATACCACCCAGTCCTCCGGGAGCTGTGTCATTGCCTTGTATACCAGCAATTCACCGCTCTGGATACTCTGCACCGGAAGCCTTGAAAATACCTGTGCCATGGGGGGGAGGTTTCAGCTCTTCTTTTTACGAGGTGACCGCTTGCGCGGTGCTGCAGAGGCCGTATTCTGCCTTTTCCGGTTTGTCTGTTTGCGGGGGCGCTTGTTGTCCTGGGATTTCGTTGTACGTTCCTTCAGGGCAAATCCAAGCAGGGTCATCAGCACGCCGGTACCCAGCTGCATGCACTCCCAGCCCCATATGAACTTCCACTTGTTGACATGAGCCCGGCTGGGATCAAGGGCTGGGGTAATAACCTCTACCTGCTGGCCCACTGTGTAGTCCGTATCATCGGCATCTGTCATCATGCGGTCGATGACAAGCCCTCCCGGCACGGTGTAGCGTACAATAGGTGAGTAGGATGTGCTGCCTCCCATTGCCAGGTTGCCGTGTTCCAACGCTTCGGCGGTGGATTCAAACGGTTTCTGGAGTACGTCTGTCACCGTGGCTGTGACTACGATGCTTTCGTGCACATATATGGCGGTGCGTACCAGCTTGTACAAAGCGAATACGGTAAGCAGGAGCCCCAGCACCAGCAGAAGCCTGTTGGCGCGCCTTCCTACCAGTTTCTGGATGAAGGACTTGACCATATCAATTGACGGCTACCCGGTGTTCAAAGGATTCAACTCGTCCGCGGGTGGCACAGCCGCGGGCCCACTGAAGTACTACGGCCGTATCCGGCATAGCGGCAGCGGCGCGGGCTGAAAGAGCCTTGTGTCTCGGGCGAGCCAGAGTGGTCTGCGGCAGACTGGCCAGCAGGGTGCGGGCATCATCGGTGCTCAGGCGGAAAATTTCATCTGCCCGGGGCATTTCGGCCAGAGCATCCTCATCGGCATCCAGACAGCGGATACCTACGCCATAGCGTGTGGCCAGGTCGGTGAGTTCATCCTCGTTTGTGGCGCCGGGCAGGAGCAGCAGTTCGCATTCCTGCGCCCACTGCCCGCAGGCCAGTGCGCGGAAAAAAGCCTGTCGGCAACTTTCCTCATCCTCAGCAAAACCCACGCAGATAGCGCGGAAGGAAAGTTCCTCAGCCTCTCCCTCCATGATGTAGGCTCCTTCTTCATCCCAGGCGCCGGCCGGCCACTGCACGGCTACTAAATCCGGGTGTCCCCAGCTTTCCTCCTCATCTACCGGGTAGACGAAGACGCCCTGTCCGGCAGTGTCGTACAGGCGCACAGCCAGGGCCATGGCCTTGTGCAGGGCGGTTTCACCCTCTGCATTGCCACCAAAGACATTCTGGAGATTGGGTTCATCGCCATCACTGCGCAGGTAATAGCCCTGGCCATTTTCCACACGAGCCAGGCAGGAATCTGCATCCAGCACCATGAAGGAGAACTGCGAGCGCAGCGAGTGGTCGGAGTACTCATCACCCAGCACCTCGCGCACTCGCGCAATCAGCTCCTTACCCTTGATGGCTGATTCCGCGTTTCCGGGGAGAATCGCCGGCAGAATCTCATCCAGTTTTTCCCTTAATCCCATGGCTTATTTTCTTAATTGCACACCTGCAAGTTTGAGATTCGGGTCGACCGGGGTGTCGAGCGGGGAGAAATCACCGGCCTTGGCGCGGAGCATGCCGGCAAAGGCAATCATGGCGGCGTTGTCGGTGGTGAGGCTGTTCGGGGGCAGAATGAGTTCGATACGGCGGCGCCTGCAGGCCTCCTGAAGCTGGCGGCGCAGACCGGTGTTGCAGGAAACACCGCCGGAAACAGCCAGCACCTTGTGGCCGGTCTTGCGCATGGCCTTCATGGCCTTGTGCAGCAGCACATCGATGATGGCCTGGCGTACACCGGCGCAGAGGTCGCACATGGTCTGTTCATCCAGATCATGAGGATTGCCACTGGCTGCCAGTTTGGGCAGGGTGTAGAGTACAGCAGTCTTCAACCCGGAGAAGGAGAAGTCCAGGTGATCCTCGTGCGTCATCGGACGCGGCAGCTTGAAACGCTCCGGGTCACCCTTTTCGGCCAGTTTGTCGATTTCTGGTCCGCCGGGGTAGGGAAGGTCGAGCATCTTGGCCACCTTGTCGAAAGCCTCGCCGGCGGCATCATCGCGGGAGCGGCCCAGCAGGGTGTAGTTTCCTGCGCCCTGAACGTCAATGATGAGGCTGTGGCCGCCGCTTACCACCAGACTCAGATGGGGGATGAGCCCCGCCGGGTGGGTGATGAAGGGGGAAAGCATGTGCCCCTCCAGGTGGTTGACGGCGACAAAGGGTTTGCTGGCAGCCAGAGCCAGAGCCTTGGCGGCGGTGTTGCCTACCAGCAGAGCAGCCACCAGACCGGGACCGGCTGTGCTGGCAAAAACATCCACCTGGTGAATGCTGCGGTTGGCTTTTTCCAGCGCCTCCTGCAGCACGGCGGGCAGATTGGCAGAGTGATTGCGTGAGGCGAGCTCGGGAATCACGCCGCCGTACATGCGGTGCAGGGGAATCTGCGTGGAGATGACGGAGCTGAGCAGCTGCGGCTGCCCGCTGCCGGTGTCCTCCATGAGGGCCACGGCGGTTTCATCGCAACTCGATTCGATTCCCAGTACCAGCATGTTACTTCTTGCATGTCGCCTTGCGGCGTTTGATTTTAGGTTCGGCCTTGCCCAGCACCACATCCTCCGTGATGGTCACGGTCTCAATGGTCTTGTCGCTCGGTACCTTGTACATGACATCCAGCATCAGGTTCTCGAAGATGCCGCGCAGGGCGCGGGCGCCAGTGCCGCGTTCGATGGCCTGTTTGGCCATGGCACGCAGGGCTGCTTCTTCTACCTTCAGCTTGGCGTTGTTCATGGCCATGAGCTTGGTATACTGCTTCACGAGGGCGTTCTTCGGCTCGGTGAGCAGGTGCATGAGCTGCTCCTCGGTGAGGGTGGTCAGCGGGGTGAAGATGGGCAGTCGGCCCATGAGTTCGGGAATCATGCCGAACATGAAGAAGTCCTCCGGCATAGCCTTGGAGAGAATCTCCTCCTCGGTGTATTCCTTGGCGTCGCGGTCTTCCTCAACGGCGGCAAAGCCCATGGCGGAGGAACCGATGCGCTTGCGGATGATACCTTCCAGCCCCACAAAGGCGCCACCGCAGATGAAGAGGATATTCTCCGTGTTCACGCGGATGTACTGCTCGTTCGGGTGCTTGCGGCCACCCTTGGGCGGAATGTTGCATTCCGTGCCTTCCACAATCTTGAGCAGAGCCTGCTGCACGCCCTCGCCGGATACGTCGCGGGTGATGCTGACATTCTGCGTCTTGCGCCCAATCTTGTCGATTTCGTCCACGTAGATGATACCGCGCTCCGCCTTGGCCACGTTCATATCAGCAGCCTGGAGGAGACGCAGCACGATGTTTTCCACGTCCTCGCCCACGTAGCCGGCCTCCGTCAGCGTGGTGGCGTCCACGATGCAGAAGGGAACGTCCAGAATCTTTGCCAGGGTCTTGGCCAGCAGGGTCTTGCCGCTGCCGGTGGAACCTGCCATGAGAATGTTGCTCTTCTCGATTTCCACGCCGTCGTCCGTCTTGGGCTGGCGCAGGCGCAGGTAGTGGTTATAAACGGCTACACAGAGGGTGCGCTTGGCCCGCTCCTGGCCGATGACGTAGGCATCGAGCATCCTGTGCATCTGTTCGGGGGTGGGCAGCTCATCCTGGTTGATGGTCTGCACCTCCAGCACGGGGGAGTCATCTGTCTTCTCCTGCGGCACGATTTCAGGGTGCGTGCCCTTGATGAGTGCCAGAATGCGGTCTGCTGCCACATCGCCCATCTCAGAGCGGAACATGTGGTAGGTCATGCCCTCCACGCACTGGAAGCAGATGTGGGTGCCATCCAGCGTGAGCATGGGGCGCCCATCATTCTCTGCACCGCCGCAGATAGAGCATATCTTAGTCTTTTTAGCCATGAGGTGCAGGGGTTACTTCTTCTGCGTGGGCGTGTGCTCCAGGATGCGGTCCACCAGACCGTAGGCGAGGGATTCCTCGGCTGTCATGTAGTTGTCGCGGTCCTGGTCCTGTTTCACGGTGTCAAAATCCTTGCCGGTGTGCTGGGAAAGGATGCCGGTGAGACGCTTGTCCAGGCTGAACATGAACTTGATGGTGCGCTCCACATCGGCCGCTGTGCCCTGGGCGCCGCCACGCACCTGGTGAATCATCACATGGGAGTTCGGCAGACAGAAGCGCTTGCCCTTGGTGCCGGCAGCCAGCAGAACGGAGGCCATGCTGGCCGCAATGCCGATGCAGTAGGTGTTGATGTCGCAGGAAACGAACTGCATGGTGTCGTAGATGGCCAGACCTGCGGTTACGGAACCACCGGGGGAATTGATGTAGATGTGAATGTCCTTCTTCGGGTCAGTCATCTGCAGAAAGAGAAGCTGGGCAATCACCGAATTGGCCACAGTGTCATCGATTTCCGTGCCGATGAAGATAACACGGTCGAGCAACAGACGGGAGTAGATGTCATAGGCGCGCTCGCCCTGGCTGGTCTTCTCGATGACGGTGGGAATGTAGTAGTTCTTGGGGGTGTCCATAACGTGTCGATGGCTCACTTTAGCATATGTGCTGCGGCCGGGAAAGGGTGAAATGATGCATACTGCCCCGTATGCCACAGTTTCAGCCGGAATCCGGGCTTTTTCCTTGCACTGGCAGGGCGATATGGTAGACTGTGTGCATGCGCAGGATGTTTCACACGCTGATGATGTTTGCTCTGGCCTGTTCGGCATCTGGGCAGAATGCCGCTGTGAATCAATTCTATGCGGACCGCATGGCGGAGTTTAACCGCTATCTGGATGCCCGAGCCCGCACGGCTCGCTCTGCTGCGGAAAAGAAATCTGTTGAGAATGAACGGGCTGCCTGCAAACGCAGGTTGGATGCCGCCCGTGCCGGATACACCGGCCTCTCTGAGGAGGATAAGAAGTTCTGGTCGGAAATTCAGGCCGAATTGACGGCGGTTCTGAACCTGTGGGAGCATTCACCCGAGGCGGATGCGGAGGAGAAGACGCGCACCCGGGCAGCTGCGCAGGCTGCCTTTGCTGCGGCTCAGCGTTGCTATGAGGCGCAGATGCGTTTTGTGATGTCTCAGCTGGGCATGGTGGCCTGTTCGCAGGATGCCGAAACCGTGCGGGATTGCAAATTGCATTTCTGCAATGAACTGCGCCGTGAATACCGGCAGGATTTTCAAAGTGTGCTCTTTGCGGTTCCCTGGGGAATCGAGGTGGAGGAACCTGAAGCAGAGGAGGAGCAGCCCGCCCGCCCCCAGACTCATGGTAATGAGGAAGATGAGGAAGGAACGGTGGATTTGCAGGGCGGTGATGCTGAACTCGAGTTGCTGAATACTCCTGTGGCTCCGCTCATGGTGCACGAATTAGCTCATGAAACTGAGCATACAGATGAAGCTCGGGCCGATGCGGCCCAGCGTGCCTCCCGTCTCTGGCAGGGGTATCTCCACCTTTGTGCCCAGGAGGTGATGGCCTGCTTCGGTACGGAGCGTGGCGCTTCCCTGGTATCCGGTGTGCCTATTCCCGGCGCGGTGGAGCAATCGCATTTCAATGCAGTGCAGGATCAGGCCAGGCATCTCTTTGCCGAGGCTGAGACTTCCTGGCAGGCCTATGTGGAGGCTGTGGTATGCGCGTATGATGCTGCGGAGCAGTCTTCTGGCAAGGCACCATCTGCCGAGGCTCAGTTGCTGCGTTTCCCGCTGTATTCCACTCATGAGCAGTATCTGGCTTTCGTGATTGCTCCGCACCTGCAGTATGTGGAGCCCGACCCCATGCCGGAGATTGGTACTGCAGAATAATTGCTCGCATCAGAATTATTACTGAGCTTCTGGCGCTTGATGAGGTGTCAGCGTCGGATATGGATTTAATCGAGCTGTAAGAAAAATCCCCGCTTCCTTCTGGAAACGGGGATTTTGTTTAAGCTTGGTCAGCGCATGTCGAGCATGGGCACCAGCAAGGGATCGTCCGGTCCCTTGTAAGCAGCCAGCGGACGGTACAGGGTGTTGTCCTCCAGCTGCTCCAGAATCTGAGCCACCCAGCCGGCCACGCGGGCAATGGCGAACAGCGTGGTGAACATGCGGGTCGGAATGCCCAGGCTGTAGTACACCGTGGCGGAGTAGAAGTCCACGTTGGCATTCAGGTTCTTGCGGGCTCGCATAATCTTGGCGATGCGGTCGCTCATGCGAATCCACTTCGGCTCGCCGATGGTCTGGGTGAGACGGATGGCGATGCGGCGCAGAAGGGGAGCGCGGGGGTCCAGCGTGCGGTACACGCGGTGGCCGATGCCGAAAATCTTCTCCTTGTTGGCCAGTTTGCGGTTGATGTATTCTTCCACATTCTCTTCCTCGCCGATTTCCTTGAGCATCTCGATAACGGCTTCGTTGGCACCACCGTGCAGCGGTCCCTTCAGGGAGCCGATGGCGGAGGTGATGGCGGAGTACATGTCGGACAGCGTGGAGGCGGTTACGCGGGCAGAGAAGGTGGAGGCATTCATGCCGTGGTCGGCGTGCAGAATGTAGGCCACGTCCAGAATGTGGGCTTCTGCGGGGTCGGGCTCGGTGCCCTTCAGCAGCCACAGGAAGTGCTCGGCCTCACCCAGGTCGGTGCGGATGGGCGGCAGCTCCAGCCCCTGGCAGATGCGGTAGTAGTAGGCGGCCATGACCGGCAGCTTGGCAATGAGGGAAAGACCGATTTCCTTCATCTGGCTGGGGTCCTTCGTGCGGTCGTCGTACATGCCGAGCATGGAAACGGCGGTGCGCAGCGCGCTCATGGGGCGGGCCGTCTTGGTGGCCGTCTTGAAGAAATCGAGAATGGGCTGGGGCAGTTCGCGGTCATTACGCAGGCGCAGTTGCAGGCCTTCAAGTTCCTCGCGGTTGGGGAGGCGCTTGTTCAGGAGAAGGTAAATAATCTCCGTGAAGCTGCAAAGGTCCACAAGGTCTTCAATCTCATAGCCGCAGTACAGGAGGTGCCCCTCCTCACCGCGTACATCGCTCAACCCGGTCTCGGTGGCGATAACGCCTTTGAGACCCTTTGCATAGATGACGTCTTTCTTCTGCTTAGGCTCGTTCTCGTTCATTAGAAAATGGGGTGTGGCAGGCTATAAGGCCGCCTGCCATGGCCTGTTGATAGGGGGAAATGGCAATCAGCAGCAGGAGTACCAGGCATCCTGCAGCTCGCCGAAGCTCTTGATTTCCACATCGCTGCGGGCCTCAAGCCAGCTCTTCACGGCAAGGCGCTGGGCCTCGCTGGTCTGGGTGGGATCTACGGCCTTGGCAATGATGCTGCAGCCATCGTCCGTGATATTGCCCTCGCAATCAAGGCCATTGGCCTCGATGCAGCCTTCGATGAGGTCGTGCAGGAACTGCTCGCACTCGGGGGCTGCTACATCGCCTTTGTAATCAAAGGAAAATTCAAAGCAGAGTTCCTTGAACTCACCAACGCGGTATTTCTTGCGGAGTCGCTTCTTCATGGTGCGCTGATATTACGCATAATTAAAGCGTTTGTCAATGAAAATCACATATGCTGCCGCACTATGGAAAATATGTAGAAGCCCGGAAAATGGTGGACAGGGGTACGGCTTCCCTATTCGTTCAGGAAGAGCCGGCGGTGTTCGTTGAAGAAGTGGAAGAGCAGCTGTACGTTTTCCAACTCGTACCACGGCCGCGAGCTGATGGGACGGTGATCCAGGTCGTAGATGCGCGCGCCGGGAATGCTCAGCAGCAGCGGTGAGTGAGTGGCGATAATCAACTGGGCACCGCATACGGCGCTGGATGAAAGAAAATCAACGAGATCAAGTTGGAGATTCGGGGAGAGACTGTTCTCCGGCTCATCCAGCAGGTAGAGCCCACGCTCCGCGATGGCCTGGGTGAAATAGATGAAGGCACTTTCACCGTTGGAGTGCTCACGCTCAGCCGCTTCTGTGTGTTCGCGGACAAAGCGGGTGCGCGTGCTGCGGCGTGCCTTCATGTGGCTCAGAAAAGCATCGTATCCGCCCTGTTTCTCGCTGTCCAGCCGCATATGCTGCGAGTTTTCTCTGCCCCAGCGCTGTGCTGCCCGTTCGGCTGCCAGATTGCGGGCATCATTCTGCTCCCGCAGCCGCAGGATGTGTTCGAATACGTCATCGCTGCCGATGAAGCGGCTTTCGTAGGGCAGTTTCTCCGGGTAGCCTGTTTCCTCGCCGGCCATGCGCAGGCGGCACAAATCCACATAATCGCCGAAGAACGGGGTGCGATTGTAAGGGGTGCTGCGCGGCAGCCCCAGTTTTTCGCACATCAGATTCAGCAGCGTGGTCTTTCCGGAGCCGTTGCCTCCGTACAGAATGGTGATATTCCCCATTTTCAGGCGGGGCATCGGGGAGTCAAACACCTGGAAGGGGTAATATTGCCTGGTGCAGTGAGCATCGTAGTTGTAGTTCAGCCACTGCTCTTCCTCCTGCGGGGAGGGAATGGAAAATTCCTCGATATAGACCATGGTGCTGTTAAATGAGTTCAGCGGAAGGATACCACACCAGCACATGAGGCTGGAAGCTTATTCACAGCCTGCATGTGCTGTTCCGTGGCTCTGACAGTGGTGTTTAATCTACTTTTATTTCGATAGCCTTTCTGGCGGTGGTGCCGTATTCGTTGGACAGCTCGTAGGTGAGGGTGTCTACCCCGCTGAAACCGGGAGCTGGGGTATAGATGGCCTCGCCCTTGGGAAGGTACTCGACCTTGCCTCCTTTGGCTGTATTCTTCTGCCAGCGGATACCGGAGCCCTTGGCATGGCTCAGCAGTTCTGCTGCGCCGCAGGGGAGGGTGAGCGGGGTGTTCTTGCTGGTGCTTGTCTGCTTGGGCTGCACCCAGTAGGTGGCATCCCACTTCGGCAGCTTCTGCTTATCCAGATATACCACTGTGCCACTGGAGGGGAAGAGCTTGAAGTGTGCAAAATAGGGGCGCACATCGTGTCCGGCGGCCTCGGAGAGGGCAATCAGGTAGCGGTCAATCTTGGCCTGGTCGTGGTCATAGGTGCCGATGAAATCAGCCTTGTTCAGCAGGTCATTCTGGTCGCGCAGGCGCTTGATGGCCGTTCTTACGCAGCTCCAGCCGAAGTCCTCGGCATAGGCAATCATCATGGAAGTGATGGGGTAGGACCAGTGGTGTGTGCCCTTGTTGCTGACCTTGTACCATTTTTCCTCCATGATTTCCAGCATGCCCTTGTTCTTCGGGTCAAAGAGGTTGCGCAGGTGCAGGTCGTGGGAGTCCTTCCAGTCGAAAGCCATGCCTTCGCGGGCCTTCAGGTAGTATCCGCCCCAGTTGGTGGTGGATTCAGCCCAGAAGGAGAGCTCCATTTCCCAGAAATCGCAGTGGTGCCCGTGTTCGTGCAGGAAGAGAGCGGAGTTTGTGGCCTTCATGGCCTCCAGATCCAGCAGATTGGGCACATTCTGCACATCCCAGTGCAGCGGCCAGTAGGATAGACCTTCCTCGGCATAGAGCCCGGAGTGCATGCGGAAGGGAACCTTGGGATAGTAGGCATAGAAATCCTCCAGGTCGCGGTTGTTCGCATTCCACCAGGTCATGAGCGCAGTGGGATTATCCAGTTTCTGCAGCAGGTCGCGCGGCACCAGCAGCACCAGGTGCTCGCTTACCAGTTCGCCCCAGGGGGCAGGGGCCTTGCGCAGTTCCTTCCACTCCTCATCTGTATGCTGCCCCAGGATGAATCGTGGGGCCTGCAGTGCGCCGTCAATGCAGACGGGAGTGTTCTTCAGTTCTACGCCCTTGGGCACCATGAGCAGCATGATGCCGCCGTGCGGACTCACCAGGGTGGTATTTTCCTTGTTCAGCTTGAACCAGCGGGAAGTTCCCGGCATGCTGATGAGCGGCAGATGCTTTTCGGGGAAGTGGTGGCCCACCTGAACCTCCAGTCCCTTGCCGGCAAGTTCCCTGGGAATGTTGACGGTTACAGGCTTTCCTGGTGCGGCATACAGACCGAGGGATACATATTCCTCCCGCCACTTGTCGCCGGCGGAGTTCAGTTTCTGCGTGAGCTTACAGGGGGGGGCTCCGGGCGCAATTTTACCGAGTGTCTCAGCCATGCGGTGTGCGCCGAGCCGGGAAAGCTCCTCCGTTGTGAGCGATTTCAGCCAGGCCTCTTCCATGAAGAGCAACTGCCGGGCCACTGGGTGATATACCGGAGATGCTGCAGAGGCGTTAATGCCCTGCGCCACCTTGGCGAAGTCTCGCAGCCCGTCACGCAAGGCTTCATCGCCCTTGCTCTGCAGGTCACCAAGGATAGTTTGCAGTGCCTCCATCATCACCGGCATATCATCCTTGGAAAGACTCATCACCCAGTCATTTGCTTCAGCTGCGGAAAGGCTGAGCAACTTGTTTATCAGCCCCTTACCCTTTACCTCGCGAATGATGGTCTGCTCCCATATCTTCTCGAGCCCGGGAGCCATACGGGGCGTGAGCCAGGCGGTGTCGATAATGGATCTCGGGATTCCCGGACCCTCCCAGGCCAGGGCCACGTGGTCATCCTTCACTGCATCCTTGAAATGCACGGCCAGTGCGTATTTTCTACCTTTTTCCAGCTTCACCTTAGCCGAGCTCCTGCCGGGGGCAAAGTGGTGGCGGGGCATGTAGTACGGCACCTCGCAGAGCTTTTTCAAATCGCAGTCCTTCTCCGTGGGGCTCAGCAGCAGTTCGGCGGAATCGTCCGCTGCAAGATAGAAGGTGTATTCACCCGTTTCCGGTGCCGTGAGCCAGGCTGAATAACGTGCGGCAAAGTGGTCCTTGCCGGTGGCGCAATCATCGATATTTTTCTTGATGTAGACCGAATTGGCCGGGCGTCTGTTGCTGGCCTCTGCTACCTCTTTGACTTTCTCTCCCTGCACATTGTCCCATACCTCCATCACCACGCCGCATCTGGGCAATTCCTGTGCCCCAAGGGCTACTGCCCCGGCAGCCCACATCAGACTTACAATGGGTAAGTGTTTCATAATTGTACTCCGTTTGAAATAAGGTGGTGTGCCGGGCTCCTGCTCAGCAACTCTGCCAGTTTGGCACAGTATGTCTGCCAAGACAAGAAAAAATTATCATAGAAGCCTGGCTTCTATGATAATTGCGTAAGCTGTCTGGAATTTCCGCCTTATTCCCAGTTGGTCATTTCCTGGAAGTCTGCAATGCGGCGGGCAAGCTCGTGGATGCCAAGCGAGAAAAGGGAAATGGTACCGAATTTCTCACACACGGCGGCAGCTACCACGGTGGCAATGGCCACGCCTCGCTTCATGTCCTCCCAGCGCGGATTGCCGCCGTTCAGGCATTTGGTGAGGTAGCCGGCGAGCGCACCCATGTAGGCATCTCCCGCGCCTGTGGGGTCCTGGGCATGCTTGAGCGGCCATGCAGGGCAGCGGAAGAGTTTTATCTCGCCCTCCGGCGTGCGGTGGAACAGGGTGGAACCCGCACTGCCATGCTTCACAATGGCATAGCGGGGGCCGGCTGCCAGCAATTTCTCACCGGCTTCCAGGGAGTCATCTGTCTGTGCCCAGAATTGAGCTTCCTCATCATTCATGAGCATGAGATCCACGTTCTTCAGCAGCTCCAGGGCATAATCCGGCTCCCGCTCCAGCCAGCTCTTCATGGAATCGGCCATGCGGAAACAGGCATGCGGACACTGCTGGAGCATGCGGTTCTGCAGCCGCGGTGTCACATTGGTGGCCACGGCAATGCTGCATTCCTGCAGTTCCTGCGGCAGCTGCATCACCCAGTGCTCCTGCACCCCTTCGGTGCGGCTCACGGTGGTGCGGTTGTTCATGTCGTCCTCGTATTTGCCGGTCCAGGCGAAGGTCTGGCCTTTTTCGTGCGCCACGTGTTTCATGTTCACGCCACGCAGCTCCAGTGCCTGTTCCCATGCTGCGGGAAAATCATCCCCCACCACACCGACCATATCCATCTTATCCGTGACCAGCCGCGCGGCCAGTGCGGCATAGGGGCCTGAACCGCCCATTACCGAATTCACCTGGCCCCCCGGTGTAATCAGGGTATCAATGGCTATTGTTCCATATATCAGTGCGCGTCCGTTCACAGTTGACCTCCTTCCAGCAGGGTGATAAGTTCTTCCTCTCCGATGACTGGTATGCCGAGCTTGGCGGCCTTATCCCGCTTGGAACCACCGCCTTCACCTGCCACCAGATAAGTGGTGTTCTTAGTGACGGAGCCTGTGGCCTTGCCGCCGGCAGCGGCAATCATCTTCTCAAACTCCGGGCGGGGGCGGCTCAGCGCGCCGGTGAGCACGAATGTCTTGCCGCTCAGCGGACCTTCTGTCTGGGTGTTCAGATTTTCGGCGAACCCGGAGGAGATGGGGTTAATGCCTGATTCTCCCAGTGTCTGCAGCACGGCCTGACCTGCGGCAGAATGGAAGTAGGCCAGCAGTTTGCGGGTGGAGACAGAACCCAGCGGGTTGGTGAATTTGAGCTTGTTTGCGCCATCGGGCTCCAGTTGCACATAGCCGCGGGCGATAAAGCCTGCCGCGGCAGCGGTCAGTCGGGATTTCAGCTCTTCCTGTTGAGCCTGCAGATGGTCCTTGTCTGCTCCCTTGTTGGCTCGGGCTTTGGGGTTGAGCGCATTAAATTGTTCCACTCCTTCCTCCAGCTGAACGAGCAGATTCAGGAATTGACCGCCTGCCAGCTCTGTCAGGTCCCGATGGTATCTGGCGGCGGTGCGTGCCGTTACGGTGCCGATGGTGGGGATGCCGAAGGCTGTGAGCCAGCGCTCGAGGGGGAGGTTGCGGGCGGCATCGAGGGCGGCAAGGGCCTTTGCGGCGTTTTTCTCGCCGAAGCGGCGGGGTTCCTCATCGGTGCCGAGGTTGAGGGCGCCGAGCTGCTCGACGGTGAGGTTGAAGAGGTCGAGCGGGGTGGCAATCATGCCTCGGTTCACGAGGGCCTCCGCCACGGTGCCGCCGAGGTTTTCGATATCCAGCGCCTCGCGGCGGCAGAAGTAAGTGGTGCGCATGGCGGCCTGTGCGGGGCAGGTGAAGTTGGTGCAGCGCCAGGCTACCTGACCTTCCTCCTGCGCAATGGGGGCACTGCAGCTGGGGCACACGCCACCCACGGCATCGTACAGGCTGTAAGGCACGGCATCGGCGGGGCGCATGCTCATGATGACATGCACCACGGCGGGGATGATTTCGCCGCTCTTTTCCATGAGCACCGTATCGCCGATGCGGATGTCCTTGCGTTCAATTTCATCCTGGTTGTGCAGTGTGGCGCGGGAAACGGTGGTGCCGGAAAGCTGCACAGGTTCCAGCTCGGCCACGGGAGTGAGCACGCCGGTGCGGCCTACCTGGATGCTGATGCTGCGCAGCACGGTTTCTTTCTGCTCCGGCAGGTATTTGAAGGCGGCAGCCCAGCGGGGGGCGCGTGCCGTGCTGCCCAGGGATTCGCGCAGGGCAATATCATCCAGCTTGATGACGGCTCCGTCGGTTCCATAGCCCAGGTCGCGGCGCAGGATGTTCACCTGCTGCACGGCTGCGCGGGTTTCCTCCAGCGTGTCGGCATAGATGACCGGCTGGTTGCGGGGGATTCCCATGCGGTCGAGCAGGTCGGTGAAATCCCGGGTGGTGTGCAGCTCCGGTCCTTCGTATACACCCAGACCATGGGCCAGGAAACGCAGCGGGCGGCGGGCCACTTCCTCGGCATCCAGCAGCTTGATGGTGCCGGCCGTGGCATTGCGAGGGTTGGCAAAGGCGGTCAGGCCATCGGCATCGCGCTCGGCGTTCAGCCGGTCGAAGTCAGCAGAGGGCATGTAGATTTCGCCACGCACCTCCAGCAGCTCCGGGGCACCTGCCGGCAGGGTGAAGGGAACGCTTTTAATCGTGCGCACATTGGCGGTGATGTCATCGCCCGTGCGGCCATCGCCGCGCGTGGCTGCATAGGCCAGTTTGCCCTGGCGGTAAAGCAGGGTGACGGCGCAGCCGTCAATCTTGGGTTCCACCGTCACGCGCGGGGAGTCTTGTCCCAGACTGTTGCTCAGACGCTGGTAAAAATCCACGAGCTCGGCATCGGTATCGCCCTCGCCGGGCTTGTGTTCGAAAATGTCGTCGATGCTCTGCATGGGCGCAGGGTGGGTAACTTTGCGGAACCCTTCGCTTAGGTCGTTACCCACACGCTGAGTGGGGGAATCGGGGGAGATGAACTCCGGGTGCTCGCGCTCCAGTTCCTCAATTTCGCGGTAGAGTTTATCATACTCAGCATCGCTGATTTCGGGCTGAGCCTGGGCGTAGTACAGCTCATTGTTGTGGCGCACGATATCGCAGAGCTCCGAGTAGCGTTCCTGCGGAGTCTGCTGTGCCTGTTGCTGGCTGGCGGCGAATTCGAAGAGATCCATGGCGATTGCGCTGCATCATATCACACACGCGCCCGCAAGGTCAATGCCGGGCTTCGTCTGCGGGAAATTTGCTCCGTTATTCAGGATGCGCTGTGCTCCATTGCTTTTTTGAGAATGTGGACTATGCCTGCGGCTCCCCGCTTGCGGGCGATATCGAGGGCGGTCTGCCCCTCGTTGTTGGTGAGATGAGAATCGGCGCCGTGCTGCAGGAGAATTTCTGCACAGGCGGGCAGGCCGCAACGGGCGCATTTCATGAGTGGTGTCATGCCGCTGTCTTCTTCGCGGACATTGACACGCACCCCATATCCCAGGATGAGGTTCAGGCATTCGGGGGATGCAGTGGCGGCCTCGTGCAGCGGGGTGTAGCCCGGAGATGGTTCGATATCGGGCCCAGCTCCCCGTTCCAGAAGCTGCTTCGCGCACTCGATATGATTGCAGCCCAGTGCATAATGCAGCGGTGTGGGGAAGGTCGAGCTGCCAGCATTACAATCAGCTCCGGCATCCAGCAGTATCTGCACGCATTCCGCGCTGCCGCGCTCGGCCGCCATGTGCAGGGCCGTTGTGGCGTCTGTACCCTTTGGCTTCACGGACACGCCCTGGGCGAGCATCAACCGGACACAATCCGGGTTTCCGCTGCGGGCTGCGTGCATCAGGTGGCCGAAGCCGACTTCATTCACCGCGTGCGGATCTGCCCCCTGTCGGATGAGGAATTGCGCCAGTTCAGCCTTGCCGGAGGTCAGGGCATGCTCCAACGCGGAGGCAAGGTAGGCATGGCCTTCCTCTCCGGAAATCCGGCATTCCGCCAATAGCTGAATACACTCGGTAAAATCGTATCTGATGGCGGTGTCGAGCGCGGTGTGGAGGGAATTATTCCGCAGGGTGGGGTCTGCCTTGTGTTCCAGCAGCACGGCAACTGTCTCCGGCTGGTTATAGGCTACCGCATAGTGGAGAGCGTTCAGTTTTACCTTGCTGCGGCTGTCTGGTTTGGCTCCGGCCTGCAGCAGAAGTCGTGTGCATTCCGCGTTGGTGCCCAGGGCGGCAAAGATGAGCGTCGGCCAGTTATCCATTCCCCGTGTATTCGGTTTTGCCCCGTGCTCCAGAAGAATTTTTACGCAATCAGCGCTGCCGGCCTGGGCCGCTTCCATGAGGGGTGTCGTGGTGCCTGGTTTGTCATGGGTTGAAAGCCCCAGCTCCAGCAGGAGTTTCACCATGCGGAGCTGGGCGTTTGCTGCGGCTTCGTTCAGGGCTCGTTGCTGCAGTTCTGCTCCCCGGCTCAGCAGGTATTTCAGGCATGCGCAATGCCCGCCCGCCGCCGCGCAGATGAGCGGCGTCTGGTAAATGAAGGGGGTGGTGATATCGCCGCCTGCCTGCAGAAGCACATCGATGCATTCGATGCGACCGTGCGAGGCTGCGGTACACAGCCATTCATTCAGCTGGGAGGTATCAGCCGCCTCCATCATGAGCTGGAGACACGCGGCATAACCTCGCTCCAGGGCTATCTGGATGGGGGTGTCGCCTTTCTCCTCGTTGTCCTCTTCCTCCTCGTCTTCTTCTGACTCCTGCCAGAGTGGGTCGGCTCCCTTCTTGAGCAGGAAGACGACGGCTTCCTCCTGGCCGTGGAAGGCAGCATAGTGCAGGGGCGTCCATCCGTGCACATTGGCATCGTCCACCGAATCGCCCTCTTTCAGCGCCTGCTTCATCAGGTCGGTGCGCCCCTGGGCTGCTGCAACCATAAGGAGTGTTTCGCCCGCGTTATCATCGACGGCGACTTCCTGAAGGACGCCCATCATCTGATTGCCTAGTTTGCGTCCGAAACGGGAAATTTTGTCGAGTATGCCCTTTGGCGGCAGGGGTGTGGCGCCATGATCCTGCAGGTGCTTTCCACAGACCTTGCGTCCCTGTCGGGTGGCATGGTAGAGCGGAGTATTTCCCTGTGCATCCGTTTCGTCCACCGATACGCCATACTCCAGCAGCAGCTCCACACAGTCAATCTGTCCGTAGAAAGCAGCCTGACAGAGCAGGGGTAATCCATCCTCATTGTGGGCAGAGGGCTTTCCGCCGTGGCGCAGCAGCATGTGCAGACATTCGGCATGCCCTTCCTCCACCGCCATCTGCATGGCTTTATTCAGGGCTTCTGCCGGCAGCTCGGGGCGCGCGTGCAGCATGAGCCGCAGGCATTCCACCTGCCCCTCCTCGGCTGCGGCAGAAAGCGGTGTCTGCCCGATACCATTGGCGCTGAGTACATCTGCCCCGCAGCGAAGGAGTTGCTGCACACAGCGGGCATGATTTCCCTGCAAGGCGAGGTGCAGGGGAGTGAAAAGTCCTCCTTCGCTGACGGCATTGACAGGCGAACCTGCCTTAAGAAGGTAGTAAACGCATTCGGAGTGCCCCGCATGGGCCGCGTGGTGAAGGGCCGTCCATCCGTCTTCGTCCCGGGTGAGGGGCGAGGCGCCATGCGCCAGAAACAGTCGCAGGTTCTGGTGCTTTCCTTCCGTTGCAGCGTGAATGAGGGCATCCTGGCCGGAATCATCGCGCGCTGCCAGCAATCCGGGGCCGATGGGCAGGAGTTCTGCGTGGTTGCTGCCGGCTGCCAGCATGAGTGCCGTGGTGCCATCGTGTGCCGCCAGTGCCGGATTTGCACCCAGTCGCAGAAGTTCTCTCAGAACCTGCCTGGAGCCTGCACTCACTCTATCCGCCGCAATCATCAGCGCTGTCCAGCCATCCTCGTCGCGCGCGTCGATGTCGGCTCCGTCGCTCAGGGCTTCGTATGCTGCGGGCAGATTATCATCATAGACCGCATCAAAGAGCTTCTTTTTCAGCTTTTTCTGGCTGGGACGTTTCATGGTTTATGCTCTTATATTGTACAGGAGAGAATAAGGGTGTCAAGCGTGGAAAAAAATCAATGGGTAGCAGCGGGTGTGTTTGTTGCCCCTGTTTTTTCCCGGAAGTGGTGCTGGTGCCCTTTTGGCTGCGTATTATTTCCTTGAGTCGGCATGCGTGGCGTGGTAGACTGCAGGGTATGAAAGCACTTCTTATCAATGGTAGTCCGAATGCAAAAGGTAACACGTTCCAGGCTCTTTCCATGGTGGCCGAGGCCATGAATGCAGCCGGGGTGGAGACAGAGATTGTGCAGATTGTCGCCCTGGCGGTGCAGGGGTGCATCGGTTGCCGCCAATGCCTCAAGACCGGCCGCTGTGGCATGAATGATAAGTTGTACAACTACATTTACGACCAGCTGGATTCCATTGATGGCATCGTGCTGGGCAGTCCGACCTATTTTGCCGGGCCGAATGGTTCTCTCTGCGCCCTGCTTGACCGCCTGTATTATTCTGCCGGGGCGAAGCTTGCCTATAAACCAGGCGCCACAGTGGCAGTAGCCCGCCGCGGCGGTGCTAGCACCACGCTGGACAGGCTCAATAAGTACATTACCTACAATAATCAGCCTCTTGTCAGTTCGTTCTACTGGAACATGATTTACGGCATGCGCCCGGGTGAGGTGCAGATGGATGCTGAAGGTGCCCAGACACTGCGCCACCTGGGGCAGAATCTGGCCTGGGTCATGCAGTGTATCGCCGCCGGCCCGGCTCACCCCCAGCTGGACGAGCCTCGCGCCTGGACGCATTTCATCCGCTGAAATCTGACTGCTGCCGATGCGAATTTTTGGCTGATGCCCCATTTTGCAATTGCGGAATGGGACCGGCTTTGATATAGTGTCCGCGACATGCCGAAGCCCCGCCGAACCAGACGATTCCTGATGAGCATTGCGCTGATTGCCGCGGTGTGGGGTGGTGTGTCTACCTGGTTTTATATCAATGATTTAGTGGAGCCGGTGCTGGCTCCGATGAATCAATCATACGTAGGGTACACGAATGTGCCGCGACGCGCACCGGGACTGCGGATGGAGCCGTTCACCTTCAAGGGGTGGGACGGCGGTGATGTTCAGGCCGTGATTGCTGTGAAGGATGGCGAGGAGTCATCCCGCCAGCTGAGTGTCATTGGCGATTTGATGAATACTCCGGCGGAGCGCCTGCACCAGATTGACTATGTGCTGGTCTGTGTGGACTGGGACCATGGAATCCGCTCTGCGCTTCCGGTGGCGGAGTCATTGACGGCGGCTGGTCTTACCTGCGTGCTCTGGGAACCCCGTGGTGTGGAGGACCGTCGGCCGTACTGCACGCACGGGCTCAAGGAGTGCCGGGATGTGCCCATGCTGCTGGATGCCGTGGCAGCGCGTTCCGGTAAGTCAAATCCGGTGTTTGCTGCTGTGGGGCAGGGGTACGGTGCGGCCTTGCTGCTGCAGGCTTCTGCCATTGAACCCCGCATCCGCGGGTTGGTGTCTATCGATGCCTATGCCTCACTTCGCCAGTCGGTGGAGCGCACTATGCCGAAGAGCCTGCTGCGGCCGGTGGTGATGTGGCTGATGGACCAGCGTATCCGCCGCACGGCGGGAATGGAGAGTTTTGAGGTGGCTCCGGTGGAGCGCGCTGCGGACATGGATCGCAATGTGCCGGTGCTGGTGGTGAATCTGGCTCAGGACAGCCCGGTGAGTACTTTCAAGGATGCCATGACGATTTATCGCCGACTGCCCAGCGACCGTCGGGATGTCTGGACACTGCGCTCTGAGAACGACCCGGCCGGTTCTGCGATACGCGAGGTGACGCTGGGGCGTGGTGCCCGCCGCGAATCTGTTTCTGTGGGCTTGCTGGATGATGAGGACAGCGCGATGAGCTCGATTGTGCATTGGATTAACGACAGGGTGGTGGATGCTGTGGAAGCGCCCCGGGTGAATGACCCTGCCAGACCCGACCTTACATCTCGTATCAGACTTTAATTTTTCAGGCAAATGGATTCTTACACTGCCAGTGATCAGAATGTGAACGCACGCAAGCGCGTGGGGAACCGCCGCCGTAATGGGTATGAACTGACTCGCCAGCGAGACATGGTGCCCATCGCAATGGGGGCTGCCAGCGCTGCTGTGGTGGTGCATGCCCTGCTGTGGATGTATTTCCCCTCGCTTTCTGTGCTGGGGCTGGGTAAGCTGACGGACGTGCCCACAGAGGTGAAGCTGCGCGAGGATATCCGCGTGGTGGTCAAGGAGCCGCCTAAGGAAGAGAAATTGCCCGAGGCTCAGGAGCAGGAGGTCGTGGAGCAGCAACCGCAGGAAATTGAGGAAATCAAGCACGAACCTGAGGAAATTGATATTCTGGATGTTGACGTGCCGGAGCTGGTGATGGCCCCTGGCCCTACAGAACTGTCTGTGGCGGAGCCGGTCATGACGGCAGAGGAGGTGGTGCCGGTGAGCGAGATGCCCCCGGCGCAGCTGGATTTGAATGCCCTGCAGACAAAGGACCTGACGGATGAGGCCTTGGCTATTCCTGAGCCTACTCCTGTGAATAGCAATGATGTGGCGGTAGTAGCCCAGGCTCAGGAGGAGGTGCTGGAGGATGCTTCCTCTCTGATGGAGCAGGATTTGCGCAAGGCTGCATCTGAAGCTGGCAATGCTAACCTGCCGGGGGATACCCGCAGCCTTTCCCAGTTGATGGGCATGGAGAATCTGGGTGCCAAATCAGGCGTGGCTCGCCTGGGGGCAGACGTGCTTTTCGGATTCAATGAATGCCAGATGAAGAATTCTGCACGCATCACGATGTTGCAGCTGGCGGCTCTGATTCAGAAAAATCCGAATACCTACTTTGTGATTGAAGGCCACACGGACAGCATCGGCGGTGCTGCATACAATGCCCTGCTGGGGCTTCAGCGCGCTGCCGCGGTGCGAGAGTGGCTGCTGGGCAATGGTGTGCCGGTGGATAATGTCTATATCCGCTCCTGCGGCAGTTCCATGCCGCTGGCTGCCACCACGGGCGACCGCGACGCCCAGGCTCTGAACCGTCGCGTGGAGATTCACATGCGCGCCGGTGGCGAGGAGCTTCCTGCCGGCTGCTGCGATTTCAAGTATGCCGTGGACCTTAAGAAGAAAATCAGCCAGCAGCTTGCGGCTGGTGTGAAGGTGCCGGAAACGCCTTCTTTCCGTCTGCCGGTAGGGGCTACTCAGGAGGAGCGCAAGGCTGCAGAGGCCCGAAAGGCCGAGGAGGCCCGCAAGAAGGCTGAGCAGAATCGCAATAAGAAGGGCAGAAATGGACGTTGAGGAAGGTCAGGTGCTGCCCGGCTGCGCCTTGCCTTTTTCCGGTGACTGTCGTTGGCTGATTTCGCTGGATTATGATGAGACTCTGCGTTCCCACGACCCACAGCACCCGGTTCCGGCGGAGTTTTATGCGTTGATGCGTGAGTGGCGGCCTTATGGAGTCCGCTGGGGTATCAATACGGGGCGAACGCTTCCTTACCTGTGTCAGGAACTGCTGCCGACTGCACCTTTTCTGCCGGATTTTATCTGCACCTGTGAGCGCTATGCCTATGTGGCTCAGGATGACGGTCGGCTGTATCCCCTGAGTGAGCATAATGCCCGCTGCCGTGAACATAACATACAGGTGCGCGAGCGAATCAAGCCCTTGCTGCATGCGCAGTTGCGTGAGTTGCGCCGGAGTCTGCCTGCTTTGCAGTGGATTATTGCGGCAGATGACCCTCTTTCGGTAGAGGCGGAGGATGCGGAGACCATGGATGCCATTATGGCGTATCTTGCGCCTTTCCTTAACACTCTGACGGGGGTGACGGCCCAGCGGGCAGGGCGCTATATGCGCCTGGCTGATTCCCGATACTGCAAGGGCTCTGCTCTGCGGGTGGTGGCACAGCAGTGGCAGGTGCCCAGCTGCTCCTGGGTGATACTGGGGGATGGCCATAATGATCTGCATGCGTTCCGCATGTTTCCGGATGCCTTCTGTGGTGCTCCGGCTAATGCCCATGCGGATGTGCTTGCCTGGCTGCGTGAGAATGGTAAATATATATCGTCCACGACCGGAGTCCTGGATTGCCTCCGGGCCTGGCAGAGGCAGATAATGACAGAAAGGTGATAAAATCCGTCCTAAAATTCTCTTTCGGCTTGACTTTTCAGGCAAAAAATAGTTTCATATTCCCCCGTTAGCCCACAGGGTTAACCGACAATTCTCCCAATCGAGAAAACCACAAACGACACATAAATCATTATGGGATCGCTTAAGAAGAGACGTAAGGCCAAGATTAACAAGCACAAGCGCAGCAAGCGCATGCGCCAGAACCGCCACAAGAAGCGTTTGCGTTACAAGTCCTAAGCTGCGCGCTTAGGCCACGTCCGCAAGCGA
>JAZQVE010000038.1:0-4696 GCA_045631705.1 Akkermansia sp. | reverse complement strand
CGGCGTGGAGCCGCCCGTGTATGCCCACATCCCGCTGATTCAGAACCCCGATGGTTCCAAGATGAGCAAGCGCGACGTAGGCGCCCAGCTCGGCAACTACCCGGAGGAAGGCTTCCTGCCGGATGCCGTGGTGAACTTCATTGCCCTGCTCGGCTGGAGCCCCAAGAGCGATGACGAAGTATTCACCAAGGACGAGCTCATCAACCTCTTCTCCCTGGAGAATGTGAACCGCGCCGCCGCCAAGTTCGACATCACCAAGTGCAAGTGGATGAACCAGCAGCACATCATGCGCCTGGCTCCCGAGAAGTTCGTGGAGCTCGCCCTGCCGTTCTGCACCAAGGCCGGTCTGGAGGACACTCCCCAGCTGCGCGAGGTGCTTCCCTCTGTGCAGACCAAGGTGCAGCTGCTCAGCGAGACTCCCGCCTGGGTGAAGTGGGTGCAGGTGCTCGAGTACGAGGAGGAATCCATGGCCAAGCTCCAGGAAAACGCCCGCGAGATGCTCAACCTCTTTGTGGAGGCCGCCAAGGGCATCGAGGAATGGAGCGGCGAGGCTGCCTTCCAGATTGTGAAGCCGCTGACCAAGGCCAACGGCGTGAAGGTGGGCGCCATGATGTTCCCGCTGCGCATGGCCCTCACCGGCTGCCACGCCGGCCCCGGCATCGATGTGGTCATGCAGACGCTTGGCCGCGATGAGGTGCTGCGCCGCATCGAAATCTTCCCCTGCTGATTCTTCATCAGACCCCGCCGCCCATGCGCACCATCGACTTCGATTACCACCTGCCTGAAGAGCTGATTGCCGACCGCCCGCTGGCGGATCGTGCCGCCAGCCGCATGCTCGTGGTACACCGTGATACCGGGCTCATCGAGCACCGCCATTTCCACGATATCATGGAATATGTGCAACCCGGTGACCACTTTGTGCTCAATAACACCAAGGTGGTGCCTGCCCGCTATTTCAGCAATGATGGCAGCATCGAACTGGTGCGCGCCGGGCTGGCGCAGGAACTCGTGTGGAAATGCCTGGTGCGCCCGGGCAAGAAGATGAAGGTGGGCCGCACCGTGCAGGTGGGCGATGCCACCGGCACGGTCGAAAGCATCGATGACGAAGGCTACCGCTACATCCGCTGGGATAAGTTCGTGGACCCGGAGGTCTACGGCCGGCTTGCTCTGCCGCACTACATGAACCGCGAAAGCGAACCTGCCGACAAGGAGCGTTACCAGACGGTCTATGCCGAGCACGAAGGCGCTATTGCCGCCCCCACGGCAGGTCTGCACTTCACGCCGGAAATCCTCGAATCCCTGCCGCACAGCTTCGTGACCCTGCATGTGGGTGTGGGTACCTTCCGCCCGGTGAAGGTGGAGAACATTGCCGACCACCACATGCACCGCGAAAGCTTCGTGATGCCGCAGAACACGGCAGATGCCATTGCCGCCGCCAGACGCGTGGTAGCCGTGGGCACCACCAGCGTGCGCGTGCTGGAAACCCTGGCCACGCGCCACGGCATGCCCCTGCCCGCCACCTCCGGCGATACGGATATCTTCATCTATCCCGGCTATGAATTCAAGACCGTGGGCGCCCTGCTCACCAACTTCCACCTGCCGCAGAGCACCCTCATCATGCTGGTGAGCGCCTTTGCCGGCAAAGAGCTCATCATGGAAGCCTACCGACAGGCCGTGGAGATGAAGTACCGCTTCTTCTCCTACGGTGATTGCATGCTTATTATCTGATGATGAATCCGCTGGCCAGACTCTATAACTTCCACGGCAAGCTCAGCCGCCGGGATTTCCTCGTCTACTGGCTCTGGGTGTTCCTGCTGCCGAAATTCTGGCCGTTTCTCGCCGTCCTTTTCTACTACCTTATCTTCGGCATCAGCATCAAGGCGGAGGAACTGGCCGTTGGCGGGCTTCTTTCCTTCTCCCTGCACCTGCTGCTCATGAGCTTCTTCCTGGGCGCCATCTGGCGCCGCATGAACGACATCGGATTCTCCGTGTGGCCGAAGCTCCTCATCTGCGCTCTGCCTATTGCCATTCTGCCCCCCTATGGCTGGATTCTCCAGCTCATCATGGTGCTGCTCCCGGGCCGGAAAAATCGCACAGCCAACTGACCATCCGGAGAGGGCACCAATTTGTCGCCCCTTCCGTACCACTGAAGGGGCTGTTTCAGAGATGCTGCCCCATTCCGCATAAGAACGCAATAAATTCTGCGGAGGCATAAATCAGGAAAGCTGTTATCCTGCTAATCAAATCGGTAAATGGCAAGCCATAGGCGAGCAAATCTCGGATTTGTTGCTACGGCATGATTAAACAAGCGCGTAATCCATGTTCGTTAATCGCGTTAGCTGGTTCTGGCACATATATCTGCCAGATAATCTGGAACGAACCATCACTGACTATTTTTCGGCATTTTAGGCTGGAAATGTATAGTCTGTAAGAGTATAATACCCCCGTTATGGCAACACCTCCTTTTGTCTATCAGGAAATGTTCCCCATGGGGGAAGACACGACGAAGTACCGTCTGCTCACCAAGGATTATGTGAGCGTGAGTGAATTTGAAGGGAAGCCCATCCTCAAGGTTGAGGCAGAGGGTCTGCGCCTGCTGGCCGAGACCGCCTGGCACGATGTGGCCTTCTACCTGCGCCCGGAGCACCTCAAGATGGTGCAGGACATCCTGCTCGACCCGACCTCTTCCGAAAATGACAAGAGCGTGGCTCTGACCATGCTGCGCAACGCCGAAGTGGCCGCCCAGGGCGTACTGCCCCTCTGCCAGGACACCGGCACCGCCATCTGCCTCGGCAAGAAAGGCCAGCAGGTCTGGACCGGCTACAACGATGCCGAATACATCTCCCGCGGCGCTTACGATTGCTACACCAAGAACAACCTGCGCTACTCCCAGAACGTAGCGCTGGACATGTACAAGGAAATCAACACCCGCACCAACCTGCCCGCCCAGATCGACCTCTTTGCCACCGACCACGGCATGGAGTACGACTTCCTCTTCATCGCCAAGGGCGGCGGCTCTGCCAACAAGACCTACCTCTACCAAGAGACCAAGGCCCTGCTCAACCCCTCCTCCCTCAAGAAATTCATGGTGGAGAAGATGAGCACCCTGGGCACCGCTGCATGCCCGCCCTACCACGTGGCCTTTGTTGTGGGTGGCACCAGCGCTGAAACCTGCCTCAAGACGGTGAAGCTCGCCTCCACCAAGTACTACGATTCCCTGCCCACCACCGGCAACGAACACGGCCGAGCCTTCCGCGACGTGGAGCTCGAGAACGAGCTCAAACTCGAAGCCGAGAAGCTGGGTCTGGGCGCCCAGTTCGGCGGCAAAGCCTTCGCCCTGGACGTGCGCGTAGTGCGCCTGCCCCGCCACGGCGCCTCCTGCCCGGTGGCTCTGGGAGTATCCTGCTCTGCCGACCGCAACGCCAAGGCCAGGATTACCCCCGAGGGTATCTTCATCGAGGAACTCGAGTACGACCCCGGCAAGTACATCCCCGCCGAGTACCGCGAGACCAAGAGCGAAGGCGTGCCGATTGACCTGGACCGACCCATGAAGGAAGTACTCGCAGAGCTCTCCAAGTACCCGGTCAAGACCCGACTTTCCCTCACCGGCACCATCATCGTGGGTCGCGATATCGCCCACGCCAAGCTCAAGGAGCTGCTGGACGCCGGCAAGGACCTGCCCCAGTACATCAAGGACCACCCCATCTACTACGCCGGCCCCGCCAAGACCCCCGAGGGCTATCCCTCCGGCTCCTTCGGCCCCACCACCGCCGGCCGCATGGACTCCTACGTGGAGCTCTTCCAGAGCCACGGCGGCAGCATGATCATGATTGCCAAGGGCAACCGCGCCCAGTGCGTCACCGATTCCTGCAAGCAGTTCGGTGGCTTCTACCTCGGCTCCATCGGTGGCGTAGCCGCCGACCTCGCCAAGAACTGCATCACCTACATCGAATGCATCGAGTACCCCGAGCTGGGTATGGAAGCCATCTGGAAGATTACGGTGAAGGACTTCCCCGCCTACATCCTGGTGGATGACAAGGGCAATGACTTCTTTGCCGACATCCGCGCCAACTGGGCCTGCCCCGCCTGCGCCCACTAAAGCAGCAGAAAGAGTTTGACCTCAACACCCCGTTGCCCATGCAGCGGGGTGTTTTGCATTCGCTTGACAAGCCCGCCATTATCCATACAATAGAGCCGGACATGGCACAGACACGAAAACAGGAAATCATCACCCAGCTGAGCTGCTCAGCGTCTGTCTTTGCGCTGGCCTATCCCGGCCCGGCCCTGCCCATCACGGCTATCATTGTCTTCATCCTTGGCACAGTCATCATCCTGCACCGCCACCGCTGCATGCAGGGGCAGCCGTGGAGCCTGTGGTTCACGGGCGTCTGCCTGCTCTGGCTGTGGGTGAATACCGCCATCAACCTCAGCCCGCAGTTCACCTTTGCCCCGCTGAGCCTTGCGCTGCTGGCAGCAGCTTGCATCCTCTGCCTCTGCGGGGGTGGCCTGTGCTTCACCCAGCGCATGCAGCGAGTCGGCGCCTTCTTCATGCCCGTGGGCTTCCTAGCGCTCATTCCGTACGCCCTGCGAGCCTCTGCCACAGGCACCATCCTCACCTGGATGGCGCTGGCGCTTCTGGTGGCCAACTTCATCTTCAGCATGGCGGGCGTCATCTGGCCCGCCACTCGAAAACTCC
>JAZQVE010000037.1:0-5606 GCA_045631705.1 Akkermansia sp. | reverse complement strand
AGTGTGGCGAAAATGCTACTTTTACACCGTGGAGACGCAAGACCAGTCCGAGTTGAAGAAAAGCATCAAAATCTGGCTGAAGGCAAACAACTACAGTTATGCCTGGCTGGCGGAGCGTTGCTATGTATCGGAGGCAACGGTTCGCAACTGGATGGCCAAGAAGCTGATACCGGCAGCGAAGGTGCATATCATCCGCGAGATGGTGAAGGAGCTGCCGCTGGTGATGCCGGGGCGCGTGCAGGTGGAGGAAGAGACGAAGATTACGCTGAGTCTGGATGCCACCACGCGCGCCGCGCTGGAGAAGCGGGCTTTTGCGCAGGGCAAGACTCTTTCGGAGTTCCTGGCAGATGAGGTGCCGCGCCTGGGAAATTGATGTTTTGTTCTGACGAATCCTCCCTATGAATGGTTCTGTAGATGCTTTGCCGCCCGGCGCGCAGCTGGGGCAGTACCGCCTGATAGAGGCCGCCTCACAGGGCGGTTTCGGCATTTTGTATCGCGCGTGGGATGAGAAGCTGAACCGCCCGGTGGCGGTGAAGGAGTGTTTCCCGGTCTCTATCTGCCGCCGCGACCCGAAGACCGGGGTGGTGCAGCCGCACACGGAATCGCTGCGTGCAAATTATGAGACTGCCATCAATGATGTGTATGAGGAGGCGCAGACGCTGGCGGGGCTGCACCATGCGCAAGTGGTGCCGGTGTATGATATATTCCGCTCGGCAGGGAGTATGTTTTATGTGATGCCCTGGCTGGAGGGCGGCTCCCTGCGCGATAAGATAGCGGCGGACCAAACCGTGCCTGCAGAAGAATCGACCCGGTGGTTATTGTCTCTTCTTTCTGCCCTGGAGTACCTCCACAGCCGCCAGATTATCCATCGCGATATCAAGCCGGGCAATATCATGTTCGATGCAGACGGCAACCCAGTGCTGGTGGATTTCGGCTCGGCGCTGAACCGCGCCACCAAGGTGGATACGACGACTCAGGGCGAGTTCTCGCCGGTCTACGCCTCACCCGAACAGGTAAGCGGCAAGGGAAAAATCGGACCGTGGACAGATTTGTATTCCCTGGCGGCCACCTGGTATGAGCTGCTGACCGGCAACGCGCCCGAACCGGCCCAGCAACGCCTGGTCTCAGATGACCTGGCTCCCCTGCCCTCTGGCGCCACCTTGCTGGAGCAAAGCATCATGCAGAATCTGGCGCTCGCGCCCGAGGAACGCTGCCAGACTGCCCGCGAGTGGCAGGAGTGGCTGCAGGCGGGGCTGCCCCCGGTGGCCATTGCCCGCAAACGGCGCTCTGCCCTGCTCTGGAGTATACCGGTTCTGCTGGTGGGGGCTGCCTGTATCTATTATGCCGGAACTCAGCTGGCAGAGCCCCCTGCACAAGGAAATCAGGCAGAAAACACGCCTATTCAGCCGGATGAGCATTTTTACCAGCAAGTGTGCGAGCAGCTCGGGCTGCATGACCTGGCTGAAGAATTAGCCCAGCTGAGCAGACAATACGACGAGCTTCGCGCGGCCTACCAGGCGGAAATCTCCAAGGTTGCTCCCACGAAGTTAAGTAAGCCCGGGCAGAAAGTTCAGCGCAATAGTCTGGATATTGACGAGCTCAGGCAAGAACAACAGCTCACTCGTGCTCGAAAAAACATCTGGCAGAAAGCTCAGGACGAACTGGAGAAGCCGCGGGCTCAGGGATATGCAGCGCTGGCCCGGTTACAGGAGCTCATCTACGAGCCTGAATCGGAGTATCCCTGGCAAACCGCACAGGAACTGGCCATGTTGAAGAAAATCCAGCCCAGGCTGGAAGAAGAGTTCAAACCCTGCCAGAAAGAATATTTCCGCGCCTACGATGCGGTTATGCTGGAACTGGCCACAAGCTACTGAGGGTAATAGGTCCCTGAGCGAAGAATAGCGCAGCGTGTAAAATTTCAAGTACAACTTGAAATTTTACACGCTGAAATATAACCAATTGATTACAAATACGCCGCACCGGCACAAGACCGATGCGGCGCTGCAAAATCTGACAAGAACGGGTGACTTAGTCCTTCTTCTCACCGGCGATACCCATGGTGTAACCGTTGTACTCGCGGAAGTTGTACAGGGGCTGACCTTCGGGTACAGAGTAACCGATGTTCTTGCGGATGGCGAGGAAGTCGGCAATGCCGGCTTCATTCACCTGGTTGAGCTTGCCGCCGTGCATGTCGGCAAAGAGCACCATCTTGCAGTAAGCATCGGCATTCTCCATGAACCACTCGGCCTCCTCAATGTGGCGGGCGCCAGTGATGACACCGTGGTTCTCCATGAATACCACCGTGCTCTGGTGGCAGGCCTTGGCCACGGCCTCAGCGGTCTCGGGGGAGCCGGGGGTGCCATAGGGAGCCAGGGGAATCTGCCCCAGGAAGATATCAGCCTCAGGGTTGATGCCGTTCGGGGGCACCATGCCTGCAAAGAGGAAGGCGTTGCAGCACGGGGGATGAGCGTGGATGCAGGCGTTCACGCCCACTTCCTTCATCATGGCGATGTGGGTCTTCACCTCGCTGGTGGCGGGGCGATAGCCGCAGAGCTGGCCGGCGTTCATGTCCACCATGCAGATATCGTCCACAGTCATGAAGCCCTTGGAGCAGAGCGTGGGGGAGCAGAGCACGAGGTCCTTGGCCACGCGCACGGAAAGGTTACCACCGTTGCCGTCCACGTATTCGCGGGCCCACAGGCGGCGGCCCATATCGACCATGCGTTCCTTGATAACGCGGATTTCGGGGCTGTTGAAGAAAGCGTCGATTTCTTCGCGGGTCTGCGGATCGTAGTTCTCCCAGGGGAAGATGCGGTCCGGCAGAGCGGGTTTGATGTAGAGTTCGGGATTAGCCATAATGCAATGATTAATGATTAGTGATTAATGAAATAATTTTTCGTAGGCGGATTGCTGTTCGCCGGGATTGATGGTGGTGTAGGTGATACCGAAGGCATCGCGGCAGGATTCGGGAGAATCGAACACGGCGGCACCGGCAAAGGCGTACATGGCAGCCCCCAGCACCGTACTTTCGGATACGTTGGAGATGCGGATGGGCAGGCCGAGGATATCGGCGCGCATCTGGGTCCATACTTTGTTGCGGGCACCACCGCCCACCAGCAGCAGGTCGGTGGACTTGAAGCCTCCCACCTTCTCCAGCTTCTCCAGACGCTGCTTCAGGCGCAGGGTGAGAGCCTCCATGGCGGCGCGGTAGATGTGCGCGCGGGTGCGGCCCAGCACCAGGCCCTGAATGCTGCCCGGCACGGCATCGCTGGGCAGGAAATCGGGAATGAGCTTCACGCCATCGCAGCCGGGGGCAATCTTCTCGGCCTCGGCATCCATGGTATCGAAGCTTTCGCCATTGTAGCAGGTGGCCTTCACCCACTCAATGATGCCGCTGGCAATCCACTGCAGACCGGGGTTGAGCAGGCCGGCCTTGCTGTCGAATTCCACCGTGGCACCGGCGGCGTAGTCCTCGGTCTCCAGGCTGGCCTTAGCTGTGCGCAGCATCAGGATTTCCCAGGTGCCGCTGGAAAGGAAGGGCTGGTTCTCCTGCACGCCGCTGCCGAACAGGGCAAACTGCGTATCGTGGCCCGTGGAGACCACCGGCACAGCATTCGGCAGGCCCAGCAACTCGCAGGCAGCGGGGGTCAGGGTGCCGATGGCCGCGCCGGCGTTCACCATGGGCGGGAAAAGGCTCTTGCTCACACCGATGGCGGAGAGAATCTCATCGCTCCAGTCGCCGGTGGCAAGGTCAGTCATCTGGGAGGTACCGGCCATGGTGCGGTCGGTGGCCATCACGCCGGTCAGGCGGTGGGCCAGAATGTTGGAGATGAAGAGCCATGCGTGGGCCTGCTCCAGCAGCTCCGGGCGGTTCTCCTTGAGCCAGATGAGCTTGTAGATGGTATTAAAGGCAAACTCACCCACGCCGGAAATGGCGTTGAGCTTTGCCTGGGGCATGTATTCGGCCACGCGCTTCATGACCTCGGCCGTGCGCGGGCACTTCCAGGAAATGACGGGGTAAAGCAGCTCCCCTGCTTCGTTCACCAGCGCACCGTCCACACCAAAGGTGGTGATGGTCACCGCCTTCACCTGCGCGGCATCAACCTGCGGCAGGATTTCGCGGGCACAGGTGGCCAGCTGGTTCAGAATGCGGTCTGCATTCCACACATGGAAATCCGGGTTCTCTGCCCCGGCATCAGTAGAATTAGGCTGGCTGGATTTAGCTACCAGCTGCCCCTTGTCATCAACGAGGATGGCGCGCACATTCGTGGCGCCGCAGTCTAAGCAAAGTACGTAGGCCATATAGGAAAAAAGCGGACAAGCTGCCGGAAAACCTCCGACAGCTTGTCCTGATAAGGTTGATTAATACTTACCGTAGATGGGGCCGAAGTTGGCGCAGGCGCGGAAGTCTGCACCCTCGGGATCGGCGGTACCGAAGAGGTCCCAGGCGGCGGGGCGATACACCTTGTCCTCGGGCACGTTGTGGGCGTACACGGGAATACGCAGCATGGAAGCCAGCGTGATGATATCGGCACCGATGTGGCCGTAGGTCCAGGCACCGTGGTTGGCACCCATGTTGGCCATCACGGTGTACACATCCTTGAAGCCACCCTTGCCGGTGAGGCGGGGGGCAAACCAGGTGGTGGGCCAACCCGGGTCAGTACGCTGGTCGAGCTTGTCGTTCACATCCTGGGGCAGGTCGCAGGTCCAGCCTTCCACGATGGTGAGCACCGGGCCCTGGCCCTTCACCAGATTCATGCGGATCATGGTCACAGGCACATTGCCCTTGGACACGAAGTGGAGGGAGTAGCCGCCACCGCGGAAGTATTCGCGGTTGGCCGGGCACCACTCGGAAGCACCCATCATGGCCTCGATGTCGGCCTGGGTGGTCTCGCCGGTCTTCTTCATGATGGGAGTACCATCCTCAGCGGTGGAGTGCATGTTGCCGTCCAGAGCCGTGGAACCGGAGTTGATAAGGTGCATGATGCCGTCCTTAGCCAGACCTTCCATGGTGTAGCCGGTCACGCGCTTCACAGCGGCGGGGCTCCAGTAGGTGCGGATATCGGAGAAGCAGGCAGCACGGCCGGTGAGCTGGTGCAGCAGGAGCATGCACACGCCGTTCATGGCATCGTTTTCCGTGGCGAAGGGAATAGCCTCGCGCGGACCGTTCCAGTCGAAGGTGCTGTTCAGCAGGGACTCGGCCATGTCGCCGTTAGGGTAGAAGTCCGTCCAGTGACGCTGACCCTGGAAGCCACCGCAGATAGCATTGAAGCCCAGGCCCTCTTCCTCGCGGTCAATCGTCTTGAGGTAGGGGTTACCGTGCATCATATCGCGGAAGATGATGGTCATGAGGATAGACTCGCGCAGGGTGCGCTCCTTTTCCTCGGGGGAAAGCACGAGGTCGGGGCGGTTGCGGTCCGGACCAATCTTCACATACTTCTTGGCCCACTCCATGGCCAGGTCGAACTCGGCCTTGTCGTAGATGCCGAGCTCCATGCGGCGGCGCACTTCGGTCATGTCGACAGCCTGCACGCGCATGCCCATGTAGCTTTCCCAGAAGTTCTGGTCAACAATGGAACCAGCAATACCCATGGAGCAACCACCGA
>JAZQVE010000036.1:0-82338 GCA_045631705.1 Akkermansia sp. | reverse complement strand
ACTTGCCTTCCTAAGCCCGCTGGGCCCCCGACTTGCCCGCACCATTCCGGTGCGGGGCTTTTTGTTTGAAAGGTAGTGCAGACCGGCTTATCTCTTTGCCGGCTTCTTTTTTACCTCGGTTTTCCAGTCCAGCACCTTGTTGCCGGGGCCGGAGGAGATAAGTTCACCCTTGGCGTTCATGAAGAAGCACCACGGGATGCCGGAAATCTGGGGCTTGTTCTCCAGCTGCACTGCGCCAGCCATTACTCCAGGCAGGTCAGTGTCGTAGTGTTCGATGTATTTCTTAGCATCTTCCTCTGTGCGGTCGTGGCAGAGGAGGACGAGGGAAACCGATTTGTCCTTCTTGATGTTCTTCTCGTATTCTGCCACAATCTGGGGCATCAGGGCGCGACACGGGCCACACCAGGAAGCAGAGCAGATGAAGATGTACACCTTGGCCCGGGGACGGGCTTCCGTCTCGGTGAAATAGCCGGCTTCAGCCAGTGCTTTGGGCACGGGCAGAAGATTGCCCACCTTCTTCTTCTTGGGCTTGTCTGTCTTTTTTGTCTTTGCTGTGCGGGCTGTATTGTCCTTGGCGTTTGCCACAGGAAGGCACCAGGTGCAAAGACCCAGCATCAGCGTAATTGCAAGGAAAAGATGTTTCATACCGCGCATAGCCTAGCATATATCAACCTGTTGCGTCAATGTCAAAATGCTGGTCTGTGACTAAATGTAAGCAAAATAGTAGGAGAAAACTTCATTTCGGGCCGGACGCAATTATATTGACACAATAAACTGATTGTGGTAAGTTGTGCGCGCAACTTATTGATATTCGTGATGCGAAACATAACGAAGAAGATTCTTGTTCTGCTGATTGCTGTGGTGGCAATGTTGTCCATGCAGAGTTTTGGTTCAACTGATGCCCCGGCAGCAGAGGCTGTTGAGGCAGCTGCGAAATCTCCGCTTTGCGGTACGATGTGGTCTCTGGCTCCTGCCTTGTTTGCCATTGTGCTGGCGCTCATTTTCAAGGAGGTATATTCTGCCCTTTTTGCCGGTGTGGTGCTGGGTGCCTGCTTTGTGACTCAGTTTGCCCCGTTGGAGACGGTGGACTTTGTCGTGAATCAGGGGCTCATCGAGGGCATGAAGGCTACCACGGGTGTGTTCATCTTCCTGGTGATTCTGGGCGCTTTCGTCTGCATGATTAACAAGACGGGTGCTGCGCATGCCTTCGGCCTGTGGGCTCAGACTCACATCAAATCCCGCATCGGCAGTCAGATTGCCACCTTCTTCCTGGGTGTTCTCATCTTCATCGACGATTATTTCAATTGTCTGGCAGTGGGTAGCGTGATGCGCCCGGTGACTGACGCCAAGCGGGTGTCCCGCGCAAAGCTTGCGTACATTATCGATGCCACAGCTGCCCCGGTGTGCATGATTGCCCCTATTTCCAGCTGGGCTGCAGCGGTTTCCCAGTATTCTGCCGGCACTGGTTACAATGGCCTGGAGCTTTTCATCCAGGCGATTCCGTATAATTTCTATTCGCTTCTGGCGCTCTGCTTTGTGGTGATGCTGATTCTGATGCGCTTCGATTATGGTCCCATGGCTCGTTACGAGCGCAATGCCATCAAGCACGGCGATGTGCATACTGTGGTGCCGGAGCAGGTCATGCAGGAGCTGGCAGAGCGTCACACCTGCCGCGGCAGGCTGGCTGACCTCGTGGTGCCGGTGCTCATGCTCATTGTATTGGAAACCTTTGCCCTGGTGTATGTGGGTGGTATTCTGGAGGGCAGGTCCTTTGCCGATGCTCTTAGTAACACGGATGCGACCGTCGGGCTTCCCTGGGGCGCTATCATTGCCCTGGTGCTGGCCGTTATTTTCTATCGTATCCGTGGCGTGATGGGGTTCCGCACGGCTATGCGCTGCATTCCTGAGGGCTTTATTGCCATGGTGCCCGCCATTCTCATCCTTACGTTAGCTACGGCGCTTAAGAATGTGACCACCGCGCTGGAGGCCCGCGAGTTCATCGCCTTCCACATGGAGCACTCTGCTGCCGGTCTCGTGAACTTCCTTCCTGCCGTTATCTTCGTGGTGGCCGGTGTGCTGGCTTTCTCCACAGGTACCTCCTGGGCGACCTTCGGTATTCTCATTCCCATTGTGGTGAGCACCTTCGACCCTGCCAGCCCGCTCATGTTCATCGGCATGTCTGCCTGTCTTGCCGGTGCCGTGGCCGGTGACCATTGTTCCCCTATTTCCGATACCACCATCATGTCCAGTGCCGGTGCACAGTGTGACCATCTGAGCCATGTGTCCACTCAGTTGCCGTATGTGCTGACGGTATCTGCCGTTTCCTTTGTAGCCTTCCTTCTGGCAGGCTTTGTGCACAACTGGTTTGTTGTGTTCCCCCTGGCGCTGGTTTCGCTCTTCGTCACCATGCTGGTGCTCAAGCGTCGCTTCGGGAAGAGCGAGGACTGATTAGTTCTGCTCTGGGTAGATTCTGAAAATCCCTGCCGGCTGCGTCCGGCAGGGATTTATTTTCATCTGGCTTTCCCTGCTGGTTGGAATCCCTGGCCGCTGGGACTCGTGTGATAGATATGATGGCCCCCGTGTTCTTTATGATTGCAATTTTTGGAGCGTCTGGTACAATACCCGCACAACATATATGGCAAGTATTCAGCATTCCTCTGTAAAAGTGCGCACGACAGCATCCCGTGGCGAGCACGACGGTATTCTCTTTTATATTCTGCCGCCGCTGCTGCTGGGCGCTGTCTTTGTGTTCTGCGCCATGGCGAACAGCGACGGCATCGAAAAAGAGGAAAAGCCTGCAGCTGAGGCTTCTGCTGAATAATGAGTTTTAACAATAACCCCTAAGGAACTGATATGAGCGAAGGTACTCCTATTACCATGACCGGGCAGGGTCTCAATGTGCCCGATTTTCCCATTATCCCCCACATCATCGGCGATGGCTCCGGTCCCGATATCTGGCGAGCTGCCAAGCGTGTGATTGACGCTGCTGTGGAGAAAGCCTATGCCGGCAAGCGCGGCCTGGTCTGGAAGGAAGTGCTGGCTGGTCAGAAGGCATTCGATACCGTGGGTACCTGGCTGCCGAATGAGACCATGGAGGCCTTCCGCACGCTGCTGGTGGGTATCAAGGGCCCGCTGACCACCCCTGTGGGCAAGGGAATCCGCTCTCTGAACGTGGCGCTGCGCCAGGGGCTTGACCTGTACTGCTGCGTGCGCCCTGTGCGTTATTTCCAGGGTATCGAGACTCCCGTGAAGGCTCCCGAGAAGGTGGATATGGTGATTTTCCGTGAGAATACGGAGGATATCTACGCCGGTATTGAGTTTGAATGCGGCACGCCTGAGGCTGAGAAGTTCTTCGAATGGCTCTCCATGGAGTTCCCGCAGCGTGCCAACAAGGTGCGCTTCCCCCAGACCTCCGGTTTCGGCATCAAGCCTGTGTCGAAGGAAGGCACGGAGCGCCTTGTGCGCTCGGCTATTCAGTATGCCATCGAGACGAACCGCCCCTATGTGACTCTGGTGCACAAGGGCAACATCATGAAGTTCACCGAGGGTGGTTTCCGCGACTGGGGCTACGACCTGGCCCGCCGTGAGTTCGGCGCTGAACCCATCGGCGACGGTCCCTGGTGCAAGCTGCCCAGCGGCATCATCATCAAGGACTGCATCTGCGATGCTTTCCTGCAGGAAATCCTCATCCACCCGCAGGAGCATTCCGTGGTGGCCACGCTGAACCTGAATGGCGACTACTGCTCCGATGCGCTGGCTGCTCAGGTGGGCGGTATCGGCATCGCTCCCGGTGCCAATATCAACTACCGCACGGGGCACGCTGTGTTCGAGGCTACGCATGGCACGGCACCCAAGCTGGCCGGGCTGGACAAGGTGAATCCCTGTTCCTTCCTGCTTTCTGCGGAGATGATGCTGCGCTACATGGGCTGGACAGAGGCAGCAGACCTCATTGTATCTGCCATTGAAGGCGCTATTTCTGATAAAACTGTGACCGCCGACCTGGCGGAGATGATTCCTGGCAGCACTGCTGTGAGCACCACTGCTTTCGGTGATGCTCTGCTGGCTCATATCAAGTAATTTATGCCTGATCCAGCATACGTCCACGCGGCGTTTTCATCGATTGCCGAGCGATACGTGACGGCAAACCATATTCTGTCCCTGGGGACGGATATCATGTGGCGTGCCCGCGTGGTGCAGATGGTGGCCGAATGGAAACCGCAGAACCTCCTGGATATCGCCACCGGCACAGGTGACCTGGCTCTGGCCATCAAGCGAGCCTTGCCGGAAATCGATGTGCTGGGTACGGATTTCTGCCGCCCCATGCTCGATGTGGCGGTGCGCCGCGGGTTGACCAATGTCCTGGAGGCTGATGCGATGAATCTGCCCCTGCCGGATGCCTCGTTCGATGCTGCCACAGTGGCGTTCGGACTCCGCAATATGGCCGACTACGAGAAGGCCTTGCAGGAGTTCCGTCGCGTGTTGCGACCGGGTGGGCATCTGCTGGTGCTGGATTTCAGTATGCCGGAAAATATCCTGGCCGGACCTTATCGTCTGTATCTGCACCATGTGCTGCCGCGCATTGCCGGATGGGTGACAGGAAATCCGGATGCGTATGACTATCTGGGCGAGAGCATCGAGGCATTCCCGCGTGGTGCGCAGTTCTGCCAGCTGATGGAACGCTGCGGCTACTCCGCGCCTTCCTGCCTGCCGCTCTGCATGGGAATTGCTTCCATCTACACGGCTGAGGTGTGAGCTGTCTCTCCGGCGTGTCGGAAAAGGTGCAAAAAAATCTGTATCTGACAAATTTTCATATCGACAAAGGCGGTGTAAAACTGTACCATAGAGACAGCGCCGGAACTGGTGTGTGTAATTTTCTCTAACCTTTTAAGAAAGAATAAAATATGTTTAAATACCCGCAAAAACCCGCTCCTTCTCCCGCTGGTGGTTCTCCCTTTGCTGACAACGATGTGCCCTCCGAGTGGGGTACTCCCGTGCAGCAGCCCTCCGCCGGTGCCGCTGATACTGATTACTTCGGTGCCGAGGAATCGGCTGCATCTCCCTTTGAAATGGGTGCTTCCGCTGCAGCTCCCACCACCACTCGCAACGTGCTGAACTACGACGTATCCGTGGTGGGTACGCTGCGTTTCACGGATGACCTGCTGGTGGATGGCTCCGTGGAAGGTGAAATCACTTCCGAGGGTGTTCTGACTGTGGGCGCCAATGCCAGCATTCAGGCCGGTGAGAAGAACAAGGTTGCCGTGCGCACCCAGAGCGCCATCATTCATGGCAAGGTGGTGGGCGATATCGTGGTGACCGACCGTGTGGTGCTTGCCGCTACTGCTGAAGTGGTGGGCGATGTGACCGCTGCCAAGATTTCCATCGAGGAAGGTGCAGTGTTCGTGGGTATGTGCCGCGTGGGTAATCCCGCTGTGGTGCCTGCCACGGCCGCCGCTGCCCCCAAGAAGTCTGCTGCTCGTGCTGCCAAGAGCACGGATGCCAACCTCCTGGGCTAAGCAGTAAATAATCTTATTTCATGCCGGAATTCAGGACAGAACCGCTGATTGTTTCCACTGTTTCCGGTTTGTTACCCGCAGGTGAGCGCGACCGTCGAGTCGCGCTCACCTCGTTTCAATCCGACGAGAGCCGGGTTCAGGTGCCGACGCGGGAAGTGGTGTGCTACGAATGTGGCATGACCTGCCGCGTGCCTGCAGCTGCGCTTTCTGCCAACTGCCTGCACTGCCATGCCCACCTCAATATGGCAGATGTGGAGATTCGCCCCGGTTCCCGCCGTTTGACGGTGCGCACACTGGGAAATGTGCATGTGCCTTCCGGTACGGTGCTGTCCAATCTGAATGTGGTGTGTCACCATATGGAGGTGGATGGCCGTGTCTCCGGCTCATTCCGCTGCACTGGGACGTTGAGCTTCAATGTGTCCACAGTGGTGGATGGCTCCATCAGTGCAGCTAAGCTGGTGGTGGACAAAGGCTCGGAGGTAGAGCTGACCCTGGGCGCTGTTGCCGAGGAGGTGGAGCTGTATGGCTCTCTGAAAGGGCGCTTGCAGTGTAAGGGGCAGCTGCATGTATACCGCGGCGGTGTATACGAGGGTGTGTGCAAGGCCGCGGATGTGATAGTGGAGCCCGGTGGCCGTTTTGACGACCAGGGGTATTTCTGATTTCGTATTACCGGGATATGGACATCCGCATTACCGGAGCCAGTCAGAACACCCTGCGGCATATCAACCTGACCCTGCCGGCTGGTAAGCTTATTGCCCTCATGGGGCCCAGTGGCTCCGGCAAGAGTACGCTGGCATATGATACCCTGTTTGCTGAATCCCGCCGGCGCTTTCTCGAGTGTCTTTCTGCCGGTGCCCGTCGTCTGCTGGCCCGCCCGGAGAAGCCGCATGTGGAGGGCATCGATGGTCTGCCGCCGGCTCTCTGCCTGGAGCAGCATCTGCCCGGTGGTCAGTCTCGCTCGGTGCTGGGCTCGCTCACCGAGGCGCTGGACTATCTGCGTATCCTTTATGCGGCCATCGGTGTGCCGCACGACCCGGAAACCGGAGCTATTCTCACCCGCCTGAGTCCGGAAGAAATTACCACCTCTCTCTGCGGCCTGCCGGAAAACACGCGCCTGACCTTGCTGGCTCCGCTATCCTCCGCCTTTGGGCAGAATCCGGAGAGCGATATCCTGATGTTGCGCAAACTCGGTTATCTGCGCGTGCGGGTGGATGGAGAAATTCTGGAGCTGGATGAGCTGGAGACCCGTCCCCCCGCTGCAGGTCAGGATTGCGAGTTAGTGGTGGACCGTATTGTCATTCGTGAGGGTGTGGAATCCCGCATGGCAGATTCGGTGCAGGCTGCACTTCGCTTGTGGCCGGATGAGGTGCGTGCGCTGGTGCAGCCTCGTGGGGGAGAACCGGAGCTGCAGTGTTTTCACACACGCTACCGCAACGCCGAGACGGGGTTCTCCCTGCCGGATATGACGCCCGGCTTTTTTTCTCACTATTCTCCACATGGTGCCTGTCCCGAATGTAATGGACTGGGCTCCATAGAGTCCGCCAGGGGAGCGCTGATTGTGTGCCCTGCTTGTAAAGGGATGCGGCTGAACCCTGTGGCTCTGGCTGTTACGCTTGATTTTGGCGGCCGTGAGCTGAGTCTGGGGCAGTTCTGTGAGCTGCCTGTTCAGGAGAACCGGGCCCTGCTGGAGAAGCTGACGCTTCCGCCAACCTTCCGGGAGGCGTTGCAGCCCGCAATGGGCAGTCTGATACAGCGGCTGGATTGTCTGCTGGAGCTGGGGCTGGGGTATCTGGCCCTTTCCCGGGCATCGAATACGCTCTCCGGGGGTGAACTTCAGCGTGCCCGCCTGGCCGGGCAGATTGGCGGCGGCCTTTCCGGCGTGCTTTACATTCTTGATGAGCCCTCCATCGGGTTGCATCCGAAGGAAACGGAGCGTCTCATTACAGCGCTGCACCGGCTGCGCGATAAAGGTAATACCATTCTGGTGGTGGAGCACGACCCTCAACTACTTCAGGCCTGCGACTGGCTGGTGGAGATGGGGCCCGGAAGCGGGCCGCATGGAGGTGCTGTGCTGGCAGAGGGGACGTACCAGGATTTCCTGCAAAATTCGGATTCACCAACCGGAGCATGGTTAAGCGGTCGCCGCGTGCTGCCGGCAGTGGAGCCGCGGTCACTTGCTGCTTGCAAGTGGCTGACGCTGCAGCACGCGTCTGCCCGAAATCTGCGTGATGTGGAGTTCCGCTTTCCGTTGGGGGCGTTTACCTGTTTATCCGGGCCGGGTGGCTCCGGCAAGAGTACGCTGGTGCATGAGTGCCTGCTGCCGGAGCTCAAGGCGGGCAGGGTAGAGGGGGCAGAGTCCATCTCTCGTGCCGTGCTGGTGGACCAGAGCCCGCTGGGCAGCTCGCCGAGGTCTACTCCGGCCACAGCTACGGGGCTGCTGGATGTTCTGCGCCCGTTGTATGCCGCGCTGCCGTTGTCTCGCCAGCGGGGATACACGGCTGGCCGTTTCTCGTTGAATGCCCGCGGTGGTCGCTGCGAGCGCTGTGGGGGCACGGGGCGGCTTCAGGTGGATATGAACTTTCTTGCGGATTTGTACACGGAATGCGATGCCTGTCACGGCGCCCGGTACAACCGCGAGACGCTGGAGGTGACCTGGCGTGGCAAGTCCATAGCCCAGGCGCTGGCTCAGACTGTGGATGAGGCGGTGGAGTTCTTTGCTGCGGTGCCTCAGGCTGCCGGTATTCTGAAGGCTTTGCAGGAACTGGGACTGGGGTATCTGCCGCTGGATAGGTCGGTGACCACTCTTTCCGGCGGTGAGTCGCAGCGTGTGAAACTGGCGGCTTACCTGGCCAAGGCTGCGCCGAAGCGTAGCAGCCGCCCGGGTGAGCAGCTGCTTCTGGTGCTGGATGAGCCTGGCACCGGGCTGCATTTTGCCGAGTTGGAGATGCTGCTGCGTGCCTTGTACCGTCTGCGGGCGGCGGGTCATACCATCCTTTGCATTGAGCATAACCAGGGCATTCTTTCGCGAGCCGATTACCTGGTGGAACTGGGGCCGGGTTCCGGTGCCGATGGTGGACGGATTGTCTATGCCGGGGAACCGGTTTAACGACCGCCATAGTGACGGAGCTGCACCATAATCCGGGTTTTGCTGAATCCCCGCTTCTGCAGGTATTCCAGCGGAGTCACCCCATCGGCATTGAGTGCATTGGGATTGGCACCGGCTCTCAGAAGCTCAAGGCTCACCCGGTAATTGCCGGTGTAGACTGCCTGCCAGATGGGGGCAAGCCCTGCGCGCGTTTCGGCGGACGGATTGGCACCGGCGTCGATGAGCTGCGCTACGAGAACGTCGCTTTCCTGACCTGCGGCAATCTGGAGTGGTGTGAATCCGTGGTGCAGCAGTTCCGGGTCGGCATGGTAATCCAGCAGGAGCTGGGTGCAGTCCTCAATACGGGCTCGACGGTCCTGATGGCTGCGCTTGTGCTGATGCAGCAGGGTACCCAGGGCCGTGCCGTTGGTATCTGTCACGGCATTCGGGTTTGCTCCGTGGTTCAGAGCCGCTCGGAGAGCCGCCGGATCGGCCTCCCTGATGGCTGCCTGTAGTTCAGCGTCCAGTCTCTGCTGCTGCGGGGACAATAGTCCGCAGCTGGCTGTAAGCAGGCCGCTGAGAAGTACCATAATGTACCGTAAATACGCCACGACTGCTATGCTAGCAGACAATTGCCTGGCTGACAAGTGCGCATTTTCGCTCTATGTACACTAATTCGGGGTTGAAAAATGAATGCTCAGGCGATATACTGCCCCTGCATATGAATTTTTCCTCAATCGAACATAAGATGCAGGGGGTGGGACTTTCCCGCGCCGCTATTGATGCCTTCCGCCACAGTGTGGGGGTGCTCACCTCAAATCAGTCAATGATGATTCCGGAGAGCGATATTGAACCTGCCCGCGATGTGGCAGATTGGGAGGAATTGGTTGCAGCCACGCCGGAGGCCGATGCTGCGCTGCTGGCGCAGACTGTGCTGGTGAAGCTGAATGGCGGTCTGGGTACCGGCATGGGGCTGCAGAAGGCTAAGAGCCTGCTGGAAATCAAGCCTGGAGTAACCTTCCTGGATACTATTGTTCGCCAGGTTCAGAGCCTGCGCGAGCGGGCGCAGTATCCGGTGAATCTGCTGCTCATGAATTCTTTCTCCACCAGCGAGGATACGATGGCGCATCTGGCTCAGTATGCTGATTTCGCAGATGCTGCCAAGGTGGAAATGCTGCAGAATCGTGTGCCAAAGCTTGTGACTGATACACTGGAGCCGGTGGAATACCCTGCTAACCCGGAGCTGGAGTGGTGCCCGCCCGGCCATGGTGATATTTATCCCGCGCTGGTGGGCAGCGGCTGGCTGGACAGGCTGCTGGCTGCTGGTGTGAAGTATGCTTTTGTTTCCAATTCTGATAATCTGGGTGCCCAGCTGGATACCTGTTTCCTCCGCTGGTTTGCGGAGAGTGGTGCTCCCTTCGTGATGGAGGTGACCCGCCGCACGGAAGCCGATAAGAAGGGTGGCCACCTGGCTACCCGCAAGGCTGACGGCCAGCCGATTCTGCGCGAGGTGGCTCAGTGCCCGGATGAGGATGTGGAGACGTTCCAGAATATCGAGAAACACCGCTATTTCAACACGAATAACCTCTGGATTCGTCTGGACTCCCTCAAGGAAGTGCTGGATGCCAACGGTGGCGTGCTTCCCTTGCCGGTTATCTGCAATAGCAAGACGGTTGACCCGCGCGACGCGGCTTCTCAGAAGGTGTACCAGCTGGAGACTGCCATGGGGGCGGCTCTGCAGTGTTTCCCCGGCGCAAAGGCGGTCTGTGTGCCCCGTTCCCGTTTCTTCCCGGTGAAAACTTGTTCGGATTTGCTGCTGCTGCGTTCCGATGCTGTGGTGATTGATGAGGCCGGCGCTATGAATCTGGCTCCTGAATGCAACGGTGTGGCTCCTGTGGTGCTGCTGGATGGCAAGCTGTATAAGCTTGTGGAGTCTCTGGAATCTCTGGGCGTTCCGTCCTTGAAGAACGTCAGCAAATTGGTGGTAACCAGGCCCCACTCCTTTGCTCCTGGCGAATCTCTCAGTGGTGAAGTAATCATCTGATTCCTTCGTATCAGAAACAGGCAGAGACGCTTCGGTAATGAAGCGTCTCTGTTTTATTTTCCTCTGTTGCGTTTCCCGGATTATGAGAAGAGGGGGCTGAATCCCTTGAAGACCAGGGCAGAACGTCATGCCCCGCTTGCGCGTCAGGAATCGAGAAAATGTGTATAAATATAAAAACCTACAAAAAAGGTAGAGAAAAGTATTGATTTGTGGAGCGAGGTGTGCTAGACTCCGCGCAAGTAAAAATAGAAAGAGAAAAACATGAAGACAACAATCAGCAGGATAACGGCGCGGGAGATACTGGATTCCCGCGGAAATCCCACAGTGGAAGCAGTGGTGACCCTGGAGGGAGGCTCCTTCGGGCATGCATCTGTACCGAGTGGTGCATCCACCGGCGAGCACGAGGCCTGTGAACTTCGGGATGGGGATAGAAAACGCTACTGCGGGAAGGGTGTACTGAAAGCTGTGGAGTATGCCAACACAGAGTTGGCTTCCGCGCTGGTGGGTATGGATGCTACCCGGCAGATTGAGGTGGATACCCGTATGCGCGAGGTGGACGGCACGCCGAACAAGAGCCGGGTGGGAGCAAATGCGGTGCTGGCCATTTCGCTGGCAACAGCCCGCGCAGCGGCCTGGGCTACGGGGCAGCCTTTGTATCGCTATCTGGGCGGGCCGAATGCGCATATTCTGCCTGTACCCATGATGAATGTGCTGAATGCCGGGGCCCACTCGGATGCACCCATTGATTTTCAGGAGTTCATGATAATTCCCCGAGGCCTGCCCACATTCCGCGAGGCCTTGCGCTGCGGAGCAGAGGTATTCCACTCACTGGCTTCGGTGCTGCGCAAGAAGGGATTGAGTACGGCTGTGGGCGATGAAGGCGGCTATGCTCCGAATCTGCACAGCGCCGATGAAGCGCTGGACACCATTGTAGAGGCTATCGTCAACGCCGGATATGAACCGGGCAGGGAGGTGGCTCTGGCTCTGGATGTAGCCAGCTCTGAATTCTACGATGCAGAGAGCGGGCTTTACGTTTTCAAGAAGAGTTCGGGCGATAAGCTCACCTCTGCCGAGCTCGCTTCGTATTACGAGGAGCTTATCAGACGCTACCCCATTATCTCTATCGAGGACGGCTGTGCCGAAAATGACTGGGATGGCTGGAAGCATCTGACCGATACTCTCGGCAAGCGTTGCCAGTTGGTGGGTGATGACCTCTTTGTGACCAACGTGGATTTCCTGCGTCAGGGAATTGACCGCGGCGTGGCAAACTCCATTCTGGTGAAGCTGAACCAGATCGGTTCACTGAGTGAGACCTTTGAGGCGGTGCGTCTGGCGACCACGCACGGATACACGGCGGTTATTTCCCACCGCAGCGGCGAGACAGAGGATTCCTTCATTGCTGACCTGGCAGTGGCTACCAATGCCGGGCAGATTAAGACGGGCTCTCTCTCCCGCGCAGACCGCCTGGCCAAGTATAATCAGTTGCTGCGCATAGAGGAGCAACTTGGCTCCGCCGCCCGCTACGGCTGCTGAGCCTGGTTGCAGGTTGTTGCATACGTGGCCATCCATCGCCGCAGTCGGTGGGTGGCCTTTCCTCGTCTGGGGAAATGTCCTATCCGCTTCCGCGTCCGATGGAAAAGGCGGAAATCGCGGCGGCTGGATAATGTTACCCGATTGTGTTTGAGTGTCTCCTGATGAAGGAGAAGAGTTTATTGAGTCGGCGCTTTACAATGGAGCGCGAGATGGCGGGGATGACTCGCTCCAGGCGCATGTAGGTATAGGGCTTGAAACGATTGTAGGTCTTCAGGTCTGTGAACCGGAGTCTCTGCTTTCCATCCTTTATCTGGATAAGGAAATTGTTCGGGTTGAAGTCGTAGAGCGGAATATGATTGCTCGTCAGTATGCGGCTGAACTCGTCAAGCTGTGTCAGTGCATCCTTGTGCAGCGAGTCGGTTGCAACATAGTGAGTGAGGGGAAGGGAGGGGGCCCCGTTTTCGTCTCTGATAATCTCGCATACAAGCCCCGGTCCCAGGTTCGTGCTGACGAGTTCCGGCTGATATTCCGGCAGATAGCTTCCGATGTAAGGAATACAAAGCTTCACTGCTTCCAACTCCCGTTGTAAAGCAGGCCTGTTTTTGAAGCGCATGGCCACTTTTACGCATTTATCGGCGTTTTCAGGATGGTAGAAGCACAACCTGGTGGCACCCATGCCCAGAAAATGTTCCAGATGCAGCATGTGTCTGATGATACCTGATTCAGAGTATCAATTTTTCTCTGGCGTGGCAAGTATTTTTGCCTGTTGCCCATACGGTGCGGCGAGAAAAATGCCCGCGGATTCGGTAAATAGAACTGCGCGCAGGAAAAATGCGGCGTCTTGCTCTGCCAGATCTGCATGCCATTCTTTCATTTGCCGGCTTGATTATGCTGCCACACTAGCTTCTTGACCTTTCATGGGCTCAGCGTAGAATAAGCAGCAAACTTTATAAAAACGCAATTATGGCAAATACGCATCAGTTCCAGACGGAGGTCCGGCAGCTGCTGGACATTGTGATTCATGCATTTTACAGCGACCGCGAGGTGTTTGTGCGCGAGCTGGTATCCAATGCTTCCGATGCCTTGGAGAAGCTTCGCCTTAAGCAGCTGACCCAGACTGATATCTATGAACCCGAGCGCGAGCTCCGCATCACTATCACCACGGATGAGGAAGCCGGTACGCTCACCATTGCCGATAGCGGTATCGGTATGACTCAGGATGAGGTGGTGGAATTCCTGGGCACTATTGCCCACTCCGGCACCAAGAAGTTCCTGGAGGCTATGAAGGAGAGCCAGGGGGGCACGCAGGACCTCATCGGCCAGTTCGGTGTGGGCTTCTACAGTGTGTTCATGGCTGCTGATAAGGTGGAGGTGACCACCCGCTCCTGGCAGCCGGATGCTGCTCCGGTGAAGTGGGAGAGCGATGGCCAGGAGGGCTACACCCTCACCGATGCCGCCGCAGATACCCCCCGTGGCACCAGCATCAGGATTTTCCTGAAGGAGGACGCGAAGAACTTCGCCAAGGGCGATCACACCCGCTACATCCTTTCCAAGTACAGCAACTTCGTGGGCTTCCCCATCGATTTCAATGGCGAGCATCTGAACACCGTGCAGGCTATCTGGATGAAGAGCAAGAAGGATGTGAGCGCCGAGGAGTACGAGGGGTTCTACCAGTTCATTGCTCACACGGAGAGCAAGCCGCTGAGCTACATGCACTTCAGCGCCGATGCCCCCATCGTGCTCAATTCCGTGCTCTTTGTGCCGGAGGAAAACCCGGAGGCTATGGGATTTGGCCGCTGCGAGCCCATGGTATCTCTCTACTGCCACAAGGTGCTCATCGACAGCAAGCCCGAGAAGCTGCTGCCTGAGTGGCTGCGCTTCCTGGCTGGTGTGGTGGACAGTGAGGACCTTCCGCTCAATATCTCACGCGAGATGCTGCAGGATAACTCCCTGCTGCGCAAGGTCTCCGGCATCATCACCAAGCGATTCATCAAGCACCTGGAGGGGGTGGCCAGGAATGAGACCGAGACCTACGAAAAGTTCTGGCGCACCTTCTCCCGCTACATCAAGGAGGGCGTGGTGACCAGCTGGGAGCACAAGGATGCCCTCGGTAAGCTGCTGCGTTTTGAATCCACCTTCACTGAGCCTGGTAAGCTCACCAGTTTCGAGGACTATGTGTCCCGCATGAAGGAAAACCAGAAGGATATCTACGTGCTCTACGGTGCCAGCCGCAGCCAGCTGGAGAATTCCCCGTATCTGGATGCCCTGAAGGCCCGTGGTTTCGAGGTGGGCTTCTTCACCGAAGGCGGCGACCAGTTTGTGGTGGAAAGCCTGATGAAGTTCGGCGAGAAGGAAATCAAGTCCATCGACCGCGCCGGTCTGGAGCTGCCCCCGCTGGAAGCCCAGCCTGACCAGCCGGGCCTGGATGAGAAGGAAGCCGAGGGGCTCACCACCTGGGTGAGCGATACATTCAAGGACCGCTTCAGCAAGGTGACCACCAGCGACCGCGTGACCAGTGCTCCGGCTATTGCGCTGCAGGGCGAGGGCGATATCTCCCCGGAAATCAAGGCTTATCTCCGCGCTATGGGGCAGGAGATTCCTGAGACGCATCCCGAGATTGCCTTCAATCCGCATAATCCCATCGTGATGAAGCTGTCCGAACTCCGCAGCAAGGATGAGGAGCTGGCTACTCTGCTGGCAGACCAGCTTATCAATACCGCTCTGCTGCGTGCCGGTATGCTCGAGGACCCTGCCAAGCTGGCCGATAATTCCCAGGCCCTGCTGGAGAAGCTGCTGAACAAGTAAAGGCCTCAGTTAACATGTTCTGAAGCCCCCGGAGATTGCTCTCCGGGGGCTTTTATCATTGTTCGGTGGCTGTGCCGCAGGTGGCCGTGTCGTTGTGAAAATTGCGGGGTTCCAGTCAAAAACGGGTAGTAAAAGTGCTGCTGGCCGATTTTGGGCTTGTCACCCGGGTAGCGGATGCGATATACTCACCACGTAACGCTATGAATATTCAACCGAAATTCACTCCCGTGCTCGACCCGGCCTTCGTGGCCCCGGTGCTTTGGAACAAGGCTTTTGCCGATAAGGTGGCAGCAACTCCCGGTTCTCACACCGTGGATCTGGCTCTGACTCGTCTGGATGGAACCTGCTTCCGCTGGAGCGGCAAGATTCTTCCCCAGGAAGGCGAGAATATCGCCCTGAACAACCAGTACATCGAACGTATTGTCAAGTTCCTGCTCTGGATGAAGGGTGGCTGCACCATCATGGTGGCTGGCGACGACCAGATTGCAGACATGCTGGCCGCTACCTACTGCGCCGGCGGTGCCCGTGAGTTCGATTGGGATTTCATTGGTAAGAAGATTTACGACCAGTCCATTCAGGTGGTGAAGGTGGCCAGCGCTGCTGACCTTCCCGCTGAGAACAGCACTTCCGTTTCCCTGGGCCGCAACCTGGACGGCTACCGCATCGGTTTCGACCTGGGTGGTTCCGACCGCAAGTGCGCTGCCGTGGTGAATGGTGAGGTTGTGTTCTCCGAAGAAGTGGTATGGGACCCCTACCACCAGACAGACCCCATGTACCAGCTTGAGGGTGTGGATGATTCTCTGCTGCGTGCCGCCAAGCACCTGCCTCAGGTGGATGCCATCGGTGGTTCCGCTGCCGGTGTGTACGTGAACAGCGAGCCCCGCGTGGGTTCCCTCTTCCGCGGTATCTCCCCGGAGGATTTCCAGAATGTCATTCGTGGCATGTTCGGTACCCTGAAGGACCGCTGGTCCGAGCGCATGGGTAAGGAAGTGCCCTTCGAAGTGGTGAATGACGGTGAAGTGACTGCTCTGGCCGGTGCCATGGGCATGAACGACGACGCTGTGCTCGGTATCGCCATGGGTACTTCCCTGGCTGCCGGTTATGTGGATCCCGAGGGTCACATCATGCCCTGGCTCAATGAGCTTGCCTTTGTTCCTGTGGACTACCAGGAGGACGGTGGCGTGGACGAATGGTCCAAGGATAAGGGCGTAGGTGCCATGTACTTCTCTCAGCAGGCTGTGGCACGTCTGGCTCCCCGTGCTGGTTTCGAGTTTGGCGGCATGCCCTATCCGGAGCAGCTCAAGAAGGTGCAGGCCGCTATGGCTGAGGGCGACGATCGCGCTCGCAAGATTTACGAGACCATCGGTGTTGAGTTCGGTTACACCATCGCCTACTTTGCTGACTTCTACGATGTGCGCAACCTTCTGTTCCTTGGCCGCGTAGCCACGGGTGAAGGTGGTCAGATCATCATCGACAAGGCCAACGAGGTACTGAAGGCTGAGTTCCCGCAGCTGAGCATCACGCTCTGCGTGCCGGACGAAAAGACCAAGCGTCACGGTCAGGCTGTTGCCGCAGCCTCTCTGCCCAAGCTGGGCTGAATGAATTAATATCCCGGGGGCAGAGGAGGGCTCTATTCTCCTCTGCCCCTTTTTCTCTTTTGTATTTCTCTCTCCTTCCACCCCATGAACGAACAGGCTGAATACTGGACATGCCCGCGGTGCCGGGCTCAGCAGGATATAGGGCAGCTTGGCTTCTATGCGGAGGTGGTTTGCCCCCGCTGTGGTGGGGTGTCGCATGTGCACAGCATGCTTTCCAACTATAAGGTGGAAGCTGTGCTGGGGATTGGCGGTATGAGCGTGGTTTTCAAGGCTCGTGACCTTATCCTGGGGCGCCCGCTGGCCATCAAGGTGCTCAACGATACATATCGCGATGCACCGGAGCGCATTGCGGGGTTTGAGAATGAGTGTTCCTTCATGGCCAAGGTGCGCCATGAGAATGTGGTTTCCATCTATTCTGCCGGTTGGGCACGTGGGCAGTTCTACATAGCTATGGAGCTGGTGGAGGGCCGCAATCTGGAGCTTATCGTTGCTGCGGAGGGGCGTCTGGCGCCTTTGCAGGCTATTGAGATTATCCGCCAGGTGGCCTTGGGGTTGCAGGCCGCCAATGAGGCTGGTATTCTGCACCGCGATGTGAAGCCCGGCAATGTACTTATTACGGATGACGGGCACGCCAAGGTGTTGGATTTCGGCCTTTCTCTGGATGAGAAGGACGGCGTGGATGACGATGAAATCATCTGGGCTACGCCGTATTATGTACCCCCGGAGACCCTGCGCCGCGAGGATGAAACCGTCCGCACGGATATATACGCCCTGGGGATGACCCTGCGAAATCTGCTGACCGGGGAGGCCACGCTGCCCGGTAATCCGCAGAATGTGGCAGAGATGCTTGTGGCCAAGAAGACACTGCCGCTGATGCAGGACACTGCCCCGGAGCTGGATGCCTCGCTTTGCAAGCTGGTGGATGCCCTGGCTGCCTACGAGCCGGCAGATCGCCCTGCAAATTATGCAGAGGTGTTGCGCCGGGTGAATAAGGTGCAGAAGCGTTTAATGGACGAGGCCGATCCCACCGCTCGTCTGCGTCGTCGGCTTCGCCGTGTTTATGCAGTGGCCGGGGCTGCTGCCAGCATGGCTGCGGGGCTGGCAGGGGCGTTTGTAGTGGCCATGAATACGCCATCCGGTACGATTCAGGAGTCTGTGGAGGTCGGTGCGTTGCGATGGTCGGAACCTGAGCTTTATCACGAGGCCGAGTTGCTGCTTCAGGCGGGGGAGATGGCTCGGGCTTCCGAGGTACTGGGGCGTTTTACGTCTGAGAATATGGAGCCGGCTGTGGTTGCTGCTGCCATGGTGCTGCGAACTGCGGTGGATGTGCTGGAGGATAAGTCCACTGCGAATGGGTATCGCCGTTTTGCTGAATGGGCATCGCAGGTGGGGCCTGTTAGTGAATCCGGGCGTTCGTCCTTTGATTATCTGGTTGAACTGGTGAGTGCTTTGCAGACGGATTCTGGCAAGGCTGAGAAGCTGGCTGAGGCGGTGGAAGCTCCCTTGTTGCGGGCTGCTGCACTTATTCTGGTGGCGGATTCGTATGTGCATGCCGGTAATCCGGCTGAAGGTGAGCGCGTGGTGGCACTGGTGCACGAGTCTGTATCCGGCATGGATACGGAGGCTTTGCGACCGCATCTGGAGGAATATGCGCAGGCGGTTCCCCGCCGCGCTGCACGCGTGCTACATGCGCAGGTGAAGGATATGTTCCGTGCGGGGAATTACGCAGAGGCTTCGGAGAAGGTGGAGGAACTCCAGACGATGAAGCTGAGCCGGCTGGAGAAGGAGGAACTCATGGTGATGCATGAGGCCTCTGTTATCATGCAGGCTATTCTTGATATGATGGAGCAGAAGCGCCGCCGGGCTCGTGCCGGTATGAGCCCCGAGGAAATGCGCACTGCCGCTACGGGACTGGGCGGAAATATTCCCCGTGAGTTTTCCTGCGTGGCAATGATTCTTGCTGGCGATTTTGAAGCTGCCTTCCGCGAAAATCCATACGCCGCAGAAGAAACCAGTCGGGTTCCTTTTGCCGTTATCATGCGGGATTGGCAGGGCCGTCTCGGTCGTTGATTACAGCCCGGCCAGGCAACCGAGAGTGAAGCTCCATGGGCGTATGCCTTTGTCCGGAGTCAGGATTTCCGCGTGTGGAACCTTCTCCTGAAAGCTCTTTTTGGGGTTGACCAGCACGGCTTTATCGCAGATGGAGAGCATGGGCAGATCTGCGGCGCTGTCGGTGTAGCCGATGTCTGCATGCGCAATACCGATGGCGGCCAGCCGAACGAGTTTGTTGGCCCCTTTGTTGTTGCCGGGGGCCGGGATTGCCGGCATGAGTGTTACATGGCCGCCCAGCTCAGCAGGAGTGCCGATAGTGTGGGTGAACCCCAGGGCCTTGCCAACCAGTTGAGTCCACCAATCCGGAGAGGCTGAGCAGAGCACGGTGGTGTCTCCTGCTTCCTGGTGGCTACGAAGTCTTTCCAGAACCGGGGGATAGAGGATTTGTAGAATTTCCTGCTGAACAAAGGCCTGGCATTCCTGCTCCAGGTCTTCGCGCTTCATGCCCCAGGCATATGCCAGAAAGGCCCGTTTCATGCGCTCTGTATCAATGAGATGAAGCCCGCGCAGAACGCCCATGGGCAGCAACCAGAGCAGGTAGAGTCGCCGCCAGCCGTGCCGCCGCAGAATCCAGCGCGCAAAGCGAAGCTGGGAATCTCCTGCAAACAGGGTGCCATCCATGTCGAAAAGTGCGGTCATATCAGCGGTAGCGGTTCATAATCCGGTATTTCCATATGCTCATGATGAGCGCTCCCATAATCACGCCGCCCAGGTGGCCGGCTTCGCCACCGGCATTGCTCAGGTTGAAGAGGATGGTGGCTGAGGCTATACCGATGATGATGAGGGCAAAGGTGCGCAGTCGCAGGGTGACCGGCGGGAAGAGAAGGGAAATCATGACATACGGGTACATGTAGGCGCAGGCTACCATGACACCGTAGATGGAGGCGGAGGCTCCGACAAGCGGAATCATTTCCCAGCATTCAACATGCCCCTCGTAGCCGGCAAAGGCCGCAATCTGGTTGCAGATGATTTCATTCTGCGGCAGCGGGGGAATGGAGGTATACAGGTTGAGCCCGGCCAGAAGGGATGAGAAGAGGGCGCCTGCTACGCCGCAAATCAGGTAGAATGCGAGGAAGCGGCGGGGACCCATGTTATTCTCCACGGCGGGGCCGAAAAAGTACAAAGCCCACATGTTGAAGAGAATGTGCCCGAAGTTGGCATGTACAAACTGATAGGTGACCAGCCGCCAGAGCTGCCCTTCCAGAAAGCAGGTGAACCAGGAATAGGCACAGGTGATTTCAAAGACGGATGCCTTGGGCGCCTGGGGGAAGGGGATGCCCAGCAGGGCTTCTTTCTGCACCATGATGCCCACGAGGAACACCACCACGTTGATGATGATGAGGGCATTGGTGACACTGAGTTTACGCTCGTTCATAATGATAGGGTTAGACGCTGCTGCGGGGGCTTGCGTTCAATTCCGGATTCATGGAATCCTCTGCTCAATCTGCTCTATTTCCTCCATGGTGAGCAGATGCTCCATATGGCAGGCTATATCGTCTGCCCGCTCAGTGCTGAGCCCGGCAGATTCCACCAGGAAGCGCTGCAGTATACCATGCGCCCGGATAACCCTGTCTGCGTACTGTCGCCCTTTCTCTGTGAGCTCGATAGGGGCGTATCGGCGGTAGGTGATGAGCCCTTCCTCTGCCAGCTGGTGCACGGCCGCGGTTACGCTCGGCTTCTTGACGTTGAGCATGGCGGCCACATCGCTCACCTGGGCACGGCCGCTTTCGCGGCAGAGGTGCCCGATAGCTTCGAGGTAGTCCTCAGCGCTTCGGCTGAGCCTGGTGAATCTGGTACTCATGCTTTTTTCTTGCGGAGCGTGGCGACGCATTCCAGATGCTTGGTCTGCGGGAAGAGGTCAAAGGGCTGCACTTCCACCACTTCGTAGCCGGCTTTGTCGAATTCCGCCAGATCGCGAATTTGGGTGGCAGGGTTGCAGGAAACATAGACCACCCGGGCAGGACCGAAGGCAAAAAGCTGGTTGAGGAACACCATGTCGCAGCCCTTGCGGGGCGGGTCGATAACCACGGCACTCTCTTCCGCAGGAAAGTCCACCTGTTCGAAGATGGCCTCAGCGCTGGCTGCCAGGAAGGATGCATGGGTGATGCCGTTGCTGCGGGCATTTGCACGTGCCCAGTCGGCGCTGGTCTCGCTCACTTCTACACCGAGCACCTTCTCAAAGTGCGGTGCGAGGGTCAGTGCGAAAAGTCCGCTGCCGCAGTAGGCGTCTACCAGGTAGCGGGCCCCATCGGCGCAGGCCTGCCGGGCTACATAGCCGGTGAATGCAGGCAGAATGTAGGGATTGTTCTGGAAGAAGTCTCCGGCCAGGAAATTGAAAGTGAGGTCACCTACCTTTTCGGTGCAGACGGCATTGTTGTTGGTGATGACGCTGCCCTCGCTGACTCGCATGAGCAGGGTGGCGCCGCGTTTGTACTGGGCGGCTGCCTGATGCACGGCCTTGCGTACCACAGGCAGGGCTTCGTTCAGTTCCGCCATGGCAATGGGGCATTGCTTCACATCGCATACCTCAGTGCGGGAGCCCACGCGGAGGAAGCCGATGTTGCCCACCTTGGCGTCCTTAGGCTTGTGGAAATGCGGCGTAATCTTGCTGCGGTAGCCATATATCTGCGGGGAGGCAATGGCGGGAAGCACCGGGAGTTCCAGCCCGGCCTGCAGACGCAGCAGGTCTGCTACCTGTGCTGTCTTCCACTCCAGCTGCGCCTGGTATTCCAGGTGCTGGTACTGGCAGCCGCCGCAGTAGCCGTATACCGGGCAGAGTGGCTTGACGCGGAGTTCAGAAGGTTCCAGTACCTCTACCAGGTCTGCCATGGAGCAGTTCTTCTCATTCCGGTAAATGCGGGCTCGTACTTTTTCTCCGGGCAGCGTGTAGGGTACGAAGACAACCCAGTTGTCGATGCGGCCTACGCCATGTCCCTGGTTGGAAAGATTGTCGATGGTGAGCTCTATTTCCTGATGGTAGGCAAAGGGCTCCGGTACAAATTTGCGGGGGGGAGTATCCATGGCGTGTGCTAATTAATTCTTGATGATTTTGCCGTCGAGGTTCATGGGCAGGTTGCCTTTCATGGAGGGAGAACGAAGACCGCGCATCTCCACGCTGTTGGGCAGGGGGGCTTCATCATCATCCCGTTGGATTTCCTCCTCCGGCGGGCCAAAGCGGTGCGTGCGCAGTGCTCCATTGATAACGCTGCCGGGCAGCTGCAATTCCTCCTTCTGCTTTACCTTCTTCTCTGGTGGCGGACTGGAAGTTGCCGACTGGGAAGTCCTGACGGCAGGGCGGGTCTGGCCTTGCTCATTCAGCATGGCGTGTGCAGCTTTCTGCTGCTCAGCGGTGGGGACTATTTCCTTTTCCTGTTTCTCTGGTTCCTCCCGGCGGCTTCTACCTCTGGTGGAGAGCAGGGAAGGTGTACGCCTCTGACCTCTGGCGACTTCATCTTCTGCCTCTGCCTTTCGCTCAGCCGCGATTCTGGCTTCTTCCTCAGCCTTGCGTTCTGCTTCTGCGCGTGCCTCCTCTTCGGCTCTGCTGCGAGCTTCAGCTTCTTCTTCTGCCTTGCGCTCGGCTTCCTCGCGAGCTTCCTCCTCGGCTTTACGGCGTGCCTCGGCTTCTTCTTCAGCTTTGCGCTCGGCCTCTTCGCGGGCTTTCTCCTCCGCTCTGGCTCGTGCAGCGGCCTCGCGGGCCTCCTTCACCAGACGTGCCTCCTCTTGTTCGAGCGCGGCATCCAGTTCACAGACTGCGCGCTGCTGAGCTGCAAGATCCTCAGCAGAAAGCGGAGACTGCTGCTGGGTCAGCGAGCAGGAACTCAGCAGAAGAGCAGAGCAAAAGCACGATATGGGGCCGGGGTGTTTCATGTGCCGCTATACTAGCACGCGTATCACCCTTGTGGCAAGCACTATTCCTGTCGCGCGGGAATGCTTGTGAAGAAAAAATACGCCATTTCGCTGCAATTCTCTTGACATTTTGTCGGAAGTGAGTAAACTCTCCCCACCAAAACGAAAAACCACTTTACTTTTCATCTGAATTATGGCTCACACTCAGTCCGCTAAGAAGCGTATCCGCCAGACGATTAAGCGCACCGCTATCAACCGTTCCATCATGTCCCGCGTTCGCACCCTGCGCAAGAAGGTTGCTGAGGCTGTGGAGACGAAGGACGCCGCTGCTGCTGCTGTTGCTTACAACAACTTTGCTTCCGCTATCGACAAGGCTGCCAAGAAGGGCACCGTGCCGGCCAACCGCGCCGCCAACTACAAGAGCAAGGCTGCCAAGGCCCTGGCTACTATCGCCTGAGTTCCCTTTCAGGTTTTCCGTTTTTGAGCATGGCGGAGTATCGGTCGTAAACCGGTGCTCCGCCTGTCTTTCTTTCTTATTCTGCTTCATATATGCGCCAGGATTATAAGGAAATAGCTACGACGGTGGTGAATGATCCCACCAGCTACAAGGTTTGTGAGGTGTGTGGTGCTATCGTGGATAAATCGTCGCCGACGTGTCCGGATTGCCTGGCTTACCGATTTGATGCCGATCCCACCCGAGTGGCAGACCGAGCGCTGGACCTGGCCTCCAAACCCCAGAATGCGGTATCGCACCATGATACCCTGGAGTAAATGATGAACACGACCCGCAGGTGGCAGCTTGCGCAGGGCTGCTGGTCTTTTCCACGCGGCGGTGCCGTGATGGGGATATTAAACGTGACTCCTGATTCGTTTTCTGACGGTGGTCTGCACGCTGATGTGCGGGCTGCTGTGGCGCATGCGAGAGATATGCTGGCGGCCGGGGCTGATGTGATTGATATCGGCGGCGAGTCTACTCGTCCAGGGGCGGTTGAGGTGGCTGTGGAGGAGGAACTGCGGCGGGTGGTGCCGGTGGTGGGGGCCATCAGGGCTGAATTTCCGGCCGCGTTGCTTTCAGTGGATACTCGTCATGCCGATGTGGCCCGTGCTGCACTGGAGGCCGGGGCTGATATCCTGAACGATATCACCGGGCTGGCATCACCGGACATGCGGCAGGTGTGCCGGGACTATCCCTGTGGTATTGTGCTTATGCACATGCAGGGAGAGCCTGGAACCATGCAGCAGAATCCTGTGTATGTGGATGAGGTGGCGGAGGTCCGGGCGTTTTTTGAGGAGCGCCTGGCATTGGTCGCGGCAGAAGGTATAGATGTGCGACGAATTTGTCTGGATCCCGGAATTGGTTTTGGAAAGACTGTGGAGCACAACCTGGCGTTGATTCGTGAGCTGGAGAACCTGCGTGTGCAGAATCTACCCATACTCATGGCATTGTCCCGCAAGCGCTTCATGGGTGCGGTTCTGGAGGATGCTGTGGTGGCCAGGGAACAGGTGTGGCCTACGCTTGCCATGAGCCTGCTGGCTGCGGAGCGCGGCGCGGATATGCACCGGGTCCATGATGTCGCCGAGCTCAGAGGTGCTTTGACGCTGCGGGCTGCTCTACTCTAATAATTTTTCTAAACTCTTGCTAACTGCAGCTGAGCGCGCCAGAATGCGCGGTATGCAGTATCTTATTTCATTTGCTCTGCTGGTGGCGCTGGCAGCATGGATGGTGGGTGTATACAATAATCTGGATCACCTGCGCTGTGCTGTCTGCAGGGGCTGGAGTCACTGGCGCGAGGCGACACACCGCCGCAATGTGTGCCTGAATGATTTTGCTCATGGAATCGCCGGGGAAATGCCGGAGGTAGATTCCTTGTCGCGTGTCCTGTTGCGTCTGGCGGCAGATTCGGAACGTACCCTCTCTCTTGCTGTCAGTCCCCGCTGGGGTGATCGAAGCGGCTTTCTTGGCGGGGCAGAGCAGCAATTGCGCCTGTCTGTGAATCAGGCTGTGCGCATGATTGAGGGGAATCCCGATGGGGAGGAGGATGCGCACTTACAGCAGTTATGCAGTAATCTCTCTGTAACGCTTTACCAGCAGGACCAGATGGCCGATTTGTATAACCGTGCGGCGAGGGAGTATAATGATGCCCTGCATGCGCCTTCGGCACGGTTTCTTGCTCCGGTTTTCGGGTTTCTTAAGGTGAACTCTCTGGAGCCATGCTCTATGCAGAGCGCCCGCAGCACCTGAGACGGTGTTGCGGGCGTTCGGAAATCAGCCTGTCAGGTTTATTAGTTCTGGGGAACTTCACCATCCGGGTAAATGAGTTCCTTGGGGGCCGGTACGATGGACTTGATAGTCATCATGACCGGGGTGCCACCCATCTCCAGCGGCAGACGCAGCTTGTCACCCACGGCGTGGCCGATGAGCTTGGCGCCCAGCTTGGAGCTGTATGCAACGATGTTTTCCTCCGGTACGGAGTCCCAGGCGCCGAGAATGGTGTATACCACGGTGCGGCCCTTCGGTGCGGAGAAGGTGACCTGCGTACCCATGCCGGTTGTGCTGCAGTCGACGTTGGCGAAGTCGGTCGGGTCGGCCTGAGCCAGCAGGCGGGAGAGTTCTTCGCTGCGGCGCAGAAGCACGCGCTGGGTAGCCTTGGCATCCTGGTAACCGCCGTTTTCGCGAAGGTCACCTTCAGCGCGGGTGATTTCCAGGTCGTGCTTGTTCTTGGGCATGCGCACGTTGATGATATCCTCGAGCTCAGCCTTACGGGCGGCGTAGGAGCGCAGGGAAACGAACATGCTCTGCTTCTCCTTGCTGCCACGGCGGCTCAGTGCAATCTCCTGCAGGCTGGGATGTACCTTCATCATGTTGGCCAGCAGCAGGTTGCGGTCGAGATCCGGAAGCACGGAGGAGTCGTACAGAGCCTTGGCAAAGGGACGGGCTTCCAGTTCGGAAAGACCGCTCACCAGGTCAGGGGTGAGTTCCTTGTCGTCCAGCAGCAGGTTACGCAGGCGCAGCGCACGGTTGGGACCGCCCTCGGAGCTGTCGCGTTCGATGGCGCTCATGATGGCGGCGCCGAGCGGCATGAGGTTCTTGTTCACAACCTCGGCGGAAATACCCTTGCGCTCCTTGCAGATCCAGATAAGCACTTCGGGGCTGAGGCTCTGGCGGGAAATGCCATTGGCCAGGTCGTTGAAGAGCTGTTCCTTGGCGCCCTTGGAGATGATGAACTCTGCGGCGGGGGCTGTTACCTTGGCTCCGCCGAACAGGAAGATGTTCGTGGCGTAGGGCAGCCAGCTTTCACCCAGGGCTTCGGGCAGGGCTGCGTACACCTCGTTCTGGCGGATTGCAGACAGTTCACCGATGTAGCCTACAAGTTCCTCGGAGGAGATGGTCTTGATCTTGTCGACCATGGTGGTGATGCTCTCCACGCCTGCGGCGGTCAGGGCTGCATCCATGGCGGCCTTGTCCTCGGGGGTGGGGGCAGCTGCCTCCAGCACGCTGTCGCGGATGATGATGAGCTCCAGCACGTGCTGGGGTTCTGTGAAGCCGCGGGCGATGTCTTCCTCCATGCTCTTGACCAGCTTGGCAACCAGTTCGTACTGGCCCTTGAGTACATCCAGACGAGCCTGGTCCAGAATGCGTACGCAGGATTCCAGGGAGGTGGCGTCGGTGTAGTCATCCAGCAGAGCTTCTGCTGCGGAGGTGGCCTTGCGCAGTACAATGGCTTCGCCGCGCTTGGTGGGCAGACGGAAGCTGGGGTTGTCGCGCATGGCGGAGCGGGTGTTTTCCCACCAGGTCTTCCAGTTGGCCTCGGGGATGACTCGGCCGCTGAGGAATTTCTCCAGATCTTCGGGCTGCATGGGAAGGACATCATTGATGCCTTCGCGCAGGGAAATGTTGTTGGTCAGAACCATGCGGACAAAGTCGAGCACGGTGTCCTTGCCGGTGGCCTGCTTGGTGCAGCCCTCGGGGTCATCAAAGCAGGCGATAAGGAAGTGGCCTGTAGGAATGGGGGTCAACTGATTGAAAGCGAGCTTGAGGCCGAAAATCTTGCCCTCGTTGCCTTTCTCAAAGTCAATCTTGATTTTGCTTTTGGCCAGGGACCAGGCAGCAACCTTACCCACACCAAGATCCTGGTGCATTACGTAGTTACCAGGAGCGAACTGATTGAGTCGGGCTGCAAAGTCAGCCGGAATTCTGCCAGCAGATACTAATTTTTCAAGGTCGGCATGCATACGTGAATGCCATGATACCACATCTTTGGTCAAGGTCAATCCCTGACAGTGATTTTTTTATCATTTTTTTCAGAGGTGTATAAAAAAGCCCCCTGAACCGGGGCGGCCAGGGGGTGAAAAGAGGGTTGAGGAGTGGGCTTAGTCGCCACGCACGGTGGTGGTGTGGCATTTGATGATGCCCAGATAATTGTTTGTAGCCTTAGTGACAGAACTGATGGTGGTGATGCCGCCGTTCTGTCGGGCTGTTTCCACCGACGCGTCACCGGAGTGCCATGCCCAGAACCAGGTGGTGGCGGTGGATACGCCTACCCGTGTAGGAATCGGACCGCCGGTGGCATCCGGAATGTCGGTGTTGCGTACCGGCTGCAGCATGCAGGATGTGCAGAGGAGCAGGGGAAGTGCCAGCAGTACCGTTTTCATGATGCGGAGCAGGGAAGCTGGATTAAGGGGCCGGGGCGGGCTTGAGAAGCTTCAGTACGGCCGGGTCGGTGCTGACCTTGGCTGCATTCTCGGTGCCGGTGGCGCCGGCTTTGAGAAGCAGTTTCACCGTTTCGAGATGTCCATTGTGGGCTGCCTGCATGAGCGGAGTCCAGTCGTCCTCATCGCGAACGTTGACATCGGCCCCGGCCGTCAGCAGAGATTTTACAATGGCGCTGTGCCCATTGATGGCGGCTACCATGAGGGGGGTCCACCCGGTGCTGTTTTTCGGGTCGCGCTGGGCGCCGGCGGCCAGAAGAGTATCAACCGTCTTCTTGTCATCACTCATTACGGCATAGGTGAGGGCGGTTTCCTTGTCTTTGCTGGGCACTTCCTTACGCGCGCCTGCTTCGAGAAGAACCTTCACAGCCTCCGCCTCGCCGGCTTCTGCTGCGTGGGAGAGAGCAGTGCGCCAGCGGCGCCCTCTGCTTTCGATGTTGGCACCGGCTGCTATGAGGGCTTTCAGGGTTTCCAGCTCGCCTTCCTTTGCTGCATGTGCCAGAGCCGTAAGTCCGGCTTTGTCCTTGGCCTCAATATCGGCCTTGTTCAGCAGCAGGGCCTGCAGGGTTTCCACGTGGCCATTTGCAGCCGCATAAATCAGGGCTGTGGCACCATCGCCGTCTGTTTCGCGGATGCTCTTCGGGTTATCCTTCAGGAATGCCAGCACGTGGTTGGTATCGCCATGTGCTGCGGCATCCAGAATATCGCGGGCCTGTTCGGCGCCCTCCTGTACCACTATCCTGCCACCCGGCAGAAGAGCCATGACGTCAGTGTGCCCCTGGGCGCGTGCATAGTCCAGTGCGGTGTTGCCCTTTTTGTCCTTTGCCTCGGCGTTCACTTTGGCTTTCAGCAGCACCTGCACTACATCTGCATGGCCGTTGAAGGCCGCTGTCATGAGCGGGGTGTCTCCGGTCGGCATGGTGGCTTCCTTGTTGGCGCCGGCATTGATGAGGGCCGCTACTATATCGTCGTGTCCCTTGGCTGCCGCCAGCAGAAGGGGTGTTTCGCCGGAGCGTAGCCTGACTTCCAGGTCAACCTTGGCTGCCAGCAGCAGCTGCATGGTTTCCAGATCTCCATTGGCGGCTGCAAAGTGAAGTGCGCTTTCTCCTGCATAGGAACGGGTGGTGGGGGAGGCTCCGGCCTCCAGTAATACCTTGACCGTTTCGTGGTAGCCTCTGGCTGTGGCCATGAGCAGGGGGGTGCCGCCTTCCTTCATGCGGGCTTCCTTATATGCTCCTGCGGAAAGCAGGAGCTGTACCATGGCTGTCTGTCCGGAACCGGCGGAGTGCAGCAGGGGGGTCCAGCCTTCCTTGTCGCGGGGATTCAGGTGGGATTTTGCATTGATGAGTTCGCGGGCTACATCCACATGTCCGGTGCGGGTGCAGAGGTAGAGGGCTGTTTCTCCCGTAGGCAGGGCTGTGTTCACCTTGGCTCCTGCTGCAATCAGGGCCTTCACTATCTCGAGGTGGCCATTGAACGCTGCAAACATCAGCGCGGTTTCGCCCTGGGTGCTTGTTTTTTCAATGTCGGCCTTGGCTGCCAGCAGCACCTGGACCACGGCCAGGTGGCCATTTGTGCAGGCAGCCATGAGCGGCGTGACCCCGTTGGTGTCGTTCACGTTCAGCAGCTCGGGAGATGTCTGAAGCAGGGTTTGTACCTTCCTCAATTCACCCGTTGTTGCAGCTCGTATCAAATCGGGGGATGCGGTGGCATGCGCACCTGCGGCCGGTGCATTTGCGGGCACCGCCACGGCCGGTGCTGCCATCAGCGGCAGTCCTGCTGCAATGAGAAGCTGGGATAAACGCGTCGAATACTTCATGCAATGAGTTTCCTTATGTTATCATAAGAATACTCCTTCTCCGTGGACGCATCAAGCCAAAAAGACAATTTCCGCCTGTATACACAGGAAAAAATGAGGAAATCAGCCCAGAATCAGCTGAACAAGCCGTTCCATATCTGCTTTTGTGTAGCGTTGGTCCAGCGGGAGGGGCAGCAGTCTCCGTGCCAGCATGTTGGCCGAGTCGCAGGCATGAGTCTCTGCAATGACTTCCGGCCAGTAAAGGGGGAGTGCTATGCCGGAGTCGATGAGCGAATCTCTGAGTCCGGGAATACCGCTGACCAGGGGATAACACATGGGGGCATGTGCCGGCTTGTCGGGTAGTTGCAGGTGGTTGATGTCGCGGAGAGCCTGGTGCAGAGTGGAGTAGTTTTCCAGCCTGCGCCGGGCGGATTGGTTAAAATCGATACTGCGGAGAAGACGGCGGGTGAGTGGGCTCATGCGCTGCGGTGGTGCTGCCAGGGCGTCTTCTGCTGAGTCACAGGCATTCTGCGCGCCTGCAGCTCCGCATTCGAGCCGTTCCAGAAGGTAGAGGCTTGTTGCAGTGCTGGCAGCGTATGTTTCAGGGAGACTTGTCAGCGGGAAAGGGGCGTGTGCTACTCCTCCATCGGCCACACCTGCGAACTTGCGTGGGCTGTATACGGTGGGTACCCCCGGCAGAGGTGGACTGAAGAGTGCTGTAGTGGCGTCTACCACGCAGCGCCCCTGCAGTTTTTCTGCGGCGGTAGCTACAGCTTCTTCTGTGAGTCCGAAGTAGTTGACCAGTAGCACCAGCTCACAGCTGCCTGTCTCCGGCAGCACAGGAATGAGCTGCTCTGTACAATCATAGCGCCTCACCGGGATACCCAGCCGGGCAGGCGCCTGGAGCATGGTATCGCAGAGGAAGCGCGGCGCCCACAGCCGGTCTGGTTTCGGCATGTTGCTCAAAATGCATTCGAAGGCGGCTCTTCCACTGCTCACGTAGGCACAGTCCGGACCTTCCCGGTAAGGAAAGTTATTGAAATCCGGTAATTCCAGCCCGAAGAAGCCGCCCATCATGTCCTGCATGAGGGGGATTTTACCGCTCTGTCTGCTTCACGTCCAGTAAAATTCATCTGCGGGGGCATTTGTGTATCGCCAGGATGCGGATGGCGTGGTATGATGGTTGCATGGATATCCGTCAAGAATCAAGAAGCCTGCTGGATTGGGGGCTGAATGCACGGGAGCTCACACACGCCCGCAAGGTGCTGCAGGATGATGAGCAGGTGGTGTTGGTTCTGCATCCGCAGGAGACGCCGTCCGGGGAGCTGCGCTGGATGTCTATTGGGTTTCTTTGCCTTTTTGCCTTGGTGGCGGCGCTGCTGCAGTTGGAGAGTGAGCACCCATTGGCTTTTCTTGCGGGTGTTTTATTATGTGCGCCCGGGGGATGTATGATGGCCAACCGGTGGAGAAGGCTGTACTGCCGCAGGCATACTTTCTACATGCTGACCCATCAGCGGGCTCTGGTGATGGAGTCTACACTGCGGGGGTATAGTCCCTGTTCCTATCCCTTGCATGAAGATATGGTGGAAGCCGTGGCTGTGCGGGGCGATGGTTCCGGCAATATTGTGTTTGGAGAGAGGAAGGGCTGGTATATTGATCACGGGCGTGTGATGGATGAGGTGCATCAGCAGGGATTCATGGATATTCCGCAGGTGAAATACGTGCAGCAGGTGCTGGAACAGTTAATCAGGGAGCTGGGGGATTCAGCGCATGCTCAGAACCGGTAAAGCGATGTGTCTGCTCTGTCTTGTCGGGGCTTTGGTCGCGTCTTCCTGTCGGCAGGTGGTGAATGCGGTGAATATGAAACAGCTGGCTCCGCAGGTGGTGGAGTGCGGGAAACGCCCCGGAAACTGGTACGAATATCTCCCGGAATACGCCCCCTATTTCTGCCTGAAGACCCGGTATGCCATTGTATACCATGACCCGGAGATGCAGCTGGGCTACTGGCGGGCGCTGCATCCCGGCCCGCCGCATCGCGTGCTGCTGGAAGGGCGCGGAAATTCACTGATTATTCATCGCAGTTTTGTGTGGGATGGTATGAGTTTTGGCAAGACCCTTCCTGCAGAGTTGCTGCCCAGCCTGCTGCATGATGCACTCTACTATGCCCGGCAGGGCAATGCCCCGTTCTCCCGTCGGGAGGCCGATACTGCCTTCCTGCGTGCCTGTAGGGTGTGCCAATGCAAAGGCGCGCACACTGCATATATCAGTGTACGCGCCTTTGGTGGTTTCTTTGGCACGCCGCCAGGTGGGCAGCCACCGCGCATCGAGCTGACTTCACCGGAGTTATCTCCGGCTCCGTTGGAAGCGGATGCAATTACTGGATATTGACGTTCAAGGTCTCCCCCTTCTTGAGTTCCATGGCGGGGAAGAGAATGAAATCATTGGTGAAGATTGCGCCGGGAGCATCACAGCCTGTGGCATTGCGGCCGGTCGCAGCCGTGGGGAACCATACTGCGCAGCGGTCCTTCGTGTCGTAATTGGCGGTGATGGTGAAGCTCTTTTCGCCGGTCCAGTTGATGGTGTAGGGGGCCTGTCCGTGTGTCTCATCGAGCTGGGCGCGCCAGGCCGGGTCACCGAAGAAGGCTACGACGTCGCGGTCATGTACCAGACCGAGCATGTCCTTGATGTTATTTTCGGAAGGCTGGATATTCTGGCGCATGAACTGGGGGATAAGCTCGCTCGGGGAGAATTGCTCACCGTTGAATGTCACGTTCATCAGCTTGGGTTCAAGCTCCTGAGTGCGGTTCAGCAGGAACTGGTTGTTCAGGAACCAGGCTTCAGCCAGGGAGGTGCCGGCAGTGTTGCCGAAGAAGGTGCCCAGCGTGCCCCAGCCACCTTCGCCGTACCAGGAGGGAACCGTGTAGCCCACCACCTGGTTGCAGGTGTAGGCAGAAAGCGCGGTCACACACATGCTGTTCGGGCTGTGCTTGACATTGCCGAACAGGCAGTTGCCTGCTGCCAGCCAGACGCGGGGTTCGCCATCGGGCTCTACAGCTGTTTTCTCCTTGGCCAGTGTTGCAATGCCGTCTTCCTTGCCTCTCATGGCATCGCGCAGCGGGCGCCCGAACTCGGAGAAGTTCTGCGGGGCCAGTTTGTGGAAGCGGTTGCCGTGGGAGAAGATGAGGCCTCGGCTGAAAGGCATTTCCAGGTTGAAGGGCGTGGCATGGCTGGAGCTCACAATCAACTGCGGCTTCTTGGTGGAGAACCTGTCCGTAAAGATATCCAGCAGCGGGTCATTGGCATCTGCAGGATACGTGGTGGTGGTGGGTTCTGTGTAGCCATCCTGCTCGCGTACGGGAGCGTCGGTCCAGTCGGTGATGCAGCAGCTGTGCTCGAAACGACTGTGGTCAAGGTTGGTGCTGGCAAGCAGTCGCTTGATAATCAGCGGCTCATCAGCCTTGGCGATACGCATGGCATCCTCTGCCGTGTAGCCCGTGATGATGCCCCAGATGCAGTCGCCCCAGGGGTCGTCATCTACGCGTCGGGCAGCACGGTGCAGGTTGTTCACCAGAACGTGGCCGATTTCCTCAGGGCGCAGAACACAGGCAGCATAGCGTGCCTGATTCTGGCGGAGCGCCTGGGCGATGCTGTTTTCGCCCAGGTCCTCGAGTGTGCAGATTACGGCACCTGTGTGCCTGGCTGCCAGGGCTTCCACCACGGCGGCCCAGGCGGGGTCGGCCATGGTGGCAGGGCTGGTAATGATGGTGTAGGCAGATGTTGCCGCTGCTGCTTCAACGGCGGGAGATTCCTCAGCAGGGGTGGCTTCTTCAGCAGGGGTGGCTTCCTCAGCAGGGGCGGCTGTCTCCACGGGGGCTGCCTCTGCCTGCTCCCCTTCGGGGACTGTGCCGGCAGGCATGGTGAAGAAGTAGTTGACATTGTCCTGAGAGCCAAAGACCTCGCGGGCGAGCTGCTGGATTTCCTCCAGTGTGATGCTCTTCACGTCCTCTACCAGGTCGCGCATGAGCGGCAGCTGGCGCGGGTCGCTCTGCAGGCAGGAAAGGGCTCCTTCCCAGTAGCCGATGTTGCGCAGGCTCTTCACTGTGCGTGAAATGTACGGGCGGATGGCGCAGTCGAAGTCGGCCTGGGTGATGTTGCCCTTGCCGAGGTCTACGAGAATGGCATCCATGGCGGTGTTCACCTTCACGCGATTGCCTGCCACGCCCTCGCTGGTGGTGCTGATGGTAGCTGCGTTGCGGAGGTCGCCATTGGCAGAGAATCGGACACTGGGCGAGTAGGTTTCGCCGAGCTGGGCGCGGATACCGTCGAAGAGTTTTTCGCGGGTGATGCTGGCCAGTACCTGCATGCGGCGGTTACGGCGATAGTCCTTGCCGTCGCCGCAGGGGCGGATCTGAGCCACGATGGTCTTGTCCAGATCCGTGGAATAGGTCAGGAACTTACGCATACCCCAGCGTGCTCCGGTTACAGCGGTTTCGTCCTCTGTAAGCTCCGTGAAGTCGGCATTGCGCTGCGGCATGGAGCCGAAGGTGCGGAGCAGGGCGGGGATAATTTCTTCCTCCTTGAAATCACCCACCACGCTGATTTCCATGGCGCCCTTCTGGAGCCAGGGGGTGAGGGCTTCCTTCACCTGCTCGGCAGTGCGCTGCTCCATTTCCTCGCGGGTGGGAGTGATGAAGCGCGGGTCGTTGCCGTACATGTGGCGCGGAGCCTGGTAGCCGAAGGCGCCGTTGGACGTGGTTTCAAATCGGTTGTACATGGAGGCCAGACCGCGGCGCAGTCTTTCCTCGCCATCCTTGCGGAAGCCGGGATGCAGGATGCCTGCTACCAGCAGCTTGCACTGAAGCTCAAAGTCTTCTGCGGTGGTGTTGCCGCTCAGGCGGATGCGGTCGGCGCTCAGGCCGAAGTTCATGCTCACATGCTCGCCGGCCATGATTTTTTCCAGCTCAGTGAGGTCATGGGCTTCCAGACCGCCCTGCTGCATCACCATGCCGACCATGGAGGCCAGACCTGGCTTGTCGAGCAGGCGCATGCTGCCGCCATCGATGCAGACGCCAACCTTGATGCTGCCCTTCTGGAAGTCTACCGGCTTCAGGTTAATGCGGATGCCGTTGGAGAGTGTGAGCATGGTGATGCCCAGATCTTCAATGAAGCTCTGCTTTGCGATGCTGCCGGCCTCACCCATCTGGTCATAGGCAAATGGGGGCAGTTCTTCTGCTTCCGGGGCGCTTACTTCCGCCTGCATGACCATGTTGAATACATCGCGGATATCGCCGGGTTCGTTGTCCTGAACCTTGGCACCGCTCATGACCAGACGGGCACGGCTGGCATCAAACGCTTTTTCCAAAGCCTTGCGGCAGATGTCGGGATTCTTCATCACGGCGTCCAGGGCCATGGCAAAGGAGCGGCTGTCTTCCTGCGGGGTGGTCAGCAGTTCCTTGTCCTGGATGCTGCCGATGATGCGTTCTGCCATGGCTGCGGCATCCACGGTGGGCCAGCTGCCTGCCTGGCGCTCGTGGGCGGCCATGGTAGCGGCCACGATTTCATTGAGCTCAGCGGCAGAGAACCCATAAATGCAGGCGCGGCGGAGTTCCTGCACCACTGCTTCCATGGCAGCCTTCCAGTTGTCGTGCTGGGCGGCCATGTTCAGGTTGAAGGTGGTTACGCTTTCATACATGGGTTCCTCGCCCACGCTGGCGCTCAGGAACGGACTGTCCGACTGGCGGGCAATGCGGGCCAGTCGCTGGTTCAGCATGGCGCAGGCCAGCTGCAGCGGCATGTCGTCGATGCGCTGTTGCATGGTGTCCGGTTGTTCCTCGTAGGGCCGAGAGATGCTCATCACGATGGCTGTGGCCTCGCTCTCCGGATTGTGCAGTACGATGTCCGACGGTCCGTCGGATTTCAGCGTGCCCAGGTCCGGACGTCCCGGCACCGGGGCTGCGGGCATGTTACCGAAGTGCTTCTCAATCCATGCAATAGCCTGTTCGGGCTTGAAATCGCCGGTAACCACCACCGTCATGTTGCCCGGTACATAGTGAGTCTTGTAATAATTACGGAATACCTCGTACGGAGCGCCCATGATGACCTCCTCGATGCCGATGGGCAGATAATCCGGCAGCTTCATTCCCGGGGCGCTGTGGCGCAGCATGGCGATGCTGGCGCGGTAGCTGGCAGAATCTCGGGCATACAGTTCGCTGCGCACAATACCACGCTCGTGGTCAATGGCTTCATCTGTCAGGGTGGCGCCGTCGGCAAAGTCGCGCAGCACTGTGAAGGAGAAATCCACCGTGTCCTCATTCAGATTGGGCAGGTTCAGCATGTATACCGTGTGCAACAGGCTGGTGTAGGCGTTCACGTCGCCGCCAAAGCCCAGGCCTCGCTGCTGCATGGCAGGAATGAGTTCGTTTCGCTTGTAGTTGCGGGAACCATTGAATACCAGGTGCTCCAGAAGATGGGAAATGCCCTTTTCATGCTCCTGTTCGTGCAGTGAACCCACATTCACGCACAGGCGGAGGCATGCTCGCCCCTGCGGTTCCGCCGTGGGACGGATGATGTATTTGATGCCATTGGCCAGTTCTCCCCTGGTAAGCAGCTCATCCTCGTGCAGTGTCATCTGCGCATCGGTTGCCTCCTGCACAATAGCGGGTTCCGTTGCTTCCTGAGCACGGAGAATGGGCATGCCTATGGATAAGGCTATCAGCGGAAGTATGGTGTGGTATTTCATAATAAAAACAGGTGTTTTTCACTGAGATGCCGAAGCTCTCGAATTCGTTGAGAATTTTCCGGATTCTAACAAACCCTGCAGGGGGGGTCAAGCAATCTGTGTGTTCGCGGAAGATGATAAAAAACATCTGTAAGAGGCTTCAAGCCACAGTTTTGGCTTGAATCTGGGGGGCTTTGGTATAGAATAAGCGCGTTATGCTAGATATTCGTATTGTCAGGGAAAATCCCGAATATGTGAAGGAACGAGTGCGTCTGCGTGGTGGTGACCACTGGATGCTTGTGGATAAGGTGCTTGAGTGTGATGTGAAGCGCCGCAGTGCCGAGACGGAGAAGCAGGCTCTCTCCCAGGAGCGTAACAGTTCATCCAAGCTGATTGGGCAGATGATGAAGGAAGGCCGCCGCGAGGAGGCTGAGGAGCTGAAGAAGCGTATGAGCGAAGTGGGCGACCGCATCAAGGAACTGGATGTTGTGGCATCCGCCGCTGCTGAGGAGCAGGAGGCCCTGCTGCTTTCCATTCCGAATATGCCGCACGACGGCGCCCCCGTGGGTGAGGATGAATCTGCCAACCCCGAGCTGCGCGTGTGGGGTTCCAGGCCTGAGATTGCCGAGCCTAAGGACCATGTGGAGCTGGGGACCAGCCTGGGTCTGCTCAATTTTGAGGATTCTGCCCGTATTTCCGGTTCCGGTTTCATTGTGTATCGCGGTCCGGGGGCTCGCCTGGAGCGTGCGCTCATCAATTTCCTGCTGGATACACAGACCGGCGAGAATGGCTATGAGGAAGTGGGCGTTCCCTTCATCGTGAAGCGTGAGTGCATGTACGGCACAGGCCAGCTTCCCAAGTTTGAGGAAGATATGTACGGTCTGGAGGAAAACAGCATGTTCCTGGTGCCCACGGCTGAGGTGCCGGTGACCAATCTCTGCCGCGACCAGATTTTCAAGGATTCTGACCTTCCCATCAAGATGACGGCCTATACCCCCTGCTTCCGTCGCGAGGCCGGTTCCGCCGGACGAGAGAACAAGGGTATGATTCGTGTGCACCAGTTCGATAAGGTGGAGTTGGTGGAAATCTGCCGCCCTGAGGAAGGCTTTGCCGAGCTCGAGAAGCTGACCAGCCATGCCGAGAGTATTCTGCAGAAGCTGGGCCTGCACTACCGCGTGATTGAACTCTGCACGGGCGATGTAGGTTTCTCCTCTGCCAAGACCTATGATATCGAGGTGTGGGCTCCCGGGCAGGGTAAGTACCTGGAGGTTTCCAGCTGCTCCTGCTTCACCGATTATCAGGCCCGCCGCATGAAGCTTCGCTACAAGGATGCCGAGGGCAAGATTCGCACGCCCTACACGCTGAATGGCTCCGGTACCGCTCTGCCGCGTCTCTTCGTGGCTCTGCTGGAGCAGTGCCAGCAGCCGGATGGCTCCATCCGTATCCCCAGTGCTCTGGTGCCTTACTTCGGTGCCGAGACTATCGCCGCCAAGGGCTGATTCCTCTCAAAACCCCGGCCCGGCAGCGGGCCGGGGTGCTTCACTCCTACCACCACTTACCACCCGAAATTGACTTATGCGTGAAATGATCGTTGCCATGGGCCCCATGTTCTGGCTCATTCTTTTCTTTGCTACACTCGCTCTCGCTGTGCTGGCTGAGCGTCTGTTCTACTTCCACCGCATTAACATCAACTCCGGTGATTTCCTGCGCGGGCTTTCTGCGCTGCTGCGTTCCGGTCAGTATGATGAGTGCCTGCATGAGGCCCGGCAGTTGCCCGGTCCCATGGCTCGAGTGGTGGAGGCTGTGCTGAGCCGTCCGCGCCTGAGCCGTCAGGAGCTGCGCGAGATTGCGCTTGAAGCCAGCGAGGTGGAGGTATATCGCATCGAGCGCAATGTGCGCACACTGCTGGTCTGTGCCACGGTCATGCCGCTGCTTGGTGTGCTGGGTACTCTGCTGTCTCTGGTAAGTTTTTATGAGCAGCCGGGGGTGACGGATGGCGCCGCTGCCGCACCTGTGGTGGCTGCCACGCTGCAGCAGGCCCTGTTGCTCTCCTCCGCCGGTATCGCGCTGGCCATACCTGCGTATCTTTTCTACATGTACCTGGCATCTCGCGCCCGCAAGCTGATTAACAACGTCGAGCGTGCTGGTCTGGAGTGCGTGCATATTATTGCCGATGCCCGCGATGAGGCTCAGCTCAGAACGGAAGGTGCCCCCGTGGATCCTTGTTGCAAGGTGCAGGAGGATGCTGCCGAGGTGGAGCAGAATGCTTAAATAACCCCTTGTTTCTGCATATGCGCCGCGTTCGTTCCACGCTCAAGGAAGGAGGCTTCCCCATTCTGGTGGTGGCTGCGGTGAATCTCTTCCTGGTTCTCTGCGTTTGTGTGCTGCTTTCCAATCATCTGGGGCCCCATTATGGCTATACTGTGCAGCCGCAGGAATCACACTTTGTCATTGGTTCCTACAATCGCGACTATACGCACATCGTTTCCGTCGCTCCAGGTAATGCTCCTCGTATCTACGTGGGCTCTGAGCTGGTGCGCGGTGGCTATGATGGTTTTGAGAAGTATCTGAATGAATGGAATACCAGCGGTAATCCTTCCAAGGTGTCCGTCATCCTTGTGTTGGATAAAGCTGTATCAGCCGGTGTTTCCCAGCGCCTTACGGATATGATTCTATCTCACGGTTACACCTGCAGCTATGCGGCTGTACCGGCTATTGAATAACGCGCGTCATGAAGAAAAAGGAACACAGTCTCCTGTACCACACGATGCACAGCCGCCCCATGCCGGGCTGCCTGCCGCTTTTTTTTCTGATGGCGATGGTAGTGGTGGGAGCAGGGATGTGGTTTGCTCCGGTGGAAATGCCGAAGCGTCCGGTACCCAAGGGAGTGGGCCGCGTGTATATCAGGAATGACCGCCTTACGGATTTTATGCTGCGTCGCATGAGTCCGATTCCTCTGCATCTGCCGCTGCATGCGGACCCGGAGCATCAGGAGGATATGGCTGCTGCTTCCATGCCGCTGCTGCGTCCCGTGACTATTCTGCCCCCGCCTCCCATGCCGATGTTTGATGAAGCACCGGATTCCGCTGTATTGAATGCGGCAGATCTGCTGGCTTATCCGGATGTGCCGGCTCCCGCTGCTCCTCCTGTGGCGCCGGAGACTGCTTCACAGCCCGCCGCGACAGCTGAGCCGCAGGTGTCACCGGTGTTTCATCCTGGTGTGGAGAATGCAGAGGATACAGAGGATGGGGAGGAGGTGCAGCCATGATGCTGATATCCCCCATGCCGCCGTCTGAGTTTCTGACCCTGGTTGTCTACCTGGGATTTTTCATGACAATTGGCATCTATGTGCCAGTCAAGGTCGTGTCCAAATGCCGGCGCCTGCGCAAGGCTCGAACTCACCTTACCTGCCGTATATGTGGTTTCCGTTTCCTGCGGCGGGATGCCGAGGGAACTTGCCCTCATTGCCAGTCTCGCAATTAATTGTCGACTAAATCCGCTTCTTTTTCCTGAATCTCAGTACGGAAGGGAAGAGCCTTGAAAGCCTCGAGCTGCTCATCCGGCAGGGCTGCGGCCTCTCCCTGGCACTCGTGTTTCGTGAATGCCTCTGCGGCGGATTTTGCTGCAAAGTATTCGTAGTTCAGAGGAATGCTGCAGATGACCTCATCCTCGTCGTCGAGCAGCTCCAGTTCCTTGTATACGGCCAGTGGCGGCAGGGGCATGCAGTGGTTCTCCGGAGTATCCCATGCGCTGCGGGTCATGGCAGGAAGAGACTCAGCGGTAGAAAGTATTCCTTTCAATTGCTCAAGCTCCTCGTCCTCCAGATATACATATTCCTTGTCGGAGTCCGATTCGAGTTCTATGCGGGCCTCGGATGCTTCTGCTGCGGCAGCTCGTATTTCGCCTGCGCGTTCTGCGCGGTGCCTGCAGTGAAGGGCATACCTTTCCTCCTCGTTCTTGTATTCTCTGGCAATCTTCAGAGTGGGCAGGGCTTTCAGTACCCCCATCTCCGTATCTGGCAGGCAGAGCAGGGTTCTGCCATAGCGTTCGGAATCCGAATAGCTGCAAATGGTGTTCTGGCTCACTGTGCAGAGGGTTCGCCCATTGATGGTGAGCAGGCGAAGCTCGATATCCGCGGCCTTCCAGCGGCGGCTCAGTGCCTCCGGCCCTGATTTTGGTGCCGGCATGGTCTTTTTCAGGCAGTCCTTCAGTTGCTGCAGCTCCTCAGGTCCTAAAGGATAGCGCTTGATTTCCGGTTCGCCTGCCTGCTGTGTCTCGATACGGCAATAGATTTCCGCAGAGGCTGCGCACTGGGTGCCCATCTGCAGCAATTCAAGGTCATTGGTGGCAAATTCCCTGTACTCAGGGTTGCCGGTGTAGGTGGCCTGCTGGCAATCTGTCAGCAACAGGGCTACAGCAAGGGGAAGAAGCTTCTTCATGAGCTGCTATGTGGGCTGTGGATGATGAAAGAAAAGGCCGGTTATCAGCCAAGCGTGCGCTCTACCATGGCGTAAGCGCTGTGGTTGTGGATGGATTCAAAATTCTCTGCCTCTACCTTGTACCAGCTGAAGGCATTGTAGTGTTCTGTGGCTACAGCTACATTGCGCACCAGATCTTCCACAAAGACCGGGTTCTCGTAGGCTTTGTCTGTCACGTATTTTTCATCCGGACGCTTCAGGATGCTGTACACCTGGCAGCTGGCGCAATTCTCGATAAGGTCAATGAGATCCTCAATCCAGACGGCTTTACCGGAAAAACGTACCGAATAGGTGACGATGCCGCGCTGGTTGTGGGCGCCATGGGTGCTCATGGCCTTGGAACAGGGGCAGAGCGTGGTGACCGGTACCTTGATGGTCAAGGTGAATTTTCCCGGCTTGCCTGCCTCTGCATCAATTTCAAAGCGGACATCGTAGTCCATCATCCCCTCCATGCCGGATACCGGTGCCTTCTTGAGTCGGAAGAAGGGGAACTCGATTTCAACGTGGGCTCGCTGCGCATGCAGCTTGCTGAGCAATTTGTCGGGAAGTCGTACCGCTGTGCGCACGTCGAGGTAGCGCTTGTGTTCATGAAGAGCTTCCACAAAGCGGCTCATGTGGGTGCCCTTGTACTTCTCCGGCAGGTCTACCATGAGCGCCACTGTGGCCACTGTAGACTGGGTGCGCTGTTCCTTGTCGCTGACAATGATGGGAAAACGTACGCCCCGCACACCCACTCGGTCGATGGAAATCTGGCGGGTGTCAAGTTCGTTCTGGGTGTCCTTCAGATCTTGCATGGTAGCAGAAAAAAGCCGGAATACAGGAAAAAGACCGAGGGGGCTTGCAGGCCGAAGCATACAAGCCCCCTAGTAATCAACGACAATCTGCCGTCGAGAACTCCTTCCTGAATCAGGGGAGCAGGTTCACGGCACGAGCGCGGCGGATCTCGCGGGTGATCTTGCGGTGCATCTTAGCGGATACACCAGTCACGCGGCGGGGAAGAATCTTGCCGGTCTCGGAAGTGAACTTGGAAAGGAATTCCGGGTTGCACATGTCCACAGCGCCAGCGGGGATGTCGATGCGGCGACGGGGCATGGTCTTGTTGCAGGTGCGGAAACGGATACGGCGTTCTACGCTCTTGAATTCGGTCATCATAATCGTATAGAGTGCTTAGGAGGTTTAGCGCATCTCGCGGTGAAGAGTGCGGCGCTTGAGGTAGGGGTTGAACTTAACCTTCTCCAGACGGCCGGGCGTACGCTGGCTCTTCTTGTTGCGGGTGGTCACGTAACGGGAAGGGGTCTTACCCTCGGCCTTGGCCTCCGTGCATTCCAGAATGATAATATCTCTAGGCATAATTGCGAATTGTTGACTTGCGGGCGCACATTATACGCTATTCTTCGCTATCGTCAAGAGAAATCGCATTTTCCATGTCATTTTGTAGGTCAGCGTACCCTACATGGTCCTGCTTTTTGGCTTTATAGTTGGCATAGGAGCCATATTTTTTCTCGTATTCCTCCTGGCATTTCACGGTGAGTCGGCAGAAGGGACGCACCTGGAGACGCTTCTTGGGGATGGGGTCCAGGGAGATTTCGCAGATACCGTAGGTGCCGCGGCGGATTCGCTCCAGAGCTGCATCAATCTCAAAGAGTTGCTCTCTGTCCTTATCGAGCAGGCGGATGGTCAGATCGCGTACTTCTGCTTCGCTGCCGGCATCGCCGATGTGCTGCCCGGAGGAGGAGGATACATTGGAAGCACCACTGCGCAGGTGGTCGCGGGTCACGTTCTGCATGTTGGGCAGCAGTTCATCACGCAGATTCAGCAGAGCCTGCTTCTGCTCCTGCAGGAAATTCGGCCACTCGGGGTCGCTCTTAAGCAGTGCGAGGGTTTCCTTGAGTTTTTTTACACGCGCTTTTTCCTCGGCGGTCAGGGTTTCTCGCACCTGTGCCTTCTTGACGACCGTTGTGGTTTCCTTCTTGACTGCGGGTTTCTTTTCCGCGGTCTTGGTTGATTTCTTCGTTGTGCCCATAAATTTTCGTGTGTGATAGCTTGAATCTTCTTCTTCTGCTGAGTGGAAGCAGTAAATGTGATTTTCAGCATCTACCATAAGTAAGGAAAAAATTCAAGTAAATTTTATCTATCGGATAGCAAAATGGCGGAGAAATATCAATTAACACCAGATTACCGTGAGTGAGTTGTTTTCTTATTGCAACACGAGGGGCTCTGTGCTAGGATGCTGAATCATGGTGAGGGACCGTAAGACGGGGGTGTTGCTGCCCCTTTTTTCGTTGCGCAGAGAGGGCGATTCCGGTATAGGCGACCTTCGCGCGCTGGAGGAATGGATTGATTGGGCGGCCGCTTATTCTGTCGGCTTCCTTCAGCTGCTTCCGGTGAATGCCCTGGCAGAGGATGATGCACCGTCTCCCTACTCTGCAATCAGCTCCGTAGCGCTGGAGCCTTTGTATCTCACGCTGGAGCGTGTGCCGGGCATGCCGGAGGACCGACCTCCCTACCAGGAGGACTTGCCGCCCCTGCAGCTTCCCGGCGGGCGGGACCTCGTCGACTACGCGCGTGTGCGTGCATATAAACGGTACTGGCTCCGTGAAGCCTGGAAACGCTTTGAGGTCGAGGCGGAGTTTGCTGCCTTGCGGGAGGAATTTGCCGACTGGATGCAGGGGCAGGGGATATGGCTGGAGGATTTTGCTACCTTCCTGGTGGCTAGTTTCGGCTTTGGTACCATTGCCTGGTGGCTCTGGCCGGAGCAGAATGCGGATGTGGTGCGCCGCATTGTGAATGATTGCGCCGAATCCCGGGAGCAGAAGCGCCACCAGCAGTGGCTGCAGTGGCTGTGTGCGCGTGAATGGGCCAGCGTCCGCGCGCATGCAGATGCAAAGGGGGTGCTGCTCATGGGGGATGTGCCCATTGGTGTTTCCGTGGCCAGCGCAGATGTATTCTTCGAGCGGTACCTCTTCGATATGGATTGGAGTGGTGGTGCGCCGGCGGAGGGGAACTTCGCAGAGGATCCCTTTACTGCCAAATGGGGGCAGAACTGGGGAATCCCTTTGTACCGCTGGGATGTGATGGAGCGCGATGGCTTTGCCTGGTGGCATCGCCGCATCCGGAAGCTGGCAGAGGTGTTCTCCATGTACCGCATCGACCATATTCTGGGTTTTTACCGCATTTATGCGTTCCCCTGGATGCCTGACCGGAATCCAGAGTTCCTGCCTCTCTCGGAGGACGAGGCAGCAGCCCGCTGTGGGGGGCGTCGTCCGGGATTCCGGCCTCGCGGGGATTGGAATGAGGCAGACCGTCGGGCGAATCTGGCTCAGGGGGATTATTTGTTGCGCCAGTTGCTTAAGGCGGCACCTGGTGTGCGGGTTGTGGGGGAGGACCTGGGCTGTGTGCCGGATTACGTGCGCCCTGATTTGTCCTGCCTGCGTATAGCTGGTTTCAAGATTCCGCATTGGGAAGTCGATGAACACCAACAGATTGTGCGGGGTGATGCATATAACCCATGTTCCTTTGCGACCTATGCCACGCATGACTTCCCTCCGTTGTGTACGGATTGGGATGCATGGATTGATGGTGTGCAGGATGCCTATGCTGCGCATCTCTCCTCTTCTATGTCGCCGGATGAATGCCGCGCCGCCTGGCAGAGGGGGCGGGATTGTGCCCGGGTTCTCTGCTGGCTGTGTGATTTTGCCGGATTGCATCACCGCGAATGCATGGTTCCCTGGCATCCCGGTATCAAGGATGCCCTCATCCGTGCATTGTTGCGCTGCAATTCTGCTTATGCTGCTCTGATGTGGACGGAATTGTTTGATATACCGGTCCGTTTGAACACCCCCGGTACAGAGGGTGGGACCAACTGGCGCCCTCGTATGCCGTTTACCGCGGCAGAGGCGGCCATGCTGGAGCAGAGTGCCTGGCTCAGGGAGCTTTCTCTCGAGTCCGGTCGCGCCTGAATGCCCTGCAGAATGTGAAATGGCAATTATGAATAAATTCCGCGCGTGGTCCCGTCCTCGTCCCGGGAACTACGCCGGGATTCCCCGGAAATCTTAGCTTGACTGATGGTTTCTAAATGATATCATAGGGAAAGTGTATGCCATACCCCTCGCAGGAGGGTGCCGGGAGAAGATTCCCGGGGGCGGAGAAGCAGCCAGCTTAGCGCCCGCATCATCACACAGCCATATGATATCATGAACAAACTTCTCGCTATTATCAGTTTGTCCGCTGCAGCGGGTGTTGCGCTTGCGCATCCGGAATACAGTTCCTCCCATCATTTGTGGTATAAGCAGCCGGCCGGTGTTCCTTCCATTCATCTTCCCTGGACTGTTGTTCCGCACGCTGTGAATAACCTTCCCGGTAAGAAGAACTCCGATACCTGGGAAAGCCAGACCCTGCCTGTGGGCAACGGCCGAATCGGCGGCACGGTATATGGCGGCGACCGCCTGGATTGCGTGGTTCTCAATGAGGTGAGTCTCTGGTCCGGTGGCCTCAATACGCCCCGCAACGGTGCCGGCTATGCTTATGGGCCCAAGGCCGGAAATAATGAGTTCGGCAGCTACCAGCCCTTTGCCAATCTCTATGTGGCGTATGATTATGCCGGTGAGCCCGTCGGTTACACCCGCGCGCTGGATTTGCAGAAGGGCGAGGCCGTTTCCCGTTTCAAGGCGGGTGATGTGCACCACATCCGCCGCTGTTTTGCCAGCCGCCCGGATGATGTTATCCTCTATACAGCCGAGGCCGATAAACCCGGCAGCATCACGGCCAACGTAGCGCTCACCCCCTACCACAATGTCACCTACTCCAAGGGGGAGGGGAACACCATCATCATGAGTGGCACGCTTGCGAACGGTGAGCAGTTTGAGGGGCGCATCACAATCGAGACCAAGGGTGGCTCGGTGGAGGTGTCCGATGTCTTCGGCGAAGTTCCTGTTGCCTACACCGGCGGTGGAGATCGCCGGATGCCCGCGGCTCCCGGTTCCCGCATCCCCTATATCAGCGTGAAGAATGCTGATTCTCTGGTCATTTATGTGAGCATGGCCACGGATTATAAGCAGGATTTTACCAAGGGCTGGAAGGGGGAGGCTCCTTCTGTGCGCAATGAGCGCATCATGCAGGCTATCGCCGGCAAGAGCGCCGAGTGCATCCGCGCTGATCATCAGAAGGACTTTGCTTCCTATTATGACCGCATGAGCGTGGAGCTCGGTACCTCCGTTCCGGCTGTTGCCCAGGCTCCCACAGATGCGCGACTGGAGATGTACCGCCTGCGCTACGACAGCAAGCAGCCCTCTGCAGACCCGGATCTGGAAGAACTTGTGTATAACTATGGCCGCTACGTGCTGATTGCCGGTTCCCAGCCGGGTAATCTGCCGGTGACCCTGCAGGGTATCTGGAATAACAAGGTACATGCTCCCTGGGCTTGCGATTATCACAACAACATCAATCTCCAGATGTGTTACTGGGCTGCCGAGGTGGCCAACCTGGCCGAATGCCACCAGCCGCTCATTGATTTTATCCGCAGCATGGAGGCTCCTCTTTCCGATAGCACCCGCAGGCATTTCGGCTTCCACGTGCGTGGCTGGACAACCCGTATTTCCCAGAATCCCTGGGGCGGTGGCGGCTGGATTAAGTGGAATCCTCCGGTGAATGCCTGGTACGCTCTGCATATCTGGGACCGCTACCAGTACTCTCAGGACAAGACCTACCTGCGCGAGATTGCTTATCCCATGCTCAAGACCATCTGCCATTTCTGGGAGGATGAACTCCGCGAAATCGGGGCCGAGGGCAAGGGGCTGCGCACGCAGAAGAACGAGCAGTCCCCTGTGCAGGAGCTTACTGCCGACAAGCATCCGGAATTGAAGGCTATCAAGGCCGGTTCCCTGGTCTGTCCCATGGGGTGGTCTCATGAATGGGGCCCGCTGGAGGACGGCTGCGCTCATGACCAGCAGCTTATCTGGGAACTCTTCGATAACACCATCAAGGCTGCCACTATTCTGGGTGTGGATGCCGAATGGACTGCTTCCCTGGCGGCCAGGCGCGACCGTCTGGTGCGCGACCGCATTGGTAGCGGTGGTTATCTCCAGGAGTGGATTGTGGACCGCCCGAACATGGTGAAGGGCCAGCGCCACACATCCCACCTTATCGGTGTGTTCCCCGGTTCCATCATCTCCATGGAGAAGACTCCTGAACTTGCCCGGGCTGCCATGAAGAGCCTGGAGCTTCGCGGCCTCACCGCCGATAACCGCCGCAGCTGGACCTGGCCCTGGCGTACCGCCTTGTGGGCCCGCTTCCGCAATGCAGACAAGGCCTACAGCATGGTGCAGCACTACCTGCGCTACAATGTGCTGGATAACCTGTTCGGTAATCATCCGCCCATGCAGATGGATGGCACCTACGGCATGCCCGGCGGCATGAGCGAGATGCTCATCCAGAGCCATGCCGGGGCCATCGAGCTTCTTCCTGCGCTGCCTGCTGCCTGGAAGACCGGCTCCGTGAAGGGGATTCGCGCCCGCGGCAATATTACCGTGGATATGGAATGGAAGGATGGCAAGGTCACCAGCTACACGCTCACGACCACCACGCCCACTCCGGCTCCGGTTGCCGTCATCGTGAATGGCGAACGCAAGCAGGTTGTGCCCACCTGCATCTGAGCCGCTTCCGGCCTTTGCCTGAAAATTATCGCCCCCGCAGCAGAAATAGCTGGGGGGGCCTTGTTTTTGACTCTTTTTATTGATAAATGGGGATTTGTGAGGAATGTGGAATTTTAGTTTCTTGATTTTGGATGTGTTAAATTCCGCGGGCGTTCCGCCCGCCTATATTTCAATTAATCATTAATCCTTTGGCAAATCTCCATTTGTCGCGCAGCTGGGTGGCATGTGCTGGAGCAGATAGTCGAGCAGACGGGTATCCTGTTCGTTTCTCGGGCGGGTGAAGGTGCCGGCGCCGGTGGTGATATCGACATTCTCCTCATCCCAGCGGATGGTGCTCTTGTGCAGTCGGCACTGGGCTATCGGACGGGTAACCCTGGAATGGCGCCAGCAGTGCAGGGAATTGTGGGCGCATTCCCAGTCTGTCCATATCTGCTCATCCTGTCTGAAGTCTGTTTCCTCCGGCCATTCAAATATCCGGACCTTGTCCTGCTGCCAGAAGGTGATTTGCTTACCCTGGTAAAAGGGAGAATCCCAGTAGTCTAAATACGCCCGGGCATAGCCCATCGGCAGCAGGAAGAAGAAGATGCACACGGCCAGCAGACTGCCATGGATGATACGCACGCGCCGGGTGGTTGCACTGCTCAGCAGCAGGGCGAACATGGCTGTGGGCCATATGCCCCACAGCAGGCTGTAGAAAAGGTGTGATACGGCTCCTGGGCCGTGGCTGGGATAGGCGCCCAGCAGCCCATCTTTGAGAACCCAGCATAACGGCAGAGAGAGGAGGGCGATGACTCCGCAGATGGCTGCCAGTATGCAGCTTATGAATGGCCATTTCTTTTTTCCGGTGGTGCTCATGCTGGTATGTTAGAGCTCCGGGCTGGGGTGGGTGTTCAATTTTTACGGGTTACTGATTTCGGGAAATCTGTTTGTTGTAGGAAGTTTGAACAGAATTTGTTCTGCCTTGTATATAGTATAAATGCAGATTAAAATGATTCCTGTATTTCCCTGTGGATTTGCTGATTGACCCGGGGAAGGCAGGGGAGTATAAATGAATATGACCATGGAGATACGCACGCCAGACCAGCCGTTGTCGCGTTTGTGGACGGCAAATTACACCCGGGCCTGGGTGGCGAACTTCCTGTTGTTCTTCTCCTTTATGCTTATGACCCCGCTGTTTCCGGTGTATCTGAGCAGCGAGTTCGGCGCGGATAAGGACACCATCGGCTGGGTGATGGCGGGGTACAGCATCACGGCGGTGCTGGCGCGTTTTGTGAGCGGGTATCTTGTGGACAGTTTTCCGCGTATGGTGGTGCTGGTGGTGAGTTACCTCCTCTTCACGGTATGCACGGGGGCGTATCTGCTGGCTGGCAGTCTGCTGGCTTTTGCTATAGTCCGCACGCTGCATGGGGCTCCCTTCGGAGCCACTACCGTGGCAAACAGCACTGTGGCGGTGGATTCGCTCCCCTTCAGCAGACGGGCGGAAGGAATCGGCTACTATGGCCTGAGCAATAATGTGGCCTCGGCGCTGGCACCCAGTGTGGGCCTGGCTATCTATGGGGCATGGAAGAATTTCGATGCCCTGATGTGGCTTTCTGTTGTACTGGCAGTAGCGGGGCTTCTGGTCACCAACTCGACCCGCCTGCCGAGACGCCCACGTCCGCTGCCTCGCAAGCCTTTCCGCTTCCGCGGTCTGGTTCTCTGGCAGGGATGGAGCCAGGGACTTTCCACCATCTGCTTTGCTTTTGCCTATGGTGTCATCTCCACCTATGTGGCGCTGTACAGCATCCAGGAACTTGGTATTACCCACGGTATGGGACTCTTCTTCCTCCTGTTTTCTGTGGGCCTCATCACGTCGCGCCTCATCGGCAGCCGCACCTTGCGGCAGGGTAAGATTGTGCAGAATGCGGTGGTGGGTGTCAGTTTCGGTCTGGTGGGGTACCTGCTTTTTGCCGGAGTGCACGCTGAGTGGGCATTGTATGTCTCCGCCCTTATCTGCGGTCTGGGCAATGGACATTTCTTCCCGGCTGTGCAGAATATGTTCATTAACCTGTGCAGCAAGGAGGAACGCGGCACGGCAAACTCCACACTTTTTGTCTCCTGGGATATCGGAGCAGGGGTGGGTACACTGCTTGGCGGTGTTTTGTCCGAGGCATTCGGTTTCGGATTTGCGTTCTGGGTGGCTGCTCTGGTGAATCTGGCCGGCGCCGTGCTCTTCCTGCTGCATGGCTGCTTCGCCTACAGAAGCAGGGTGCAGAGCAAGTGATTTATCCCCGGCTGGAGAAGGTTACGACCTTGCGCTCCGGCAGAATGTGTTCCTTCCCCGTACCAGGGATGAGCAGACGCCTTGCTGCCCGGTTCTGCACCTTGAAGGTCCCGAAACGGGCAATCTTGACTTCGGCGTCCTGGTTCAGGCCATCGGCAATGGCGCGGAGCACGGCATTCAGCGCGAGCTGGGCGGCCATGGGAGTTGCAGTGCCACCGAGCTGCTGGCGCACCAGTTCCTGTAGACCCTGGCGGTTCATGCGGTGCTTAATCCCGGTTGCTGTTCATGCGGGAAATCAGGATGAGGGCATAATACAGCAGCATAGCCAGCGAGGAAAGCGCGGCTGCCACGTAGGTCATGGCTGCCCAGCGCAGGGCAGTGCCTGCCTGGTTATGCATCACCCGGCTGGCAAGACCACTCTGATCCAGCCATGCCAGAGCACGGCGGGATGCATCGAACTCCACCGGCAGCGTGACCAGGGCAAACAGGGTAGTGGTAGCGTACAGAGCCAGGCCAATCCAGGCCACCGTGGTGCCGCTGCCCATAGCCAGAAGCCCGAGACCTGCCATCAGCACAATCTGCCCCAGGCGGGAGCCGATGTTCACCGTGGGCACCAGCGTGGAACGCAGACTCAGCCAGGGATAGGCCTGGGCGTGCTGCACGGCGTGGCCGCATTCGTGCGCGGCCACTGCAATGGCAGCCACACTGGCTTCGTTGTACACGCTTTCGCTCAGATTCACCGTGCGGTCCAGCGGATTGTAGTGGTCCGTGAGGCGGCCGGAAGTGGAGATGACCTGAACATCATCCAGCCCGTACTGGTGCAGCATGCGGCGGGCTGCTTCGGCACCGGTGAGCGGAGCCGGCTCCTGCGCATAGCGGGTAAAGGCATTCTTCAGGCCTGCCTGGACGGCATAACCGATGATGGCGGTGATGACAATCAGGGCAAGACCGATGAGGGTGAGACCGCTGTACATGCCGGCATCGTTATAGGAACCATAGGGGCTGCCGTAGTAGTAGGAGCTCTGAGCAAGAATGGAGGTAAGTGCAATCATTTTATTATAGAGGGAAGAGACACAGAGGAACTGTTATGTGTTCAAAAATTGCTGTGGTTAACATTGCGCCGCATGTGTTCCGCTCCGATGCGGCGAATCGGGCTGCCTGTGAAGAATCCGTTGAAATCAGCATCATCCATGGCCGCCAGATCGGCGGGAGACACGGTGGCCAGCGGGGCGGGCATAAGCAGGTGCGGGTCGACCCACAGGCCGGATTCGCGGCGGTTCCAGGGACATACCTCCTGGCAGGCGTCGCAGCCGTACAGTCGCGATCCCTGCTGCAGGGCTATATCACCGGGAGTGGGACTCTTTGCCTCGATGGTCCAGAAGGAAAGGCAGCGGCGGGCATCACAGCAGCCATGGGAAAGTGCGCCGGTGGGGCAGTTCTGCTCACAGCGGTGGCAGTTGCCGCAGTGGTTCGCCATTGGCTGGTCCACGGGGAGTTTCAGAGTGGTCAGAATGCTTGCCAGAAAGCAGTAGGAGCCCCCGCGGGGGCGGATGAGCAGCCCGTTCCGGCCAATCCAGCCCAGACCTGCCTGGGCGGCAAAGAAGCGCTCACTCACAGGACCACTGTCTGTGAAGCAGCGCTGTGTTCCTCCATAGAACTGCAGCGTTTCGTCCAGATCTGCCAGTTTGGCGGCCAGCAGTTTGTGGTAATCCTCGCCCTGGGCATAGCGGGCGATGCCGCCGGCGGCACTGCGGGCATCGTTGCGTGGGTACTCGTAGGTGAGTATGATGACTCGGTTCACGCCGGGCAGCACCAGCTCCGGATTCAGGCGTGCCGGCAGGTGGCGTTCCAGCCACTCCATATCCGCGTGCTTGCCGGATGCGATGAAATCAGCCAGTCTGTCTCCTTGCGGCAGGTGGGCATCGGCCACGCCCACGGCGGAGAATCCAAGAGATGCGGCTGCATATTCCAGTGCACTGCGGGCGGCGGTATCAGAACTCATGCTGTTCATGATTAGGGGTTAGCCATTTGCGCAGGCGGTCTCTGGTGTAGTCTGATACCGGCAGAGCATGGATGACTCGCAGGGCTGCGTTGTCGATACGTTTTGCAGCGGTGGTCGTGCTGCGGACCTGGGCGCGGATGCCTTCCTTGAAAGCGAGTCGCTGCATGTTGGCTGAGGCCTCGCGATTACCCTGGTTGGCCGCCTTTCGGTACAGTCGCAGAGCATTCTCCGTGTTTCTCGGTGTGGGGTAGCCGTATTCAAACATGGCTCCCAGGTTGTTCAGGCATCGTGCATCGTTCCGGATAGCACCCATGCGGAAAAGTTCAAAAGCCTTGCGGGCATTGCGGGGCATGCCGATACCCTGGGCGCACATATGCCCCATGTAGAAGAACAGGTGCGGGGTGTCCGGATTTATCCTGGCCTGGCTGTGCAGCAGTTGCCAGGCCAGTTTCGGGTTCTGTTTCACTCCGATTCCCTGCATCAGGTAGCGGGCTTCCTCCACCTTGGCCTCGGGCATGCCCCGGCGGGCGGCGCGTTGCATCCATACGTAGGCCTCCTCCTTGTTGACCGGGCAGCCTGTGCCCTTTTCCAGGTACATGGCCAGCCGGTACATCGATTCTGTGCGGACCTCGCTCTTTTCCGGTGCTTCAGCGCGGTCGAGCCTGGGGGACTCTGCCAGATTGCGTGCCAGCCGTGTCGCCTGGTCCGGGCTGGCGTTCAGTCCCTTGAACTTGCCTTCATACACATCCATGAGCAGGCGGGCGGCATCCGGATGTCCTTCCCTGGTGCAGGTTTCCAGCAGCATGGGCACGGTTTCCACGTTCTGGATGGAGCGATCCTCCAGCATGGCCCGGGCCTGCACATACATGCCCTCCACGTCCCATTGGCTCAGGTTTCGCTCCTGCTGGGCAGGCGCTACCGCCGTTCCCAGCAGGAACAGAAGCATCAGCGGAATAGAACGGCGGCACGGCATGCTTCCCCTATACCATGCCGCTGCTGTTTTGTCCATGCTTTTCATCCGATTGAACCATATTATGCCACATGTATTCTGTAGGGACCGTCTGACACTTTGACTGGAAAATGTGGTTTACTCAGGCTACTGAGCTCAGGATGGCTGAAATGAGCGCCTGTCAATATGTCATAACCCTGTTTTTTTTTTTTTTTTTTTTTTTTTTTTTTTTTTTTTTTTTTGTAAAGTTTTGCAAATCAAGGTTCTAAGGATGTAATGCGGTGATGTTGTTGTATCAATATATAGAGGGAATGAGGTGGTAAATCAATATATTGTATATTCTGAGAAAAAGAATATGCGCCGCGGATGCTACAAAAGGCTTGTAATCGCGGTAGATAGGTGTATAATGGGGCGCCTCCTCTTGGCGGTTGTATACGTAATTTCGTAAAGTAGTTAATCACTATGCCAGGCTCATCATCATGTGTTCATTTCCGTGTCAGGTCACCCCGGACCCGGCGCAGCTGGCTGCCCTATTTTCTGGCAGCCTTTGGAGCTGGTGTTTCAGTAGCAGATGAGGAGCATCTGCGTTACCACTGGGTGATGCCGGATGACAGTGCAGGGGATGCTTCCCGGGTTATTCGCGTTCTCGGGGAAAAGGGAGAGCGCTATGAGAAGGTGTATGCGGAGGATTCGCTTGCTGCGTTGAAGCGGAATCCTGCAATTCAGGAGGCCATGCTTGCTCGTCAGGCTGCTTTGCGGAAGGATGCGCTGGAACTGGCCCGTCAGCTGCGAGAGATGGGTAAGGAACCGATTGTCGCATATGAAGAAGCATGGACTCAGGTGTACAGCAGAAACTGGTTGAGCAGGGGGTGGCCGTCCGGCTCATGTAAGCTGGAAGACATGCTCCGCCGCCTGGCTGCTGAAAATGAGGACCTTGAGCTGACGGAGGACGAAAGACAGTGGCTGCTGGAGGCCTTGCTGGAGGACGATGACCGTCTGGAGAGTGAAGCCGGCCTGGAGCTTCTTCGCCGCCTGGCTGCTCAGTTGCGGAAGCTGGGCTATGGCCGCTTTGAGCACGTTCAGGGCGTCAATGATGAACTCATGCAGCATTTTGCCGCAGCTCTGCAATACAAGACTGATAGCATGGGCGCTTACCGCGATGCTCTGTTCAATACGTATCGCGACCGCATCAGGACTCATGCGTTGATAGGCTTCCGGGCCCCTTGGGGCATTGCTGTGGGCTCCAGGGCTCGTTATCGCCAGGCCCCGCAGCAGGTGCAGATAACCGCTGCCAGCGGAAACACGCAGCCGCCGGAGCAGCCCGAACTTACCCTGGGGAGTGGACAGCAGTTTGTTGCGCCTGGGCTGAATGAGCTCCCTGATGCCAGTTCTGATTTCCTGGCAACCTCTCCGCAACAGCCCGATACGGAGGAAGCGCGTGAGGACAAGGAGGATGAGAAGGATACCGTGCTTCAGGAGGAGCCTGAGACATCGCCGGTGGCCGGAGCTCCGGCGATGATGACGATGCGCTCTTTCTCCATGCGTTCCACGGCCTATGCCGCGCGAAGTGAAGGTGGAGCAGAGGTCACGGATACCCCGGATTCCCCGGTGCAGGGTGGGGTGATTGAACTCGGCCCTGACGAGACGGTGGACGTAGGTGCCAACCGTGTCAAGGGCGGACGCCTGGAAAATGTGCAGATGGTGGTTACTGGCGAGATTAAGCGCCCCGTCACGGGAGACTCCGTAACCGTGCATAACCTTATCTCCTCTGCCAATGGAACCACTCCCGGCATCATGAGTGATGTGACCCTCTATGCCGGTACCTCCACGGAATATGCCTCTCTGCATAATATCACCTTTGCAGGGAACAGCACCCTCACGGGCTTTGTCACCTTTGAGAAGACTCAGGCCACGGGGAATATGCGTGTGGCCGCCGGTGGTATCTTGAATCTGGGGAACCTTACCTTTGACCTGCGCGGTGTCTCCATGGGTGAGAAGACTCTCTTTGTCATCGAAGACGGCGGCACCCTGGAGGGCTGGAATGCGGATAATGTGCACTTTGTCTACAGCGGCGTGAAGGTGAATAGTGCTGCGGTGGATTTTTCACCGGGTGCCGGTATCATCAAGCTTTCCGATGAGCACAATGGTAACCTGTACTGGAATGGTGCTGCCGATAATATGTGGAATATCAGTTCCGCCAACTGGAGCAGCTCTGGCGATGGAACCGGTCGCGAGGAGTTCACCGCTCTTTCCAATGTTTATTTTGGTGGCGGCAATGCTGCTAACAGGGAGATAACTGTTATTCAGGACATGGTAGTGGCAAAGTTGGGCGTGACCGATGGCGGCTACAGCTTCAGCGGTGCCCGTGTGGCTGTGCTGGGGGATGCGCGCCTTAACCCCGGAAACGGAGCCGTTACTTTCAACGACCAGCTTGTGGTGCAGGGTGGACTGCTGGCTGAAGGCTCCGGCAGTGTAGCGCTGCTGGGCGGTGCGACCGTTGTTAAGGATGCCGTATTCAAGAATCTCACCACCACCATTGCCGGGGATATGACTGTGGGCGGTAAGCTGACGGTGCTTTCCGGCGATGCCGCAACGGCCGGTACCCTCACTATCACCGGCAATGTGACGGCGAAAGAGATGGAGCTTGTGGTGAATGGCGGCTCTGCATCCGTATCCGGCAATCTGACCACTACTGTCACCGGCGATGGACTCGGTTCCATCACTATCGGCGGCACGGCGGAACAGCGCTATACCGGCACGGTGACCGCTGGAAAGCTGACCGTCAATACCACGAAGAAAGATGTCTTCTTCAGCCGTCTTCATGTGGACGAGCTCACGGTGGGGGAGGGTGCCACAGTACACGTGCGGACATCGGCTGATTCTGTAGCCGTGTCTGCGTCCGAATTCCCTGTGATTAATTTGTACGGCACGCTCGCGCTGGATGCTGCTGGTGCCACCTATAATCACGATTACCAGGTGAATGTGCTGAGCAATGCGGCCAAACTGATTTTCGGCTCCGGCTGCACCATCGATGGTCTGAGCAATGAATCTCTGGGCAAAAAAGGCTTGTGCATTGACGGTGGTGAGCAGACCTTGCATAACCTGCAGATAGAGGCTCGTTCCAACAGTGCGACTGTGGAGGAGATAAAGAATCTGGGGAGTCTGACCGTCACAACTGGTGCTGTTACGGTGAAGAGTGCCACCGATGCTGTCCATGGCAAATTGATTCTGGATGGCGGCAAGCTGAAACTGGAGTCGGATAATATCATGGCGAGCGGTTCCGGTGAGATTCTGCTGAAGAATGGTGGCCGTCTTGATATCGGCACAACCACCCAGACCCTGTCTGCCAATAATGAGGTATTCCTCTCCGGGACTTCCTCCATCACGTGTGATGCTGATGGCCCCGGCCTGCTGCTTGGTGACGGGATTTGCATAAATTATGCGGATTCAGGCAATAGCATTGAAACTAAGCTGACTGCGGAGAAGGATTTTACCCTGAAATCCACCCTTGCCGGTAGTTCTCTGGAGATTTCCGGCCACATCTCCGGTAGCGGAGAAATGGAGCTTACCGGGTCCGGTTCGGTGGTGCTTTCCAGCGCTAATACCGACTTTACCGGAACGGTGACGGTGCAGAAGGACTCTACGCTGACCCTGCAGAATGCTGATGCCCTGTCGAATGCCGATGTGGTTCTGAATGAGGATGCCACCCTGGTGCTGGACGCACCCGATGCGGTCACGCTCAAAGACCTTAGTTTTTCTAACGGTTCGACTCTTGCCATTTCCTCCATTGTCGGCACCGATGGCCTTTCTGCTCAGGATGCTGCCTTGCAGGTGGGAACTTCTAATATCGGCTCGAATGCGCTGACGCTGAATGTTCATTTCGCGGATACGCTGGACACGATGACAACCTACAACATCATGTCCGGCTTGTCTACTAATGCCTCTATCAATAATCTCAGCTTCGTTGTGAAGCACAATGGAGTTGATCTCAGCGACTCGCAGTATACGCTGGGAGTCCATAACGGCGTGCTCTACATCTATACCATGATGGGTAATGTGTGGGATGGTGAATCTTCTCAGTATTGGACTAAATCCGGCAATGGCGAGAACTGGAGCGGTGACGAATACAGAGAGGATGTGCGGTATAAAGCTGCTATTTTCCGCGATTTGACGACCGATGGCAGCACTCAGGCGTCGGAGACGGTCACGGTGCAGGGTCCGGTTAACCCCGGTGATATTTATTTCACCGCGAATGAAACCCAGTATGAGCTTGTTTCCAATGGTACGGATGGCCGACTGGCTGCCGGTACCAATATCCACAAGATTGGTAAGAATGTTGTAACACTGAACCTGACCAACAATGCCACTGCGGATACCGCTCTGGGTGATGTGGAGGTGCTGGCCGGTAAACTGATTCTGGACTCCGCTCTTGCGGCGAAAGGTGCTGTGAGTGTCGGCGGAGAAAAAGATGTCTCGCTTGTGCTGAATAAGGGCAAAGGTGCGCTGAAAATGTATGCGGATGCTGGTGATACGCCTTCCTATACGTATACGGTATCTGCCATTAAGGATGCATCTGCTGAGCTCCGCGGTGTAACGATGGATGCTGCCGGTATCAGAGGTACGAAGGATGTATATAACGCCGCCATCAATGGAGGCATCGATGCTGCAGAAATCAACGCAAGCAATTTGCTGGTTCAGGGAAATGCAGAACTGCAATATCTCATTCTTAAAGATTTTGAGGCGGCGGGTAACGTGACATTGTCTGATGTTACATTGACTTCTTCTTCAGCTGATGCGTCGACCTTGACGGGGGTGACAATAGGCTCGGGCGTTGTGGTAGATGAGTCCGGTTCCTACATCCTTACCGGAAATATTACGTTTGATGGTAAGCTTACCAATAACGGCTTCGTTTCGCTGGACAATGTAACTTCTCTTGAAGTAGGTAAGATTGAGTATGATGAAGTTGCTGCGGACGGCAAGGCTCAATACGTATACCAATTTATCAGCTCGACCAAAGAGAATGGTTTCAGCTCGCAAGCGCTTACTGCCGAGAAGATTTTCATTAATGGTGTAAATCTGGGGAGTGGTCTGAAGGATAAAGACGGGGTAAAATTCACGGATAACAGTAACGGCTCCATTACGCTGAGTATCTATGATGGCACGGTCAGTATGCCTCAGTGGGATGATGATTGGGGAAAGACGGAAAAAGCCCCCAGTCTTTCCCGCCGATATGCCGGTAATGATGACTATGTTGAGTTGGCCGCGGGACTTAAGTTAGACGAGAGTGGCGCACGGGATACGAATTATTATAGGTACAGTTCCATTGTCCATAAGGATAATGCTGATAAAGTTAATGCCGGTCAGGCTATTGTGGTGACTTTGGCCGAGGGGGCAAAAGGAAAACTTGTCGTCGGCGGTCGCGTTGAGAATGACCGTGTTACCGGCGATTTCTATGATGGGTGGCATTATGTGCATAATGTTGAGGTGTGGATAGAGGATCGTTCCTCCGTCAAGAACATTATCGGCGGTTTGGACAATGGCTTGAAGAATTCGTGGGGCCATGCGACACCTACAGCTCAGACTTCCGCCACCCATGTCCTGGTGGACGCAGACTTTCAGGACAAGGACTATATACCTAATAAATATAGCGAATGGGATAAATCGTACGTCATTGCAGGGTCTCGCTGGTGTGATCAGTATGCTGAGAGTTTTGTGACGGTGCGGTCGGGTGAGATTTACAATGTTTTCGGTGGATCGTGCGGTGGCCATTACAGTGGTGCGTGCGAGGATTACGTGAATGATGGCGACCCATGTCCAGTCGTTTCTTACAATGCCGAATCGGCGTGGTGGGGCTTTAGTGATTTGTGGGTGACTCAGTATGGTACCTCGCATGTATATGTCGAGGGTGGAAGAATCGGTGAAATCTTTGCTGGCGGCGTTTACGCCAACCTTAATGTAAGCGCGGGTAATCGAGCCGTGGAAATGATACTTACCGGCGGTGTGCTCGGCGGAGCTGATTTGCGCGTTTTCGGCGGTGCAAATCACGGCGATGTCACAGGCGATATCTATGTACGCATGGAAGGCTCTGCGAAAATCAAGTCGCGACTGGTGGGTGGCTCGAATGCTGGTACAGTGAATGGTAATATCGTTCTTGACCTCATTAGTGGCGAGGCTTTCCGAGTCGATGCTGCAGGTCTGGGATGGTACAGTGAGTGGAAAGATGATAATGGCAAACTCCATGTATATTATGATCCGGCCTATATTAAAGGTGATGTCCAGGTAAATCTGTATAGTGGTTTCAAGCTCGGTATAGGTGCTGAAGGCGATTTGTCCAGTGGCATTTATGGCGGCAGAGAGCAGTCGAACCAGATTGTCCTGGTTAATGGAGATGATGGCACCGTCCATACAAGTACTCTTCATTTTGCGGAGGGCGAGAAATATGAACTGGGCTTCATAGGCGGTGATGGCTATACGACTTCGGAGGCATCCCACATCGTGACCGGGTTTGACCGATTTGTCATGGAAGAGAATGCACATGCCGTGCTGGGGCTCGGGAAGTTTGACATAGATATGGATGTTAATAAGAAACTCCATATCGAAGGCAAGGGTGTGGTGGAGGTGATTGGCCATGGCGCGAACCTCGGGCGTAACATTCAGCTTGAGAAAGATGCCACACTCAAGATTTCAACCAGTGTTATCGGCGCGTCCGGAAGTGAGGATGACCGCACCATCACTGTGACGGATGGCTCGACCATCGATTTCTCCGGCGCCCCGGCAGAAACGGTGTATACGGGGGATTCAGTCTACGCGGGGCTGGGATTCAAGGTGGTCATTGCTGGCAATGGCGTGGATGGCAAGGGGTCTCTCTACAAGGGTAAGTACGATGGCCCGTATGATTTGAATGCTGGAGGTGCTACCTCCACTGCTAACCGAATTGTCTTGCCGAACGTGAAGCTCCAGGACGATGCCTCCGTGGGAGTAGAGGCGGGGGAGACTCTCTACATGAATGCCTACGCGCTGGGAGAGTCGAATCTGGATTTGGCGGGGTATACTTTCACCAAGCTCGGAGCCGGTAATTTCATTACCCGTTCAGTGAAGACAACGCCCGGTACGATTCTGGTGCAGCAGGGAACATTTGGCTTTGATAAGACCAGCACAGCTGCTCAGACAGATATGGTGCTGGCTGCCGGTGCGAAGCTGAAATTGGATACGGCCGGTGCTGCCGACCTGGAGCTGCGTTCTCTGATTGGTTCCGGTATGGTGTTTTTGAACGGCAGCACGCTGACGCTGAATACTGAAGAAGACTCTGCCTATTATTCAGAATACATGGTGGACGCTATAGACAAGCCGCAGGCATATGACCAGTTCTCTGAGACGACTGGTTTTGCCTATGCGGTATTCAGCGGCTTGATTAGTGACAGCGGCAAGCTCGCAAAGGCCGGTTCCGGGGTGCAGTATATCTCCGGCAGCAGCAATACCTACACTGGCGGCACATTGTTGCAGGATGGGTGCCTCTACCTGTTGGGAACCAGTGAGGCATCTGGATTCAGCAAGGATGAGTCCACGGTAGCCTCCGGTGTGGTCGGCAAGAGTGATATCGTATGGGCGAGCGATGCTGCGGAGCTTTACCTGGGGCATGGTACCCGTATCTACAATAATGGTACAACCAGCGTGCAGAGTGGGTCCATGACCATTGGCGTGGAAGCTGTGACCAGTAGTGTGCTGGCGGACTTTGTCGGCATTCACGGCACGGTGACGATGGGCGGGGTGGAGTATGTGGAAATCGATACGCATAACCTGAGGGCCATTGATGTGGATGCTCTGTATGAAGACGGCTCATCCTATGTGGCAGGAACAGATATTGACCATAACAAGAAGCTGCTGGTGAAGAAGACCGACCGGGGGGCTCTGGCAGACTTCATCGGCGTTCACAGCTCGGTGCTGATAAAAGATGTGGTATATGTGGAAATCGACACGCATAACCTGAAGTCCATAGGTGTGGATGCTCTGTATGAAGACGGCTCATCCTATGAGGCAGGAAAGGATATTGACCATAACAAGAAGCTGCTGGTGAAGGCGAGTGACTGGGGGGCGATGGACGACTTCATCAGCATTCACGGCACGGTGGCGCTAGGGGGCGTGAAGTATGTGGAAATTGACACGCATAACCTGAAGTCCATTGCGGTGAATGCTCTGTATGCAGACGGCACGGCCTATGTGGCAGGAACGGATATTGACCGTAACAAGATGCTGCTGGTGAAGATGGACGACTGGGAGACGGCAAAGGAGACAAAAGTGACCAGTCTCTCAGATGACGGTTACAATGAGGCTGTCTATTCCGGCGTCCTTTCTCATTCCGACAATGTAACGGCCGGGCTGCGTAAGGTGGGTACGGGCACGCTGGTGTTGGATCAGAGTAACTCCTACACCGGTGGTACAAAAGTTGAGGCGGGCACGCTCCGCCTGCGCGGCTGGGCTACGCTGGGTAGTAATGTGAAGAATAACACCGCAACCGTGCAGGAGGGGGCTACCCTCATGTTCACGCATAACCACGGATACGTCAACGGAACCACGAGTGCAGCCAACGATATCGTCATCGCCGGCACGGGTGATGCCCGATGGGGGGGGAATTCTGCAACAGACGGCGATACTGCAGCCCTCATTTCCGCCGTGGGTCCCGAGGTTGTCTTTACGCTCAGCGGTGATATTTCCGGCAGCGGCAATGTGCGCCACTGCGGCGATGGCACACTGGTGCTCAACGGTGATTCTACATACACGGGCGGTACCGTCATCACGCGCGGTGTGGTGGATGTGCAGAGCGCCAAGGGGCTTGGCTCTACGGCTAATGGTGCGGGCGCGGTGGTGCTTGGGGAGAATGCCGATTTGCATGTAACTGTGGAGGATGGCACCACTGGCTCTCAGCTGGTCACTACGTTGGCTTCGGTGGAAGATGAAATTCTGGGCGATGTATCCATTGTCGGCTCTAAGTACACAGAGCGCGTATTGCACATGGCGGATAGTGGCTACAGCGCCGCTACTACCACCCTGGGAGAGAATGGCACGCTCCTGCTTCGCGGTGCGCCCATAGAGGGGAAGGGGTTAATCGCCGAATCTGATCTGCTTACCGGCAAGGGCTCTGTGGTGGTGTCTGACCCCACCGGCTCGGGAGCCACGGCCTCCTTTGGTACTATCACGGATTATACCGGCGATTTCCGGGTGGAGGGTGATAAGGCAAGTATACAGGTGAATAACGGCAGCTATAGCGAAGGCAGTATTGCCGTGCATGGTCAGCAGGCCTCGGTGCAGATTGGCGGTAACGTATCCATCGAGGCTGGTGAATCTCTGCAGCTGAGTTCCACAGGCAAAGTGCCCACCCAGACGGATAAGGTTGATATGGGAACGGGGGCAGTGCTCGTTTCGCATGGCATGGTCAGCGTGGCTGCTGGGGCTGAACTTTCGGTGAGCCGGGCTGAGACGGAGTATGCCTATAACCTCAGTGAACTGAAGGAGGCTGCTTCTGTAACGCTGACGGATGTGGTGCTGGCTGATTATGATGGAGAAATCAATGCTTATCATAAGCTGAAGCTGGATGCCGGCGTTCTGGCCTATAATGGCCGGTTTGATGCTGATATTGCCATCAACCAGCAGGCCGTTGCCGGCGTGAATGCCGATGTGGGGCTCACTCTGGCCGGTGGTTCCACCTACAAAACAGATTGCGGTCATATCAGCCTGATGGGCGGCTCTCTGACGCTCGATACCCTGGCAGACAACCAGCTGACGTTCAATACCGTTCTGGATGTTCCCTATGAGACGCTTCGCGGGAAAGTGCAGCTGGTGCTCTTCAGCGATGTGAGCAGCGTGAAGTTCATTTACGGTGATATTACTGAGACGGCCGAGACCCCCGGTGTTTACTACACCAGCGCCGACCACTTCCTGACCGGCTGCGATTATATCGACTCACAGACCATGCTGGTGTATGACTCGCATGCAGGTGTGGTTTATCTGGAAATGAAGGTGCCCGAACCCGCTACAACCGCCCTGGGCCTGGTGGCTCTGGCTGCCCTGGCTGCCCGCAGGCGTAGGAAAAATGATTAATGATTAGTGATTAATCGGGACGATTCGTGCCGCAGGGATTTTCACCCTGCGGCGCGGTCGTTTTGGGGCACTTTGGCGCAAAATGCGGGTTAATGCTTTTTCTTGCAAGCTTTTTGCTCGCCATGACGGGCGGAAAGTGGTAGACTGCTCTGTAACCGACATGAGCGATTCTACTTACATCTATGACAACGTTGGCGAGTACCTGAAGCTGGGTAAGACCATCTACAGCCCCACCATGTATCTGGGACCGGGGCTTCAGCCGTACTGGATGCAGGCCGGTGCCTACGCCCCTGTGGCTGAAACGGCAGGAGTGCTGACTGGCGAGGATACGACAAAGCTGGTAGACAGCTGCACCACCCCGGAACAGCGCGCCGAGCTGGCCGAGAAGGGCACGGTGGATTTCATCGCCGATGGCCCCTGCAGCAAGTATCACGCCTATATCTATGCCCAGGCAGAAGGTCCGCTGGTGATTCTGGTGACCCTGCATGTGGATGATTACCTGCAGCAGGGTATTGATGCCAAGTGCTCCGATATTCACCTGCCGACGGGGGTGGCTCCCTCCTGGCGCCGTTTCGGCTCTCTGCTTCCCATGTGGGAAGGCGCTCCCATTTTCACCAAGGAAGACTGCCATGCCCTGGTGGACAGCTTCCTGAGTGAGCGTGAATGGACTCGCCTGAAGGAAGTGGGCGACGTGGACTTTGCCTACCAGAACGAACGCGGCCGCTACCGTGCATCCGTTGTTTCGCAGCGTCTGGGGTATGATATCTGCTATCGTATCATCAACAGCCGTGTCTATTCCATGGAGGAAATCAACCTGCCTACGGAATATGTGGAGCCGCTCACCCGCTTCACCAACGGTATCATCCTGGTGACCGGTGCTGTGGGCTCCGGTAAGTCCACCACGCTGGCCTCCATTATCGATTTCATCAACAAGGACCGCCACGATCACATCATCACCATGGAAGACCCCATCGAAACGGTGTTTGAGTGCAAAGGCTGCCATATCAACCAGCGCGAGGTGGTTTCGCACACTGAATCCTTTGCCCGTGCGCTGCGTGCTGCCTTGCGTGAAGACCCGGATGTCATCATGGTGGGTGAAATGCGCAACCTGGAAACCATTTCGCTGGCACTTTCCGCAGCTGAAACCGGTCACCTGGTGCTGGGTACGCTTCATACCGGTTCTGCAGCTCGTACCATTGACCGAATTCTCGACGCCTTCCCGGTGGAGGAGCAGGATCACATCCGTGTGATGGTGTCCGAATCTCTGCGTGGCGTCTTCTCCCAGCAGCTGGTGCCCCGCAAGGATGGCAAGGGCCGCGTGATGGCGCTGGAACTGCTGGTGAACAACGCCGCCGTTGCCAACTGCATCCGCGAAGGTAAGACCTTCATGATTCCCGGGCTTATCCAGACTGGTAAGAATCTGGGTATGCGCCTCATGGACGACTCGCTCCAGCAGTTGTATCTCAATGGCATCATCTCTGCGCAGGAATGCCGCAGCCGCGCAACCGACCAGGTGATGATGGAACGCTTCCTTAACGAACACCCGGAACCCGCCGCCCCGGAGGAAGCCTGAGTTGAACAGTAAATTAACCCGTTTTCACAGAAATGAAGAACAAAATTGACGAATTTTTCCAGGCTCTGGTGGACAATGGAGGCTCTGACCTTCACCTCTCAGAAGGGCAGCCGCCCAAGATTCGTGTGCATGGCGATGTGACTCCCATTCGCGAGGAAGTCCTCACCCACGAGGAGATGATTGAGCTCATGGAGCCCATTTGCCCGCCCAAACTCTGGAAGGAGTTTTGCGAAATCGGCGATGCCGACTTTGCCTATGAGATGAATGAGAATTCCCGCTTCCGTTGCAACTACATGAAGCAGCAGCGCGGCTATTGCTGCGTGTTCCGTCTCATTCCCACCAAGATTCTTACACTGGAGCAGCTCAACGTGCCCGAGCAGATTAAGCGCTTTGGCGAGATGCGCTCCGGTCTGGTGCTTGTGACTGGCCCCACCGGCTCCGGTAAGTCCACCACGCTGGCAGCCCTCATCGATTACATCAATACCAACTTCTCCCGCCATATCATCACGGTGGAAGAACCCATCGAATTCGTGCATCCCAGCAAGAAGAGCATTCTTACCCAGCGTGAAGTGCCGAACAACTGTCCCTCCTTCGCTGATGGTCTGCGTGCCTCCCTGCGTGAGGATACCGACATCGTGCTGGTGGGCGAAATGCGCGACCTGGAGACCATTTCGCTGGCTCTCACTGCCGCCGAGACCGGTCTACTGGTGTTCGGTACGCTGCACACCAACAACGCCCGTAAGACCGTGGACCGTATCATCGACGTGTTCCCGGCAGAGCAGCAGTCCCAGGCTCGTACCATGCTGGCCGGTTCCCTCCGCGGCGTGGTAGCCCAGTTGCTCATGAAGCGCTGCGACAAGCCCGGCCGTGTGGCTGTGAACGAAATCCTCTTTGCTACTCCGGCCGTGAGCGCCATCATCCGCGAAGGCGCCACCCAGAAGCTGGCCGACGTCATCACCGGCGGCAAGGGGCTCGGCATGCAGTTCATGGACGACGCCATCTGGCAGAAGCTCCAGCAGGGCATTGTTTCTCCGGAGGAGGCCTATATGAAGGCCATTGATAAGGCCCGTTTCAAGAACTTCCTGCCCAAGGAACTCGAAACGCTTGCCAACGCCGGCGGCGCATAAGGCCTCTGTACTGGATACATCAATTCACTCAGCGTGCACCGGGAAAGCGAAATCCCGGTGCGCGTTTTTTCAGCCCAATGGCCCACTCTTATGGAGATGTGTCGAAGGATTAGGGATTAATCGGAATACAGGCGGGCGGAACGCCCGCGGAATTTAACACATCCAGGATTCAAAATTTTACATTCCCCACAAATCTCCATTTGTCTGCTGGGTACTTCCGCCGCTGGCTGGCGGGGAGGATTCTGAGCTGCTCGCGGTATTTGGCGATGGTGCGGCGGGCGATGGTGATGCCTTCCTGGGATAATTTCTGCTCCAGTGCGGCATCGGAGAGCGGGTGGCGCGGGTCTTCTGCGTCAATGAGGTCGCGGATGCGCGCCTGAACGGCTTCCGGGGAGATGTTGCCGGTGTTTCCTGCGGGCAGGGCAGTGGTGAAGAAGCTGCGCAGCTCGAATATGCCCTGGGTGCACTGCAGGAATTTGCCATTCACGGCGCGGGAGATGGTGGAGACGTGCAACCCGGTGGCATCGGCCACTTGTTCCATGCGCAGCGGTGCCATGGCGGCGTGGCCGTGCAGGAAGAAGGCGCGTTGGCGCTGCACGATTTCGCTGGCTACCTGGAGGATGGTTTTCTGGCGGTCTGCAATGGCCTTGATGAGTTCGCGCCCTTCGCTGAAGCAGCGGGAGAGGTAGCGGCGCACCTCTGGTTTGTCGGCCTGTTCGGCCATCATCTCGCGGTATTCGGCAGAGAGTGCCAGTCGGGGGATGTTGGCATCAGTGAGGGCTACTTCCGGGTTGCCTTCCTCATTGATGGTGACCACGAGGTCGGGCGTGATGGTGGTGTTGGTATCGCGCTGGAAGGCGCTGCCGGGGTCGGGGTTCAGCTGGGCAATGCGTCGGGCGGCTCCGGCCACGGCAGGTTCGGAGACTCCCAATGCCTGGGCAGCTTCGGTGTAGCGGTGCTGCACGAGGTCGTTCCAGCGTCTTTCGAGCAGCTGCATGGCCAGACTGGCCTCCTCGCCTTCGCGGCGGAGCTGCAGGATGAGGCTTTCGCGCAAATCGGCAGCGCCCACGCCAGCCGGGTCGAGGTCCTGCACGGCCTGCAGTGCCTTGCTCAGCAGATTCTTGCTCCAGCTCTGGCGAGCCGCGATGGTATCGGGCGATTCACAGAAATATCCGCGGTCATCCAGGTTCTGCACCAGCAGCAGTGCGGCGGATTCCACTTTGGCGGGCAGGGCACTGCGGTGAATCTGCTCCTCCAGATGCGCCATGAGACTGGGTGCCTCGGTGAGGGTATCCAGCAGGTAATCATGCCGTTGTGTTGCAGCGGCATCGAGCGCAGTATATTCATCCGGCTCGTCTTCTGGCGGCGGCAGTTCCTCCAGCGCCGGATTAGCAGCCAGTGCCTGGGTGACCTGGGTGCGCAGCTCCATGTTGGTGGCTTGCAGGGTGCGCATGAATTGCTGCATGGCGGCGGTGGCCACCATGCTCTGCTTCATGCCCTGTTGCATTCCTGCGCTGCTCATGCTGCCTGAGTTGTAGCAGATTGACTCCGGCCTTTCAAGCCTGAGTCGCGGCATATGAATGCAGATAGCAAAATGCAGAAGGCAGAATGATACCCCGGAGCCTCGCCGTACTTATGTATCATTCTGCTTTCTGCCTTCATCAATCTGGTTTCATCACAGATCGTCCACCAGCGAGGTGCTTTTGGCGTAGGCGGTGCTGCGGGCCTCGAAGAAGTCGGTCTTGATGAGGTTGGCATTGCTGTACTGGGTGACCCAGGTGCAGGAGGCGGGCTCGGTTTCGTGGCCAGGGTAGATAGGCGCGAAACCGAGGTCCTGGCAGCGGCGGTTGGCCAGGTAGCGGATGTAATCGCGTATCATCTCTGTGGTGAGTCCGGGTATATCATCGCCGATGACATAGCAGCCCCAGGCGATTTCCTGTTCGGCGCCTTCGCGAATCATGCTGCGGTACTCCTCCACCTTCTCCTCGGTGAAGAGCTGGGGCTCCTCGCGCTGGAGCTCGCGGATGATATTGCGGAAGAGCCAGAGATGGGTGCTTTCATCGCGATTGATGTAGCGGATTTCCTGCGCACTGCCGGGCATTTTGTTGTTGCGGCCCAGGTTGTAGAAGAACATGAAGCCGCTGTAGAAATACACACCCTCCAGAATGAGATTGGCCACCAGTGTGCGCGCGAAGTTCTCCGGTGTGCGGTTCTGCTGGAATTCATTGTACAGATTGCCGATGAAGGTGTTGCGGCGCAGCAGATGCTCATCATTCCGCCACTGGTAGAGCACCTCGGTGCGCTGCTGCGGCTCGCAGATGGTATCGAGCATGTAGCTGTAGCTCTGGCTGTGCACGGCTTCCTGAAAGGCCTGGATGCAGAGGCAGAGGTTCACTTCATTGGCGGTGATGTATTCCCCCACGGAGGGGAGGTTGGCGGTCTGGATACTGTCCAGGAACACGAGGAAGGAGAGTATCTTGTCGAAGGCGCGGCGCTCCGCCGGGCTCAGGCGGGTGTAGTCGCGCACATCGGCCGAGAGGTTGATTTCCTCGGGAATCCAGAAATTATTCATGGCCTGGCGATACCACTGGCTTACCCAGGCGTATTTCATGTTGTTGAAATCGTTGAGGTTGGTGGTATTGCCATTGATGATGCGGCGGGCGAGGACGTCGGAGTCGCCCTGCGGATTAAACAGCGGTCTGCGGGTCAGCTTGCACATAATTCACATTCTTCTACTTCTAAACTTCTGGAACGGATATAATAGATGGTTTTCACGCCGCATTCCCATGCAAGGATATACAGGTTGAGAATCTGGCGCAGGGTGTATTCATGGGTAATGTAGAGGTTCATGCTCTGCGCCTGGTCGATGTGACGCTGGCGCACGCCTGCGGCGCGTACGGACCAGCGCTGGTCGATGTGGTGGGCGTTCTTGTAGAGCCAGAGGGTGCGGAGTGTCAGCTCCGGGGCCACGCGGGGCATGAGCCCGCTCTTCTTTTCCTCCAGGAAGAAGAGTTTCATGACCGGGTCGATACCGGCGGTGGTGCCGGCAATGATGCTGGTGCTGCTGGTGGGGGCCACGGCGAGCAGCCAGGCATTGCGCAGCCCGTGGGCGGCCACGCGGTGGCGCAGTTCCTGCCACTGCGGGCTGGTGTAGCCGCGGCGGTCGAAATAGGCCCCGGTCTGCCACTCGCTGCCGGTGAAGTGGGAGTAGGCACCCTTTTCCTGCGCGGTGGCGCAGCTGGCCTCGATGGCGGCGTAGTTAATCTGCTCGAACAGCTGGTCGGCGAAGTCCAGGTGTTCCTGGGTTTCCCAGTGCAGCCCCAGGCGGGCGAGCATGTGGTGGTAGCCGCTCACCCCCAGGCCTATGGGGCGGAAGGCGCGGTTGGTGATTTCGGCATAGGGCAGGGGGTAGAAGTTCAGGTCAATCACGTTATCGAGCGCACGCACGGCGCTGCGGGTGATTTCGGCCACTTCCTCCGGGTTCTGTACATCGATGCGGCCCAGCGAGAGACTGGCCAGATTGCAGACCACGAAATTGCCCGGCTTCGTGGTGTTGACCACTACGGTTTCGCCGTTCACGGTGGTGGTCACCTGGCTCACCGATTCAATGGCGCTCATGTTCTGGGCAATTTCAGTGCAGAGGTTGCTGCAGTAGATGATGCCGCAGTGCTTGTTCGGGTTGGCCCGGTTCACGAGGTCGCGGTTGAAGGCAAAGGGCGTGCCTGTCTCCACCGCGCTCTTCAGGATGAGTCGCACGATGTCCTTGATGGGTACGACGCGTTTGCTGATGCGGGAATCGGCTACGCAGCTCAGGTAGCGCTCCTCCCATTCCTCGCCGTAGCTGTCTTCCAGGGCATAGCCTTTGATGCTCTGGATTTCGTGCGGACACATCATGTACCAGTCACCTTCAATGTTGTCACGAGCCTGCTGCCAGAAATAGTCCGGGTAGCACACGGCGGGGAACACATCGTGCGCTTTCAGTCGGTCGTCGCCATTGTTGGTGCGGATGGACAGGAACTCGGGTAAATCCCGGTGCCAGGCATCCAGATACACCGCCACGGCTCCCTGACGCACACCCAGCTGGTCCACCGCCACGGCGGTGTCATTGGCCAGGCGAATCCAGCGGATGACTCCGCCTGCCGCCCCGGGGAACCCGCGGATGGCGCTGCCGCTGGCGCGCACCTTGCCGAAGTAGAGCCCCATGCCGCCGCCGTATTTGCTCACCTGCGCAAAGTTGTCGATGCTGCGGTAGATACCCTCCAGGCTGTCCGGCACGGTATCAATGAAGCAGGAAGAAAGCTGGTGGAAGGGTTTGCGGGCATTGGCCAGGGTGGGGGTGGCCATAGTGACTTTCAGCGTGCTGAGCATGTCGTAGAATCGCTTCACCCATTTGCTGCGGTTCTGCTGTTCGTTCATGGCCAGGTGCAGCGCGATGCCCAGGAACATTTCCTGCGGGCTTTCCAGCACGCGCCCGGCGTGGGTGCGGATGAGGTAGCGCCCGTGCAGAAGCTCCAGCCCGGAGTAGTTGAGCAGTTTGTCGCGCTCCGGGCTGAGGAGCTGCTCGAAGGCATCAATCTCCGCCTTGCTGTAGTGGGCCAGAATATAGCTGCCGTACACCCCCTGCTTGGTCAGGTGGGTGATTTTATCGTGCAGACAGGTGATGCCGGCTTCTGCCTCGTAGCGGGCCAGCCTGCTGCGGAAACGCAGCAGCCAGAAGCGCGCGGCTATCATTTCCCAGGCGGGGGCATCGCGGGTGGTGAGTTCGGCGGCGGCGCGGGTGAGGGCAGCCAGCGCCTTCTCGTCATTCCCTTCGCCGCGGTAGTGGCTCTGGAAACGGGCGGTGAGCAGGTGCAGGTCGTATTCCTCCCCGGCGAATTCCTGCTGCAGCTGCTTCAGCTCGGTCTCGGCGGCGCGGCGGTTCTGCAGGTGGGCCAGCACCTGCTCCCGGGCGTGCCGCGCGCGGCTGTGTTCATTTCGGTACAGGATGAAGCGCTTGGCTGCTTCGTACAGCCCGGCTGTCATCAGGCTTTCCTCCACCTGGTCCTGGATGCGCTCCACGGCGATGCCGTCACCGCCGTGGCTGAACAGCTTCTTCTCCACCTCTTCTGCCAGATGCTGCGCGTGCTCCTGCGAATCGCTCATTCCCGCGCTGCTGCAGGCCAGGTAGATGACCCGCTCTATTTTGCTCCGCTCGTATTCTGCGGTCTGTCCGTTCCGTTTCCGTATCTTCATGGCTCCACTATATCTTGTATGTATGTCTGCATTTTATAGCCATATCTTCCAAAGTCAAGCAAAATGGTAGGAATAGACAAAAATATTTCCTATTTTCTCTCTATGGATTGAGGTGATGTTGGAAATGACTGTAACGTAATTGTAATCCAAATAAACCTGATGCGCCTTTATGCATGTGTTGCATGCTTCTCTCGCCCCCATTTCTCCGGGGGCATCGGTGCGGTATCACTCGCCCTGCTGGAAAACCGCCCGGTGCATTTCCTTCATTGCCGTGGAGGACGGCATCGCTCGCCCTGTGGATTACACGCTTCCGCAGTGAGAAGGCGCAACGAAAAAGAGCAGCAACGAAGAGTTGCTGCGCTTTCAGAGGCGGGAGTGGGATTTATTTTGTTGTACTTCCAACGCTTTACGCGTTTTGATTGTACTTTTCTTTGTCTCTCTCCCCGTTTTTCGGAAATCTGACTCACCGCTTTTTGCAGTAAACGGCAGTAGCACGCAGTAACGTGCAGTACAGGGGAAATCTACCACGGCGGGCGGCATGTGTCAATCCCATAATTTGCACCCCACCAGCAGCAGCACCGGCAGCGGGGAAATATCACCAGCGGGGAATCAGTCAGGCCGGATTTCAATTACTTATATATGTTTTCCGCTAAAAAAACAACTACCTTTATCTAAATCTTTATCATTCAATGCTTAGAAGGTAGATTTCTGCGCTTACTACTACTGCCTACTAATACTACCGGCAGCAACCAGGGCGCGGGGCGAGTAGCTATCTCGCAAGGCCGCCCAGAGAATCATTCATCATCCAGCACCAGGGAGGCGGGAATCATGATGCAATCTACAGGCGAGTACCCACCACACTTTGCAGAATCCAGCCACACCCCGGCAGCATTGGCGTTCTTTCTTCCTTTCTCCCGGCAGCCTTCCGCTAGTACCTTTGTGATTTTTCCGTTACTCCATTGCGTACCGGCGAAGATACGCTTCATCTTATCGGCTCGCTTGTCCACCTGCAAGGCGTTTTTGTCACCACGCCACCGCAAGCCGGCCAGATTCAGCGCGCGTTTTACGTTATCGCGGTGTTCTCCATCTTCCAATTTCTGCATCCTACGGCAGGCATCAGACACACTCATCTTGCCCGCACCGTAAACATCCAGGGAATGCCCCAGCAGGACAGCCAGACAGCGGGAAAAATCGCTTTCGTGTTCTTCCTGCTCGCCATAGGCAACCATCAGGCCGGCGGCTTCCTGCATGGCTTCCTGACTCACTCTCTCGCGGCTTATCAGGGCATAATAACATGAAAACAAGGTTGAAAATATGGCTATACGGCGAGTAGCTACATTGTCAGCCTTGCCAAGATAATCACGCAGGGCAGCTATATTCTTTTGCAGCACCGGCAAACAAGCCAGCAGACGAGCCATAAGGCGGCCATGGAAGCCCGGAGTCTGCACCAAATCGCGCCCCGCTTTCTGTCCCGCCCATATCATTTCCCGCTCTTTCTTATCTTTCACGCACAAATCCAGCACCAGGCAGCGGGAAGAATCAGAATCGCGGTATATCTGATTTGCCACAGAGAACAGAGCAAAACTACATTTGACATACCAAGCTCGCGCCGTTCCATCGGGAGAACCTTTTTTCATAGGGTTCTTGCCATAGCTCGCACTGCGCATCAAGTCAAGCAAAGCGTTAATCTTCTTTTGCCCCTTTTCACTGTCTCCCGGCTCAACTTCATCAATCATCATCGGCAAAGCATCCCCGTCTATATCTTGCCTTACACCCGCTTCCGTTGGCACACCTTCCTGATTCTTTGCAAAGGCTCCTAGCAATGCGGCAAGGTCAGACTGAAAAAACGTTTTGCCGGTGTCTGCCGGTGCATTTATCCAGACATGCGGTGATAATTCCAAGACGCGCGGCAGCAGCCCAGCCACAACCCAACCGGCCATTATCTTATCTGAGCCAGGCATTACCCACGCCCGGCGCATTAAGCGCACAAGAGAAAGCCCCTCCTCATCGGATAGGGGCGTATCAGCGGGGGAAGGTAAAGCGTCTCCGGCAGAGTACACATAACCACCCCACACAGCATCCACATGTTCTACCTTGCCACCATCGGCAGGAATCCACCAGCAGGACGCGCCGGCATTGTACACCCAGCCCCCGGAATCATCAGGCCATACACCACGGCCACGGACACGGGACGCATTAAACCTTTTTCCTAATGAGCCTTCCAGCAAGCGGCGCACGGCTTTCTTCATTATGGCCGCTTCCTGCTCTTCCGCATCATCAGGGGGAAGGTCTGGACGCATCCAGCGGGCGTATTCTTCAAAACGCGCCATGCGGTACAGATTGTTCCTGGTGTGTTCATTGGCTTTCAGCCGGTGAAGCGTACCGCTAGAACGCGACCAGTACACATTGCAAGCTCCTTCTGCCCCAAGACACACCACCGGCGGGCGGTTCTTCTCCGCTTCCTCACGGGCAGCGGCGGCATTATCTGCCTGGCGGTCTGCTTCCCCTTTGTTAAACGCTGCACGAGCGGCAGCCCCTCTATCACTCTTACTCATGAAATCAATTCCTTCCTATTCTCCATCAGGTCATCTGCCAGCAGCCACGGGCTGGTGGCATCCAGAGCAGCGCGGGCATCCTTTACCCCTGCCGGTGGAGTCCACACGAACACACGGCGCACACCGGCGGTACGCAGTATGCCGGAGGTCTTTTCCGCACCCTTGCGGCCAGCATCATCATTATCTACAATCAACACTACATCCTTGCCCACCAGACGGCGCGCCCAGGTATCGCGGAACGTGCCGGCATCAGGTTTACCCACCACCACCGGCCACGCATCAGCGGCAGGGAATGTATCAGGCTCATTATGCGCCCAATCATCCAGCCATGCCCACAAGGCGGCACGCACGGCCAGCGCATCAGACTCTCCCTCTGTCACGAACACAAGGCCGGCGGCATCGACAGAATCCCAGCCCCACGGCATTTGCTTGCTACCACGCATCAGAAAGCGCGGCCCTACGCCTGGCAGATTGCGAGTCTTGACTCCCACCACGCGCACCGGCTCCCCAGCGGCGGGGCGGTGAGTGTATACATACAGCAAGCGGCCACCCTTACCCAGCCCCAGCAAGCCCAGCGCGCCGGCTTCCTGAATATCGGTGTGCAGCATCAGCACATCCAGCGGCAAGCCCAGCAGTGCGGCATGCTCAGCCATGCGGGCGGGATTCTCTGCCGCACGGCGCACCGCATCCAGCGCGCCGGCTTCCTCATTTGCCGGCAGATATTCCAGCGGCCTATCTACGGCGGGAGCGTATGCCGGTGCGGCAACTGCACCCAGCGAGCGGGAAAAGCCCGTCTTGCCCTTTCTGTGGCTTTTGCGGGGCATTTCTGGCGCGTCATCCCGCAGCACATAGCCCACGGCATCGGCTACCGCTTGCACCACGGCGGGAAAGTCTTTCTTGACATCCAGCCCCAGCACGCCGGCCGCCACATCATACACCGTACCGCCACGGTCACAAGCGCGGCACATGGCTACGCCTACACCGTCACGCTCCGATACTTCCAGCTTAGGGCGGCTATGCGCGCCCCACGGGCAGGGGTAGAACGTCAGCCGGCCTACCTGCTTACCAGCACCCAGCGCGGCGCGGCAGTACGCATGCAACATGTCCGGGGCTTTCAGCGCGGCCACATCGGCAGGATTCAGATTCACACCTTACCCCCTTCTATGTAGGAGAGTATGCGGCTAGGCTTAACGCCCGCATTATATCGAGGACACAGCACGCCTACAGCCCAATCAGGAAACGGCAGGGAAACGCCGGCGGGCTTCATGGCTTCACGCCATGCACAGAACGCCCACGTTTCCACCATGCGGGCGGCCTGTTCCTCAGTATAGGCGCGTTCAACGTGTACCCCATACCGAGACTGTATCGCACGGAGACTATGCTCCACCTGTTGCAACTTCAAGCGGCCTTGAGCCTGAAGCCGTGAAAGCTCCATATCATCACCTATGGCCAGCAGGTACGGGAACCGATACCCACGCAGCCGGTGCATTTCACGCATGAAGCGGTCACGCTCGCGCGTCAGACTTCCGGCCAGATCAGCCAGACTCTTACGCTCCACGGCAAAGACTTCTTCCAGCCCCCGCACGCTATAATCGCCGGTGTACAACGTAGCAGGTTCAGCGGGCAAATGAGAGAAGCGCAGCGGCTTTTGCTCCCTGGTATCTACCAGCAGCACCGGCACATCATTACATGATGCACTCATGGCTTACGCTCCTTTCTTCTCTGCTTTCTCCTTGCGGGCGAGATATGCACGCCGGCGTTCCTGCAAGGCAGCGTCAACTTCCGCTATCTTGTACAGCGTATCACCATCCGCACCATTGCCGGGCGCGCCCTGGATAGGGTGAATCAGCCCTTCTGCTTCCAGAGTATTGAGCCAATCCCTCATAGTGTTTGCCGATACGTCATAGCGGGTCTGCAATTCCTTGCGGCGGGCATATACCCTGCCGCCCAACGTGGGGCAGTCAGAGAGCCGGGAAATGATTGTATCTACCGCATAGCCCACCATGTTTGCAACCTCTCCAGCAGTAGCGAACACCTGCCCGCTAGTGGCGAGTTTCTGCACATCCAACATGGAAGGTGTAGCGGCCACCTGGTTACGCTCTATGCCCTTGTTCATGCCTGAGCCTCCTTTCCATCGGTGCCGGCGGTGCGGCTTTCCAGCCAAGCACGAACGGCAGACAAATCATAACGGGGGCGGCTTCCGCAACCTTTGCTGATTGCTCCCACGTAAAACCGTGGGCACCCTTGTATGTGCCAACGTCTCACAGTCCCGGTGCTTACCCCTAAAACACCGGCCAATTCTCTTTGATTGAGTATTTTTTTCATTCTGCGTATTGAATTTGCCTTTGGTGCATCAAGAGGCATAATCCAGTACATATGCCCCTTGAAACTCATACCTCATATAGGTATGGAATAAGGGGCTTTTGCAGATACCCTACTGCGTGCACCTGTAAGGACGTACACATGCCCCGCGACTTATCGCATAGCCGCGATGCGCAAGCACTATTTCTATCGCCGAGGAACATGCTTGCACCCCAAGGCAACATTTACCGTCTCCGCCGGCAAATACGGGGCATGATTGTTTTTGGCTCATGCCGCCAGCCCAATTATCAGGTAATCTATGCAAGAGAGTTAGGGTTCTTCCTGCATTTTGCCATACTGTCCGGGGTATGGCTCCCGCTTAATCCGTAGCCACTCTATCACACTCGCTACAATACGTCAACAGTAAACATTACATTTCAACGTTGTATCGCGCAAGCGCGCTCGCGCGCGTATTGGGTGACAAATCGGATTTACCTGCAACGGCGCGCATTTGTCAGGAATGACTTAGCGTTTTCTTGTCCATCGGATACACCAATCCCAGAATGCCGCCGGCAGACTCATTTATGCTATGCAGCATCCTGAGCAACAGCACAGCCCTTGTCCTGGCTTCTAGTAAATTGTGAGTCCTCAAGCCAACATCTACCGCTTTACGCTTCTTGCATGGTAAGGCATAAAAGAACCGCACATAATAACCGCCAGCTGCATTTGTGCGTAAATGCCGGTCTATCGGCCTTTCAATCACGGGTAGGCATGACATGCACAACCTATACCACAAAACGAGCTGCAATGCAACCAATAAGCGGCCTTGCCCATGTGGCACACACTCTCTCTCGCGCGTATTGCTCCGCGAACAGCACCAGCACAAAAAAAAGCCCCGCAAGCGTTCCTAAATGGACTACTTTTCCCGCATTCTGACTACCACAGACTACCGCTTGACTACCTATTATTATACTATTATCAATATATTATATATAAAGTAGTCTAGTAGTCAGTAAAAACGGGTACATATCGCGCAAGCGCGGGCGCGCGGGTACTGGTCGATGAATCACCACCGTCACACAGAAAAGCCCCGCCACGGCCAGCAAGGGCGCATGACGGGGCGGAATCAGTATCAATCGTAAGGAATGCCCATCTTTTCCAGACGCTCGCACTCTTCTCTTATGTCATCCGGTAACCGGTACGGCTCGCCTTTCTGGATACACTTCAGCAGAATGCGGTGGTATTCATCAAGACTTCCGTTACATTCCGGCATCATGTTGGCCGTCGGTATCTCTGCATCTCCAAAAAGTGCCACATACCCATCAAAGATACTCAACTGAGCATCTCGTGACACCTCGCCATCAGGCAAGGAAAAATCCGCGAAATACTCGCGTGTGAACTCCTTTATCTTGTCTCTTTCCATCTTATTCAAGCTCGAAATCTTCTGTTGCGTCAATCATATCAAGCACCGTAGGCATACTGCATTCGAGCAAATCTTTCGGAATCACCGGCTCCATATCAGAACCGGTCAAGCCGTGAGCCTTGGCAAAATCATATGTGAAGTCCACTAAATCAGGACACTCATCCGTTTTTGCCTCCAGCTCTGCCAGCTCTTTCTTGTAACGCTCCAGAAGAGCAGCTTTCCTATCTGTATCCATCATACCTTATTGATTACATTCAATTTTGTACCATGTCAAGCCCCAATCCTATCTATCGGCGGCAAGAATCAGAGCAGCATATACTCCTCAACGCTTATGCCGCTCATTTGCGCAGCCTTCTCACAGAGTTTTGGCAGATTCAACTCTAATCTAACCCCGCATGTTCCTGCCGCAAGCAGCCAGTCACCCAGGCTAACGCCTGCATGTTCGGCAGCTTCGAGGCATCGCAAATATACCAAATCTGGCAATTCTACTATCACCTTCATATCTGCGACAGGGTTAAGCATGCTTTTTCTCATAAACGGGCATATCGGCCACGGCATTGATAGACTCCGCAAGAGAGCCATACACGGCTTTCTTGGAAGTCATATCCCCGTGGAAATACTTTCGTTCCACTTCTTCGGATTCATGCCCCACGGCATCACGCACCATGTCCGGGGTGAATGCAGCGTTAAGGCGTGTCAGAGACACTACAGTATGTCGGATGCTATGGAATGTCTTTGCTGAAATCCGCTTGCGCCGGCCTGTGGGCTTGTCTGCGGGGGAAGGGGTAGCATTGATACCCATGGTCTGCAATAGCGTGGTGAATGTGGTGGAAACAGTAGCCCGTGACCCGCCAAGGAACATGTGAGCCTGCATCGGGAAAAGATATTCTTCCTGCCGGCCTTGCTTGTATCGCATCCGCTTTAACACATCCAACAGGGCGGGGATAATCGGCAAGCGGCGGCTGCGTTTTGTCTTTTCCTCAATCAGCGATACTTCCTCACGCTCCCAGTTGACAGCATCCCAGCGCATCATACATACATCACCGATACGCAGCCCGCCCAGATAAAAGCTCACCGCTACAATATTGCACCACGGGGCAGGGGCTTCATTGAGCAGCCGGTGCATTTCCTGCGGAGTAAAAGTCTCTTTCGCTTGCTTATCGTCTCCCCGCTCCGGGATAATCGCCTTTGCTTCCTGTGCCACGCTCACGGGGCGCATAGGATTGCGAGAAATCAGGCCGTGTATGTCCTGAGCATCGGCAAACGCACGCATCACATAGGTATGATACTGCGTCACGGTCTTACGGCTCACCTGTCGCAACTGCTCGCGGATAAACTCGCGGCATTGATTGTACGTTATCGCGTCTATGCGCTTGTCCGCATCAGCCCCTAGAAACTCCATAAATACCTTGAATGAACGCCGGCGGTTCTTCTCTGAACTCTCGCTAGTAGTGGCAGGAATGCCGGCCAGAAACTCCCGCAAGGAAGGAACGCGCCCGTCCATGCCGTCACGCGCTCCAACAGCCCGCACAGCGTCTATTACCTTATCTACGGGCGTTCCGTTGGCGGCGCACTCTTTGCCAAGTGCGTATTGTTCTGCCATAGCTTTTGCCTGAGCCGGTGTCAGAGTAGAGTTGCCAGCCACGGGAAAGCCGGTTGATTCACGGTGCCGCTTTCCGCTTGCATCGTTCCATACTGCGTACCAAATGCGGCCGGTGCCTATCTTTGAAGTAATGAATGCCATATCGTGAGTGCGTTTTCTTTTGTTGATAGTAGGGGAAACTAGGCCAAGTACATACCCCCTTTGTACTACTTTGTACTTTGTTTGTACTTGGCTTTGTACTCACGTTATAGCGTGCTATTGTCGCATTACAATGCAAAAACGCGCAATATCAGGCAGTTATGCTTGCTATTGCGCGTTATTGAGCTTATTTCTTAGAGGCGGGAGTGGGATTTGAACCCACGAATGACGGTTTTGCAAACCGTTGCCTTAGGCCACTTGGCTATCCCGCCAGGTTGTGGTTGCGGGGCAGAGTATACATAAGGAATGCGGGTGAGTCAAGAGAAAATTACATAAAACTTGATTTTTTTTAGAGGGGGCATGAAAATAGCTGTTTTCTGCGTAGTGATAGGAAATTTGTGTTGACTCTGAGGGGGTGAATCTATATACTTACTCTTGCCTTGCCAGGCCCGGTGGCCGGGCGGGTCTAAACTTAAAAACCATTTATCCTAATACTATGGCTAAATACGCTATTAACGGTTTCGGTCGCATTGGTCGCAATGTGCTTCGCGCCATGTCCCAGGCCGAGCTCGAGAAGGTTGTTGCTATTCACGACCTTACCCCCATCGCTACCACTGCTCACCTGCTTAAGTACGACTCCACGCAGGGCAAGTTCAAGGGCACCATCGAGGTTGATGGTGACAACCTTGTTGTGAACGGCCACCCCATCAAGATTGTTGGCGGTATGCTGGGTCCGGATCAGCTTCCCTGGGCTGAGCTGGGTGTTGACGTGGTTCTTGAGTCCACCGGTCTCTTCACCGCTCGTGAGAAGGCTGAGGGTCACATCAAGGCCGGCGCCAAGAAGGTTCTTATCTCCGCTCCCGCCAAGAACCCCGACCTGACTTTCTGCATCGGCATCAACGACAACGAGTACGATGCCGCCAAGCACAACATCGTGTCCAACGCTTCCTGCACCACCAACTGCCTTTCCCCCATGGTGAAGGTTCTGAACGACAAGTGGGGCATCGAGAAGGGCATGATGAGCACCATCCACTCCTACACCAACGACCAGCGCATCCTTGACCTGCCGCACTCCGACCCCCGTCGTATGCGCGCCGCTGCTATCAACATCATCCCCACCACCACTGGCGCTGCCAAGGCTATCGGTGAGGTGATTCCCCAGCTCAAGGGCCTGCTCAACGGTGCTTCCTTCCGCGTACCCACCCCCACCGGTTCTCTGACCGACTTCGTGGCCGTGCTGAAGAGCGACGTGACCGTTGAGGAAGTGAACGCTGCCATGAAGGAAGCTGCCGAGGGTCCGCTTAAGGGTATCCTCGAGTACTCCGAAGAGGACCTTGTTCTCCAGGACATCGTTTCCAACCCCCACTCCTGCATCTTCGACGCCGGCTTCACCTATGTGGTGGGCGGCAACATGGTGAAGGTTTGCGGTTGGTACGACAACGAATGGGGTTACTCCAACCGTGCCGCTGAGGCCATGAAGAAGCTGGGCGACAGCATCTGCTAAGTCTTGCCCGCTGACTCATTGAGTTAGCTTTTTCAAACCGGGAGATCTGCTGCAAGCGGGTCTCCCGGTTCTCTTTTATCGCCCGGGGTCGGCGAGCTCCTGTGCTCAAAAGAAAAGACAGGCCTGAGGTCATATGCCTCAGGCCTGTTTCCTTGTTCCCGCTTGGGGAAGGGGGGATTAATAAACGTCCTTCTGGTAACGCTTGGCTGCCTTCATGTCGGCGAGGTAGGCGGCAGACTCTTCCTCGGTGCGGTTACCATACTTGGAAATGATGGCGAGGAGAGCCTTCTCCACGTCCTTGGCCATACGGTTGGCATCGCCGCACATATAGAAGGCGGCACCATTTTCCAGCCACTGCCAGATTTCTTCGCCGGCCTGTTCCATGAGGTTCTGCACGTAAATCTTGTACTCCTGGTCGCGGCTCCAGGCAACGGAGAGCTTGAGCTTGCCGCTTTCCACGAGCGGAGCCGTCTCGTCCTCGTAGCAGTTATCGGTGGCCTGGTAGGGGTTGCCGAAGAAGAGCCACATGGGGCCGGCTGCGTTATCGGACACGCGCTGCTGCCAGAAGGCGCGGAAGGGGGCGATGCCGGTGCCGGGGCCTACCATGATGATGGGCGTGTTGCCGTCCTCGGGCAGGCGGAAGTTCTTGTTGCAGTGTACGAATACCTTCACCTTATCACCGGGCTGCAGGCGGTCTGCCATGAAGGTGGAGCACACGCCACCGCGCTTGCGGTCATTCGTGGTGTAGCGCACGGCACCCACGCAAAGGGATACCTGACCGGGAACTGCATCCGGGCTGGAGGCAATGGAATAAAGGCGCGGTGCAATCTTGCCCAGGATGCTCACGAAGGCGGTGGCATCGGCGAAGGTGGCCTTGCAGCACGGGCAGGTGGCGAGGTCGAGCACATCGCGGCCCCAGCAGAAATCCTTGAGGGCGTCCTTGTCTGCCAGAATGCCGGCCAGCTTCTCGCTGTTGGCCACGGCATTCCACTTGGTGAGCATTCCCTTTTTCAGGTTCGTGATATCGTAGGCGGTGATGAGGGCGTCGCGCAGCGTGGCGGTTTCGTCACTGGGGGTGGGAACTTCGGCTGCTGCATCAAGACCCAGGGCAGCGATAAGGGTATCTACCAGGGCGGGGTCGTTGCAGGGAATCACACCCAGGGCATCACCTGTGGTGTAGGTCAGCCCGGAACCTTCCAGAGAGTAATCCACGTGGATGGTTTCCTTGGCGCTACCGGGCTTGGTGACAGAGCGGACTCCCAGCACTGTGGCCGGGAACGGATTTTTCATGCTGTACGGTTCCATTGTCGTATGGGGAAAATACTTTTACTGGCATAAAGTCTGCCTGATATGTGGGCATTTGTCAAGAAAAAACGCCTGCCGTACTCGGTTCTGCATGAGTGTTTTTGTGGGTGTATAGTGGATGGTTGAACGTTGCGGGAATGCTGATGCTGAATGCAGAATGACGAGAGTGGGGGCAGAATGCAAGCGGTTCGCCAGACTGGCTGGCGAACCGCTTTTCCGTGTATGAAATTGGTTCTGTCTATTACTGGGGCAGGACCTGCTGCATGAAGTTGCGGAGGTCCTCGCTTTCGTAGTAGTTATTCTCCTTGATTCGCTCGAACGCGGCATTGGTGCGTCCGCCGAACACAAAGAGCATGGGCATGAGGCGCGTCATGAAGAGGTTCTGCGTGGCTTCGTCAGTTTCGCCGAGGGCATTCACCTTGTCCACGGAGGTCTGCAGGTTCATGTGCAGGGCAGGCAGCTTCTCCACTGCCGCGTTGGCGCTGGCGGTGTCGTTGATGCCTTCGTAGGCGGAAATCAGTTCGTTGAATGCGGTGATGCAGGCATCAATCAGGCTGGAAGCCTCCTCTGCTGTGCTGGCAAAGGGTTTATCTGTGGGAGTGACAATAGCCAGGGCTGCAGGGGAACACAGGGCGAAGGCGGAGGCAAGTGTAATAAGAAGTTTCATTGTGTACAGGACGTGATGATTTGCTTGTTTAAGGGAAACGCTGCGATTCCGGAAGCGGAATCGCAGCGTTGAAAGTCATGGTTTCATCCGGAGAATGTATTACTTCTCCTCGATGGTGACGTCGTACTCGCGGCCCATGATGTTGAGCTTCATGTTGCGGCCGGAGATGGCGGCAGCCACACCCACGGTGGAGAGGGCAGCGGGAGCGCCGTAGTTCTCCTGCTTGGGAGTGGTGGGCGGCTCGGGCTTCTTGCCAGCGTAGTAGTCCTCAAGCTGCTGCGGGAACATGCAGTAGATGACGCAGTTCTCGTCGGTAGCGGGCATCCCCTTGGCGGCAAGCTTGTCGCGCAGGTCCTGCATGCCAGGCTTGATGAGGTCGGCGGGGCGGCAGGTGATGGGTTCCTTGCCCATCTTCTTGGCGCACATGGCCTGCAGCTCGGGATCCACGGGGGCGGGAGTGCGGCCGTAGTAGCCCAGTGCCACGTCGGCGCACTGCGGGGTGATGTTCTTCCATCGGCCGAACTTCACGTTCATCATGGCCTGCACACCCACAATCTGAGAGGTGGGAGTTACCAGCGGAATCCAACCCAGAGCCTCGCGTACTACGGGGATTTCGGCGAACACTTCCTCGAACTTGTCGGTCATGTTCATTTCCTTCAGCTGGCTGCGGAAGTTGGAAAGCATGCCGCCGGGCACCTGGTAGCGCAGCGT
>JAZQVE010000035.1:0-27596 GCA_045631705.1 Akkermansia sp. | reverse complement strand
CACACAGTGTCCCAAAGATTTCACATTTGGCGGGGGCTCAAATCCTTCGGAGCACGGGACTTCAGTCCCGAAAACATAACCGTTGGGGGGACTAAAGTCCCCCGCTCCGACCAGAAACATCCGCCCGACAAACTCCCATTTGGCGCAGCAATCTTTGGGACACATGTGAGCAAATGGGTATCATCCAGAACTCCGGATATTTCTGCCTTGCCATACTCATATCGGCGCGTTATACTCCCCGCATCCCCCGGAAAAGAACCTGCCCTCCTGCTGCGGACGGAGAGCCGCCACTCACCAACCATGCAAAAAATCAGCATCATCGGTCTCAGCCTTGCACTTGCCGCCTGCACGCAGACGAATTCCATTCCCGTAACCGGCACCGGTGAGGATATGGGACGCTTCAAGCCTATCATGTTCCACAACGTCGTCATGGAAGGCCAGGAGGACCCCTATCTGGAGGAAAAACAGAAACTGGCAGAAGCAGCAGAACGCATGAACACCCTTACGGATGCGGAAAAGAGCCGGTTTGCCCTGGCGCTGGTCCTCGAGTACGACAAGGAGCTCTCTGCGCTAGGGCTGGATGCCGGCCGGCCTGATTTCATTACTGATTTTTCCCTGGCTGTAAACAGCAATCCTGTAGTGGCTCAGGCAGATGAAGACATGTGGTCAGAGATGCCTGACTGGCGGGGCGTCTACTCCCGCGCCATCAGCCAGCTGGCTCCGGAGCTACAGGAGAAACTGCAGCATGACTACATGGCGGCGTTGATGGATTGCTACGCGGCCTATATGATTGCCCGCCACGCCGAGCTGAATGAGGCAGTGCCTGCGGACCAGCGCGCCAAGGCCCGCAGTATTGTGGCGCTCATTGCTCAGCATGCAGATGGCGAGTATGGCCACCGCGATACCGGGCTGGACGAAATCGGAGGCTATACCATACAACCGCTGGATACGGCCAGACTGAGCAGTCAGCCCAACTGAGGAGCCCCTTTCGATACAAGCAGGTTCCTCATCATCTCTGCGCGAATGCCAACATCCGGGTCCTTATCGCGCATCAGATTCAACAATGTGGTCATAACAGCCGTACAGTTGCCCACGTCCTGCGTTCGCTGGATGATTTTCTTCGTACACTCGTAAAAAGTCTTGCGCTTGAGGAGGTCGCGGACAGGCGGCGAGGATTTGGCATTGCGCGCAAACCAGTTCTCCAGGCAGTATGAAGGCAAGGAGGGGCAGGACATCAGCAGACAGGCAACAACGGTGGGCTTATTGCACCGCCGCGCCACCTTGATAGCCGCCACCCGGATAGAAAGTATATCCTCAGCACCGTACACCTTCTGCAATTCCGCGGCAAACTCCTCTGCAGACATGTTCTCCATCTGCTGGCGAAGGCGACTGTGCAACCTGGTATAGGCTTCTTCGCAGGTCATGCCGGCAGCCTTCTTTTCTCGTTTTCCTTCCTCATTCACAGGCCGCCCGCTTTTTGATGGCAGCGGTGCGCGCTCAGGCTCCGGCTGCGGAGCAGAAGCCAGGCCCGGAGCCACAGGGAAAGATATCAGTTCCGGACGCCCCATCTTCCTCAGGCTCCAGGAACACAGCAGAGGCATAAGCCCACCGACAGAGGTTATCAGCCGGAAATTAACGGCATCTGCCCCCGGCTCTGCAGCATGACTCTGAGCCTCATATCGCTGCACCACATCATGCCAGTCAGACACAATGACAGCAACGCGCCGGCCCATGGAACGGGCATAATACAAGGCATCCAGCAAGGCGGTCTCCGATTGATACGGAGTCTCACACCCGCAATGACGAATGACGGCGCTGTCCGAAAGCAGGTCAATGACATCTAACGGAAGATGATTCTGCTCACTCAATCTATCCTGCGAACACCGGTGCAGAATGGGGCGCTCCTCTGCCTTCGGCTTCAGCAGCTGCACATTCCGCAGGAACTGGCGCAGATGCGGAGACTTCAGACCGGATGAACTGAGAACCAGATCGCTCTCCGCCATCAGGTCAGACAAATCGGCTCTGGCCTGGCGCTGTTCCTCCTCCAGATGCACCTTCCAGTCGCACACCTTACCTGACCGACGGCTCAGATAGGTAATCCGGGAAGCATAGATGCTCAGCACCGATGCCAAATCCCAATCTGCGGTGAGAAAATGCACAGGAATCTGCTCATCTGCACAGCGGATGGCAATGCGGCGAAAAACGCCGTCGGCAGAAATCTCCTGTCCTTCCCGTACAGCAAAGCGCATATCGCGCTCCTCGGAGCAGGCGGGAAGTTCCTCAAAAAGCCCGGCATGAGCCTTCATAAAGTCAAGAGCGGCCTGAGCCTCCCTCTTGTTATTTTTTTCAATCTGCCTTTCCAACTCCTTTTTCACGGTATCAATTACCGTGCATTTCACGCCCGAATCCAGCAGATATTGCCGACCGGGCGCATTCATCAGAAAACAGGTATCTACAAAAGACTTCATAACAGAGGGAGTTGCGGTACGCGCACCATAGCGCATCCGCCTCCTGTTTGCAAGACTTTTGTATCACGGAATCGGGAATTCGGCCAGTTTCCAGCCTACAATATCATAAATACGCACCTCATCATCCACGCATTTAATCCGTCTCGGCAATCTGGTACTGCGCACCACCGGGCTGGAGACATGCTGCCACACGCCATTGCGCAGACGGTAGAAATCCAGCTGGCGGATGTCTGCATAACCGCCTATACCAGGCCGATGAGCCACGGCCAGGTCATCACGCAGGCGGATGGGGACGAAGCCACCGAGTTCACCCAGCTCCGGCATACCGGGCTGCAGAACAGCCGCAGGGGCAATGGCGCGGGCGGGAGCCGTAAGGGCCACATCATCCGCCAGATACACCAGGTCCACGCGTTCCTTTCGCATCAGGCCTTTGGGATTGGTGTTTCTTTTCACCACAAGGTCAAGCTGGAGCTGCACCTTCCCGCGAGGAGGCAGCAGAGTTTCTTCCCGAAGTCTCACCAGCAGGTTACTCCACACCACCTCACCATCCTCCGTGGTGATAATCTGCACCCTCCCCGGACGAAGTAGAACGGGCACCCTGGTCAGATTCTCGGCCTCGCAGGTAATCTGATTGTCCCCGGTGCCGGTCAGGCTCAGCCGCACCCATTCCGAAGCCGGGGCGTAGAGAGCGGGAGGAGTCTCCCACAGGGGCATGCACGCCAGCACCTCGCCATTCGAATGGTATGCCAGCACGGTGCCATTCTTCAGAGAGAAGCGGGCAAACTGGTCATCCACCACAGACACGTCATGCGTCTTCACCAGCCGGAATTCCCCCTTCGCCCTGCGGGTCACACAGTACATGTGCGTGGTCTTATCGGGCATCAGGCAGCGAAGCAGCTGCACATCATCCGAAAGACGGAAGCTCTTCCACCCTGTAGATTTGGGAAACATCCGCTGCACGCTCTCCAGTGGCGAGCCCGCCGGCTCAGCACCATGGACTGAGGCCATCAGCAGCGCACCAAAAAGAGCCGGAAAGCATGGTCTGAGGAGGAAGCGTAGCATACTGCAAGTATTTAAGCATAAAGAGGCTCACAGGGAAAGTTTTTTCTGACGCGCGGATATATTTTCCTGTTCATGAGCAGCTCCCGGTGATAAAATGGCCATATGAAACGACTTCTGCCCCTATGTTTTCTATTGATAACCGGACTGGCACCCTGCCCGGCGAATCCCGGAGAAGCTGTCCACAAAGCACGAGCTAAGGAAATGGCAGAAGAGCTGCAGTGCATAGCAGGAATCGAGGCACCTGTGCGAATCCGCATCACGAGCCATGCGAGGCGCGGTGGACCGGGCTCGCTGACGCAGCGGGAATTAAGTGCAGACGAGGCCTCGCTCATGCTCCAGATACTCCGCAAGGCAACACCCATTCTCAACAGGGGAGACCTGATGTTCACCCCCGTCGCTGTCACCCACATTGCCATAAGTTCTGCGACAAATGGACGCACGCTGATGAAACTCCGGAATTTTGAGATTGACATCACCGAGAATGTCGCAAAAGGCAAGCATACACGCCTTGCTCACCTTGCCCTGCCGCGGCAGGATTACCTGCAATTCAAAAAGCTTCTCCGCATTGAACATCCATGAAATCCCAACTGCTTCTCTATTGTCAGGCAGGCGCCCTGCTCTGAGTCTGCCCGGCAGACCAGCCCCTGCGCCGCAGCGCCCCGCGTCTGCAGTTCAGCCCCATGGGATAAAAGTTTAATCAAGGCAGTTTTTTTGGGCTTGCAGCAAATGCCCGGCTGGTGTAGACTCCCCGGCGTGAAATACAATCGTTTTGTCAATATGCTGCTGACGACTCTGCGCCTGGGGCTGGGGATATTTTTCCTGCTGACCGGGGTGCAGAAGGTGGCGGCCATGAACGAAATGGTGGATTTCCTGACCCGGAGCAACATTCTGCCAGCCTTCTTCTCCTTCCCACTGGCCTGCATCGGCCTGGCGATGGAGCTGGTGGTAGCGATATGCCTGCTCAGCAAGCGCAGCTACCGCGGAGCCACAGTGTGGGGTGTGGTGATGTGTGCCGTGTTCCTGCTGCTGTACTTCCAGGCCTGGATGCGCGGACTGGAACTGAGCTGTAACTGTCTGGGCACAAGCCATGAAATTACAAATTACCCGCTGGACACGGGAATGCGGCTTCTACTGCTTGGGGCCATGCTCCTGCTCTTCTGGGATTCCCGCCGGCCCGCCCCCACGTTCATGAAGCTGCGCAAGTACGAGTTTGACGATTGCTGATAACAAGACGCACGCCATATCCTCCGGTTGACAGGCCAGGCCCGCCCATCTTCCTGATTATCCGCCCCAGCGACTGCTGTCAGTTCCGTGGATTGACATGACTGAGAGCGCGTGGTATTATTCGTGGCTCAAAGCAAAACGCTCTTTATCATGACCTTTTACGAAGAACTGGAATGGCGCGGACTGGTGAATCAGATTTCCAGCCCCGATCTTATTGAGAAGCTCAATAAGGGTGGACTTACTTTCTATATCGGCACAGACCCGACAGCTGACAGTCTGCACCTGGGGCATTATTCCAGCTTCCTCATCACCCGCCGAATGAAGCAGCATGGGCACCACCCGATTCTGCTGGTAGGCCTTGCTACCGGACTTATCGGCGACCCGCGCGGCACGGTGGAGCGCGAGCTGCAGCAGAAGGAAGAAGTTTTCCGCAATTACGAGGCACTGCGCTCCCAGGTAGAACGCGTGTTCGGATTCGAGGTGGTGAACAACTACGACTGGATTAACGGAATGAATGTCATTGACTTCTTCCGCGACTACGGCAAATACATCAACGTGGGATACATGCTCACCAAGGACCATGTGCGCCGCCAGATGGAAAGCGGCATCTCCTACGCCGAGTTCTCCTACATGCTCATCCAGGCCATCGACTTCAAGCACCTGCACGAGACCCGCGGCGTGGACCTGCAGGTTGCCGGCAGCGACCAGTGGGGCAACATCACCACGGGTATCGAACTTATCCGCAAGACCACGGGCGACGAAGTATACGCCCTCACCATGCCGCTGGTGACGGATGCCCAGGGCAACAAGTTCGGCAAGAGCGAAGGCAACGCCCTCTGGCTGGACAAGGAGAAGACCTCCTCCTACGAACTGTACCAGTTCCTGCTGAACAGCGACGATGCATGCGTCATCACCTACCTGAAGCGCCTTACCTTCCTCACCCCGGAGGAAATTACTGAAATTGAGGCCCGCCACCTGGAGCACCCGGAGCAGCGCATTGCCCAGAAGGCTCTGGCACGCGAAATCATCACCGACCTGCACGGCGCAGCCGAGTTCGAGCACGCTGTAGCCGTGAGCGAAAAACTCTTCGCCGGCGATTTCAAGAGCCTGTCTGCCCGTGATATCAAGAGCGGCATGAAGAATGTGCCCCAGGTCACCCTGACTGAAGGCCCGCTGGCCGATGCCCTGGTAGCAGCCAAGGTGTGCGCTTCCAAGCGCGAAGCCCGTGAATTCATCGGCAACGGTGCCATTTCCATCAACGGTGAAATTGTAAAGGATGCCACCTGGCCGCTCACTAAGGAAAGCGCACTGGAAGGAGGCATCGTCATCATCCGCCGCGGTAAGAAGAAATTCTACATGGGCGAATTCGCCTGATTTCATGCGTGGCACCCTGTCAGCCCTGTGCCTGCTTCTGGCCGGACTTCCGGCCTGGGCGTGGGAACTGCCCACTCAACATGAGTGGGCAGCCCTGCAAGGGGAGGAACCCTTTACCGGGATACTGCAGGCCGGTATTCCGCTGCCCCCCAGCAGAGAGGAGGCCATGGCAGCAGCCCCGTTGCGCTACGGACGGGAGCGGGAGGCTATCAAATATGCAATGGCCTGCCGCACAGGTGCGGCCAAGATGGCCAGAAACCGCATTTCACCGGAACTGAATCAGACAGTGGCGAATCTGGCGCGCCACCGTGGAGCCCCTGCTCTTTTCTGTCAGTACCTGGAGCTGATGGCAGGACAGACGCTGAGCCGCCGGCAGGAATATGAACTGCGACAGGCCTTCAATTACCTGGTGCAGGAAACCTACGGTGTGGATATGCTGCAGATCCGCGTTTTTTCGGAAAGTCTGCAGCTGCCTCAGCGGGAACACCTGCCCTATATGCTGAGCTTGCCGGTAGCCTTCATGTTTGACCCGGAACCGAAGGAAGAACCGGCACGTGAAGATCTGCTGCCAGACATCCGCACCATGACGACAGTGCTGCGGCAATGCAACGAGATTTTGAGCAAGGTAACCAGCCGGGCTTCTGCCGATGCAGCGGCCGAGCAGTTAAAATCCCTTCTCCCGATGTGGAGCACAACCCTGCGCACCCGTGCACATGCCCGCACCTTGTCGGTGCAGTTTCTGCCACACGAGAATCTGGCGCTGCAACTATTGGATTCCACCACCACCGCCCTGTTGGAAACGCGCCGCAGCCTGCACGAGAAGCAGTGGTTCGGCAGTGCCCGTCTCCAGTCGATGGATGAACTGTTCCGATAGCGGGTGGATACCTCTCAGCAGCTTCCCACCTATCGGGGGACAGCCCATCTGCGATTAGGAAAATGCAGACTTCTGACTCCGGCGAATCGCAACCTACAGAGTTTCTGCTTGATTATCAAACATGATGCGATATAATCAGGCTCGTATACAGAGTCATCACCTTTGCGCTTGTCCTGATATCCACCTGCATGCTCATCTTCCGCATCATCCTTCGTCTTTTTCTGGGGTTCACCCTGCTGCCCGCAGTGATAGCTCTGCTGGCAGCGGTGGAGCTGCTGCAGCTGCACTGGTACAATGCGAATCCGCCCATTCTGCACACGGAGGAAGGGCCGATGGTGGTGCCGTATGAGATAGAGGAAGCACTTCCCATCTGGGCATGTCTGCTGATAGCCAGCATTGCCCTGGTCTACACAATTGCCGCTATCCGCTGGATTTTCAAGCGCAAGAAAACGTCCTCACAGAGCAGCAGATAAGGGCGTAAGCACCATGAGGGGCTTCCCCTTATGAATAGCCACCAGTTTACCGTCCACTACCTGCCACTCCACGCGGAAAGTAAAGCTGCCAGCGTTTTCCTTCCAGACATGCAGCGTGCCGGGGGCATCGTCATCCGGGGCCAGTTGATACAGAGCATAGTCCGACAGGCGCCGACCTGAGCACACACAGGCAAAGGAATCCGGCGTAAGCCAGTAAATATGCTGCATCCATCCCCCGGGCTGTGCGGGGAATTCGCCCACCGGATTGCGGTGATAGAGGAACAGGCGAGAGCCATCCTTCCGGCGAAGTGCCAGCACCTCGCCCTGAATATCGGCGCGGCGCAGCAGCTCTACCACCGCACCATCTGCATTAGCAGCGGATTGCGCTATCGGTGCGGCCATCGCCGTATCAGGCACCACCTTGCCATATTGCTCCGCAGCTTCACCCAGGGCCATGAAGCAGAACACAAACGAGAACAGAAGGAAGAGAGAAACACGCTTCATACATAAATGGTACAGCAGGCGGCATAACCATCTTTCAGGATTCTTCACCGAGACATATAAAACGGACAAAAAGGCATCATAATATCTGTTAGATATTGACTTTTTTTTATTTACGTATATCCTTGAAAGCAGACAACCCGCCCATGAAACCCATTTTCACACTCGCACTTGCCGCCATGATGATAAGCCCGGGCTGGGCTACCTACTTCCTGGGAGAGTATATTTCCAATCCCGGCCAGGAGGAAAACAGCATGCTGTCCATACACCAGCAATGGAAAAAGGACATCGAGGGCTCCCGAACAAATGATACACTGAGCACCCTCAGCGAGGAAGAATACAAACAGGTCCTCACCGCACTCAATGAGTACGTGCAGGCAGCAACGGAAGCCCGCGCCGCGCTGTCCAATTTTGCGGTGTATTCCATGGCACCCCTGCGCAGCGCACAGCCGGAGCTCTACCGGAATGTACTGGGGGAGTACAACCGCGCGCTGGATGTTCTCTTTACCAGAGACATGGACCAACTGCGACTGAACTCCATGCTTACCACCTGGCAACGCACCATACACATCCGCCCGGAGCAGGATGCCCTGAGCGAGGCCATGCAGAAACGCATCTACCAGAACTTCGACACCTTCCGCAACGCATGGAGCGAGTATTACCAGCACAGGAACGAGCTTCACAAGCAGAGCGTAGCGTTCATGCATAATCTGCTGGCAGGCGACAGGCCTCCCTGCGAATTCATCACGAATACACCGCTGGAAAATGCCCCGGATGACTATACAGCCAACTGCGCGGCCCGATTCCAGGCCGCCTATGCCGCCTGGCAGAAATATGCCGATTGCGCCGCGCGCATGCACTGCCCTGCCCCCAGTCTGCAGGGCAACAGCACGCCCGATGCCAAGGCCGCCATGCAGCTGATTCTTCAGAAGCATTTTGAACAATTTCTCACCCTCCTCACCGGCGGACTAGGCCGCTGACAATTATCCCACAAGACCATGAAATTTCCCATATCTATCCTTCTTTCAACCTTCCTGCTCACCTCTGCCCTGGCAGACGACTACCCCCGCTACGAAAACGCAGCCAGTCAGGCACTGGCGGCAGAAGCTGCGCTCATCGAAAAGGGCGACACACCGGAAGCGGCGAAGCGCTATGCTATCGGTGATAATCCCGAAAACCAGGACTACTGGACCGGCAAAAAGCCCCTGCCCGCTGCGCGCGTGGCAGATCTGCTGCAACTGAGTCTCATCGCGGGCTACACAACGGAGGACGAATGGATAACGAATGAGGACGGCAGTCTCATCGCGTTCATTGCAGAGCCCGGCTGCGGTGCCTCGAACAGGGTTTTCACGGTATTCCGGCTCAACGGCAGAAAGGAATACGAACGCGTGGGCGAATACAATTTTGTGACCCGGTATCTGCGTTTCATCCCCGGGAAAACACAACTCACGGAACAGGGATTAACCGTACACTACCGCAGCATTTCCGGGCAGCTGAACATCAGCAAATGTTTCCGCTTCGACAAACCGGAGAAGACCTGCCGGATGTTCGCAGAAATTGATTCAAAAGAGGATTTAGGGGAATGAAAACACATATCATGATAGCGCTTGGGCTGTTTCTGTCACCTCTGGCCGCCCTGGGAAACAATACCGATACCCTGCTGCAATGGCAGAAGGCCGATGCCCCTGTGGTGCTGGTGGAAGAGGTAATTGACCCGGATTTCAGCATTGCCCAGAAGCTGGCCGTGCGCGTGCTGGCAGAGTCATACAGCATGATTCAGCCCGGCACCCTGATTCTGCTGGATGCGGAGGGCATCTCCCCGTCCACACAGGGACCCGCACGCCGCTGGCTGGTGAATCTGAAGGAGCTTCAGATTCTGCGCCCGCTGCATGCCCGGAACGAGGTGCTTCACGCAAAGGCCCCCGCCACAGCCATGGCCACCACAGACGGGCTGAAAGGATTTACCTGGCCGCAGGAGGCCAGCTGGTCAGACATCACGCACTATGTAAAGCAGCATGTTTCAGAGGAAGAAGTGCGGAGGCTCCCCATCATCTGCCGGGAGACATGGAAGCCCCACAGCCGCCGCTATGAAGCAGACGGCAAATGGTATGAGGATTTTGCGCTGGAATGCAGCATGGCCCTGCCTGCAGCCTGGTGCAAGGGATACCAGCCCGGCGAACGCATCCTGCTGCACTGGCCGGTGGCCGAAGTGAGCGGCCCCGACATCACCCCGGAGGGCAAGAAGGAGCACGAGGCTCGCGTGCGTGGCAGTTTCGGCATGTTCCTGCTCACCGACCAGTTCCAGCGCGAAGGCAACACCCTGCACCTGAACCGGGAGCATTGCCGCATCATCCCCGGCAACAACGGCAACACCGACAAGATAGCAGCCCTGCTCTCCCCGGAGAACGCCCCCGTTGTCCCGCTGCAGTGGTCAGAATACAGCCCTTACATGCCGGATGACGCTGCCGCCCGCACCGTTACAGACCTGGAGCGAGCCTGCCATTTTGTGTACAAGGGAGCGGAGCGATGGGATTCCGTGCTGCGCTGCCGATACCTCAGCACCCAGCTCATCGATTATGATGATAAACGCCTTGCACCTCTTTACATGCGCGAATACAATGTGCTGGAGGTGCAGGAATGCCTGAAGGGTGCATGGAAACCCGGCACTCGCCTGTCCTTCTGGCGACAGGTGGAGGGCGACAACCTCCCGGCCGGCATCTACCCGGCAGAGGGAGAAATCTTCCTGGGCTTCGCGAAAAAAAGCACCATCTGGTCACCTGTCGAGAACATCACGCATCTGGGGCAGGATGATTTCCAATTCATGCGCATGAAGGTCACACCGCTCCAGGCCGAAGCCATGCAGAAAGTGATGAGCGACTATCCCGAGTTGTTCGGCAGGGCTAAACCGCAGGAAAAGCCCCGGAATATCGACACCGGGGAAGCCCGCCGGATTGCCACAGAGGCCCTGCAGCAGCAAGGACTGCTGACCCAGGCAGCCTACAATGTCAACGGACTGGGCGATTATCTGCTCGTCTTCCCAGCCGACAAAAAGGGAGCCCATGTACTCCTGCACAACGATGGCCGAATTGCCCGAATCTTCACCCCGGAACAAAAATGATGAAACGACTTCTTTTTCTCATGGCTGCCACCGCAGCATACGCAGCCGCGAATGAGGTAAGCGACCACTGCAGGCAGGTAATGCGACATCCGGCCGCCGCAGTGCAGAAGCAAGTGGAACGCTACCGCCAGGGACTCTGCCCCATGGCAGATGTACTCAAGGCGGAAGAAGCCTATCTCCTCAGAAGCATGCAGGGTGCCAGCAACGGTGACTTCATCCGATTCGGGCGCCAGCTCATCAGTAATTACAAAGCCCAGATTCACCTGGCAGAACTGATTTCTGATGAAGAATCCGCGCTACAGATTCAGCAGAAGCTGTACGAGCTCGAAGCTCGCGTTCTCATGGCCGAATGACACGGCTTCACACATATTTTAACCCGTCAATGACCATGATAAAGCAACTCCTGCCCCTGTTTCTTCCACCAGGCTCCTTATCTGCCGGGTGGTTCTCTCCTGCACACCCGCTCACAAACCAGGCAGATGCCCCTGAGGCATGAAGCCGCATGCGCAACATCGTGAACCAGAAATGGCACCACGCCCCAGACCTGGAAAGGCACCTTTCTCGCCCAATATGACACCTCCCCGCCCGACGCCGAAGCCGCTCAGCACCGGCCAGCGCTGCATGGGTTGGCTGCTGGTCCTCACACCACTGCTTGGTGCTCTGAGTCTGGCAGCCGCCGCTGCCCGGATACCGAGGCATGAACCGGCATGGCACGACTACATCGTGTGGCTGGTTCCTCACCTGTGTCTGGTGGTGGCTTCCATGGTCATCACCCAGATTCCGGCGCTGGTCTGCTACTGGGGGCTGTGCAAGCTGGGAGATGCCGCAGAGAAGCGCGGCGTCAGCAGATTCATCATCTGGCCGGTAGTCGTGCTGCTGTGTACGCTGGCGGGCTGTGAGCTGCTGTGGAGCATCACCGGTCTGTGGGTAGTGACCTGCCCGTACTCCACGCTGGCGTGGTTCGGGGGCTTGCTCTTTCCCAGCACCCTCGGGCTGCTCTGCACATCCCGCAGCATCATCAAAGGCAGCACCGCGCTGCACGCCATCTATGGCGGGCTGGTTCTCATCAACTCATTCTGGTTCCTGCATAGCTGGGCAGATGACGAGTTGCTGACCCGCCACGGCATTTTCGGAAAAACCTCTGCCCGCGCCAGCTGGGATAATCCCCTGCTGCCCGCAGATTCCTGGAACCCACCCTACCACAGCTGGCTTTTCGAGCCGGGAAAGGTAATGAAGAGGTAGCCATTTTTTCTCCGAAAAATGGCTGAGGTACAAATGACGAAGTTGGAAGTACGAAGTTTTCAAGTCGGGCAGGCGTACGCCCGCGGATTTTAACACATTCAAAATCAAAAATCCAGAATTCTACATTCAGACGCTTCCCTTTATGTCAAATCCTGCACTTGCGCAGGCTGTTGGGTTCTGGTAGCATGCAGGTAGCATTCCCATGATGAACACTATCCTTTCCTCACTCGAAACTGCCTGGCTTATTTTCCTTGTCGTCATGTTCTTCAACGTGATGATTTTTGTGCACGAACTGGGGCATTTCCTGGCGGGCAAGTGGCGTGGAGCCTACATCGACCGCTTCCAGATCTGGTTCGGCAAACCCATCTGGCAGAAAGAGATTAAGGGCGTGAAATGGGGTATCGGCTGGATTCCGGCAGGTGGTTTTGTTTCCCTGCCCCAGCTGGGCGACATGCAGGGTATTGAGGGCGAGGCAAATATCCCCAAGGATCTGAAGCCGCTCAAGCCGCTGGATAAGGTCATCATCGCCGCAGCAGGACCGTTTGCCTCGCTGCTGCTGGCATATTTCTTTGCCGTGCTCGTGTGGGTAGTGGGCAAGCCTGTGGGCGAACTTCCCACCACCACTATCGGCTATGTGCCTGCGAATTCCCCCGCAGCTCAGGCCGGGCTGCTGCCCGGCGACAGAATCCGCGCCATAGATGGCCAACCGGTTGAAAAATGGATGGGCAACATGGAAGGCGTGCGCGAGCTTGTCGCCATGAGCGAGCACGAGAAAATCACCTTCACCATCGACCGTCCGCAGGCCGATGGCAGCGTGCAGCAGCTCACCATCGAGAGTGGTTACCGACTGCCGGAAACCAAGTGGTGGCAGCGCACCGCCATGCGTCAGGTGGGCATTTCTCCCGCAGCGCCCACCATTATCGGCAATATTATTCCCGGCTCCCCGGCAGAACAGGCCGGGCTGATGAAGGGCCAGCAGATTACCAGAATGAACGGCACGCCGGTATACTCTCCCCTGCCGATTCTGGAAGCATCAGAGAAAGGAGCCCCCATGGAACTCACCCTCCGCAGTGCCGATGGCAGCGAGGTGACCACTACCATTACCCCCGTAGTGCCGACCAACTGGCAGGGGCTGGACAAAGCGTGTCCCATCATGGGTTTCACCTGGGGCGGCAGGAATAGAGAGATAAAGACCGAGTATCCCGGTGTACAGGCCCAGATTAACCAGAGCTTCCGCTGGATGGGTGAAACCCTGGCCAAGGTGGCAGCCCCTGGCAGCAGCGTGGGCATGCAGCATCTTTCCGGTCCCGTGGGCATAGGCAACTACCTGTACCAGATGCTCGAAGCCGAGAACGGCTGGAAGCTCATCCTCTGGTTTGCCGTGGTACTGAACGTAAACCTGGCTGTACTGAATATTCTTCCCCTGCCCATTGTGGACGGCGGCCACGTGGTGCTCGGCACGCTGGAAATCATCTTCCGTCGCCCGGTGGGCGGCAAGGTACTGGAGTGGATTCAGAGCGGTTTCATCTTCCTGCTGCTTTTCTTCTTCATCTTTGTCACCTTCAAGGATGTGGGCGATATGGTCGGCAAGGAGAGTGATGATGCGGCCAAACTGCCGGCGCCGGTATTTTCCAAATAAATGAGCGGCTTCACCCTCAGCGACCCGCACTGGGATTTCAGACATCCTGAAAGCCAGGAGATGCTGCACCGCATCGTAGCCAAGCAGGGTGTGGGGCTGACCGGAGACGACCTGCTCAGCGTATTCAACGGCTATCTGCCCGCCGGCACAGCAGCCGAATGCTGCGCCTACCTGCACGCGCTTTTCCAGCTTTTCCGCACACCGGCAGATGACTCTGCCAGCCAGCTGTGGCAAACCATACTCTGGATATGGCTGGAGCAGGAACGCAGTGAACTGGAAAAGCTGAACCAGCACCAGCGCATCATTGACGAACTGCGCCGTATCGTACACGATACACTCATTCCCTCCCCCTGGCAACCGGAGAACGGCGCGGATGAAATCTGCCACCGGGCATCCATGCTGCTGAACTGGATGTGCTGCCCCTGGGGTGCGGACGAGACAGCGGATATTCTGAACCAGCTGGCAGAGGGGAATGTCGCACAGCAATTCATCCTGCTGCGTATTTTCCTGGAAACAAAGAACCCCTGCTCCCCCCTCGGCACCAAGAAGGCAAACATGTGCGCTTTCCCGCCCTTTGCAGAGCACTTTGAAACGCATTTCCGCGAAAGCAGCGCTCTTTACGATGCCGTCTTCCGGCTCAGCGAATTACCACTGCCCGTCAATGACGCCACCGGCTGCACCTTCACGGTGAAGAACACGCTGGAGGAATGCGGCTGGTATTTGTAAACCACGCGAGCACCATACGTGTCCCAAAGATTGCTGCGCCAAATTGAAGTTTGTCTCTCTCTGAGCAGCGTAAGCTGCGAAGTTTCGTCGAGCCCCTGTCAGGGGGCGATGTTTCGTTGAGCGGCAGCGAAGTTTCGCCGGTAGTCGCCAGACTACCGATTTCACTGACGAGCCCTCGGGCGAGGATTTTATGCATTGCTGTGAAACTTCGCCCCGTTTGGGACGGGCTCAGAGACTACACCTACCCGACAAACTGTCATTTGTGGTTTTTTAGAGATTCCCGAGTTACGAATCAGCCGGTGCCGGGAGAAGGCGCCGGATGATGGCAGGGGGGGTGATGCAGTTCAGTGGTGCTGGCAGGCGGGGTCGGTGCAGTGGTGATGCTGTTCGTGAGAGGCATGCCGGAACAGAAGGCCTGCGGCTATTCCTCCTATGAGGAGGAGGATAAGCAGAATGGGGAACCAGAATTTGATGATGAGGGAGCGTGCGTTCATGGCTGGGGGTGTTTGTTGAGGTGTTTGTTCAGGAAGGGTATGATGTGCCGGGCGTAGAGTTGCGGTTCGTGGGCAGGGTCTGCAAAGCCGTGGGCTTCATCGGGGTAGGTGACCAGGGTGACATCTTTGCCCGCAGCGCGGAGTTTTTCATACAGCCTTTGGGAATGCTCCGGGGGAATAAGGGTGTCCTTGCCCCCGTAGTACAGCAGGAGCGGCTCCTGGAAATTATCCGCGTGGTACACGGGAGAAATGCTGCGCAGATGAGCTCTGCCTTCTGCTGTGCTGATATCTCCGATGGTGAGGGAATCTTCCCCTGCAAAGGGAGCATCCATGCCATTCATTTTCTGCAGGTGAAGCATGAGGTCCTGGGGGCCGAATAAGGAGATTCCGCAGGTGTACAGACCGGGGGTGAATGCCAGCGCTGCGGTGACGGCATAGCCTCCATAGGAGCCACCGAAGATGGCGATTTTATTCGGCTGTGCGATTCCTTGCCGGAGGAGCCAGGGAATGGCATCATTCACGTCTGTCTGAATGCAGCCTTTGCCCCATTGGCGGTTTCCGGCATGCATGAAGCTGCTGCCCCAGCCGCGCGAGCCGCGGAATTGGGGTTGCACTACGGCGAATCCCTGGCTCACGAGGTACTGCACGCGCCAATCGTATGAATCATCTGTCCGCATGCGCGGGCCACCATGCACGAAAATGACTGTGGGGAAGGGGCCTTTGCCATCCGGCAGGGTGTAGTAGACGGGAATGCGTGTTCCGTCTGCTGCGGGGTATTCGGCAAATTGTGTGGGCCGGGTGGGCGGCACCGGTGCGGCAGATTTTTCTAACGGAACACAGCCTTTGCCGGCGGTATACATCATCAGTCTGAAGGGGCCTGAGTTTTCGCTTACCCAGGCAAGGAGTTTTGATTCGTCATCGGATACGGCTACCATGCGGGCTGATGATTCCTGGGGGAGTCCGCGGAGAAAGTCTGATACCAGGCCGCATGGCCGCAGCGGGTGGTATTGCAGTTTTTCACGCATGGTACAGTATCCTAATACTGTGCCGTCGGTCCGGGGGAGAATACCGGATATTTCTGCGTTTTTGCCATTGCTGATATTGTTCAGCTGGCCGGTGGCCGGGTCGTACTCTGCCAGGACTGCATGCTCTGTCTGGTAATCATGGAGCAGAAGTATGCGACCTCGGTCATTGATGCCGACCAGTTGCAGGCGGTTTGCTGTTGGTAACTGCAATATGGGGGTGAATGTACTGCTGCCCGCTTTATATTCGAGCGTTTTAGAGCCGTCCTTATTCCAGCGCAAGGCGGCTTTCAATATGCCGTCTCCATCCATAGCCCAGGCGATGCTGCCCGGTGCTGTATCATGAAACGGCTGAAAAGAGAGAGAGAATGCGTGAGGATTGATTTTATAGAGTGGGGCATCTGCAGTAGGTGCCGCGGCTCCTTGAATGGTGAATTCGGCTGTGCCTGCATGTTCTCGCACATGCGTAAGCCTGAACCATTCCGGTGCATCAGGTGGGGTGATGATTTGCAGCCGACCTGTTGCAGAAGGTACACCGAGGTGGCTTTTCCCCTCTTTATCGGTGCCGAAGAGAAACAAGGCTCCGTTATCAAGGAAAACTGCCCGCTGGATTGATATATCACAGCTCAGATTATGCGTGGAATCGGCTGTGTGAATGCGTATGCTGTTTCGCTCAGGTGTGGAGGTGACGATAGCATCCAGCGATTTGGAATATCCCAGCAGGGTGTAGCCGGTCTCTGCGTTCTGGTACGCAAAAGCCACGGCTTCTGTTGCGCGTAGCTGGGAGCAACTAAGCAATATACAGAAAGTCAGCCATCGTTTCATATCCCGGAAGAAAAGAGGCAGGCAACGGCTCCTCCGCTACCTGCCCCGGAAAAGGTTAAACCTTTTGTATTAATATTCGCCGATGCGACCAGTACCTTTGCACTGGTAGCAATTAAAATTGCCATTGAAGCCGCTGCCGCCGCAGAATATGCAGCGAACACCATGGCAGTCAAAGGGGCGTTCGTCTGTGGAAGCGCCGATTGCAAAGCCGCTGATGGTTACGCATGCGGCCACGAGAGTCATCATGATTTTCTTCATTGTTTGTTATCCTTTCTGTTTTGAGCTAGGTATAATTCAGATAATTGGTTTTCCTGATTGTGTCTCATTCGTGAGATGAATGTAGAATCAGGCTGCTTTTAATATAGCAAAACAAGTACAGAAGTCAACACAAATACGATATAAACAAATAAAAAATAGCAATAACGCTACAATTCTGTATTTTTGCGGGGTGGAGCAGGGTGGCATGCATCCACAGTCATGCCGGAGAGGGCAAAAAGAAACCAGGCCATTCCTTTGTGGAATGGCCTGAGTCATGAAAACGTCTGGTGAGGAATCCGTGATTAGCGGATGGTCTTCACGGTCACAGCTTCCTTACCCACGCGGCTGCGGAGGTAGTGGAGCTTGGCGCGGCGAACCTTACCGCGGGTCACAACCTCAATCTTGGCGATCTTGGGGGTGTGGATGGGGAAGGAGCGTTCCACGCCTTCGCCGTAGGCAATCTTACGAACGGTGAAAGCCTCGTTGATGCCGGCGCCACGCTTGGCAATCACGATGCCCTGGAAGATCTGCACGCGCTCCTTGCCACCTTCAATCACGCGGCAGTGCACCTTTACGGTGTCGCCAACGTTGAAGGGCGTCACGTCGTCCTTCATCTGCTCTTTTCCGATAGTGTCGAGAATGTTCATCTTGTCTCCTTCTTGTAATTAGTAAATGTTCAGTGAGCCTCCCGGCTCGGGTGGGTGCGACAGTCTACACGATTTTTTGGTTCTTGGCAATGCAAATTTCACATTTTATGCAATTTTTTTGAATTTCAGGTCGGAAAGAGTCGGAAAATCAGGGAGTAATGTGTGCCCGTAGAACAGATACTGATTGACAATCCTTGCGCGGTGGTATATATAACGCGCGAACACGTTAACGCACCACAAGGCTATGCCCGCACGTAAAACCCCGATTAAACGCAAGGTCCGCAACTGGACAGCCGCCGATTCTGCTGAATTGTATGGAGTGGAGGACTGGAGTAATGATTACTTCAGTGTGTCGAAGGCGGGTGAGGTGAATGTGCACCTGGTGGATACGGATGGCAGCACTCGCGAGGTGAGTCTGCCGGATATTATGAAGGGGCTGGAGGAACGCGGCACGAATGTGCCGGTGCTGCTGCGTTTCCGCGATTTGCTTCATGCCCGAATCGATGAGCTGAACAAGAGTTTTTCCAAGGCAATCAAGGCCGCCGGTTATACGGGTAAGTACCGTGGGGTGTATCCCATCAAGGTGAACCAGCAGCGCATGGTGGTGGAGGAGGTGGTGGCTCATGGCCAGAAGTACCATTACGGTCTGGAGGCTGGCTCCAAGCCGGAGCTGATTGCAGCCATGGCTTATATGCGCGATGCGGAATCCTTCCTCATGTGCAATGGGTATAAGGACGATGAGTTCATTGACCTGGCGCTCATGGGTATGCGCATGGGGATGAAAATCTGCCTGATTCTGGAGATGCCCAATGAGTTGCCGGCCATTCTGCGCCGCGCCGAGGTACTGGGTGTGGAGCCGATTCTGGGGGTGCGTGTGCGTCTGGCTTCCAAGGGCTCTGGTCATTGGAGTGAATCTGCCGGCGATAAATCGGTATTCGGTCTGAATGCCGCTCAGGTGATTGATGTGGTGGATACGCTGAAGGCTGCGGGCAAGCTGCATTGCCTGAAGGCGCTGCACTACCATCAGGGTAGCCAGATTTCCAACGTGTCGGTCATTCGTGGTGGCCTGACGGAAGCCTGCCGCATCTACATCGACCTGGTGAAAGAAGGTGCGCCCATGGGCACGCTGGATATGGGTGGTGGTCTGGCAGTGGACTACGATGGCTCTAAGACGAACTTCCATTCTTCCTGTAACTATTCCATTGAGGAGTACGCCCGAGATATCGTGGAGGTGGTGGGCGAGCTCTGCTCCAAGCATGGAGTTGAGCATCCGACCCTGGTTACGGAATCCGGCCGCGCTGTGTCTGCTTATCATGCTGTGCTGGTATTCAACGTGCTGGATGTGACCAGCGCTCCTGGCAGTGAGGCCCAGCCGCCCGCGCTGCCGGAGAATGCGAATGATATTCTGCTGGCGCTGGATGAGACGCACCGTATGCTGACCCGCAAGAATATCCAGGAGTGCTACAACGATGCCATCTACTACCGCGACCAGTTGCGCGCCATGTTCCACCACGGCAACGCCACGCTGCGTGAGCGCGGTGTGGGCGAGGCTATCTACTGGCATATCATGGGCCTTATCTCCCGCCGCATTGCGGAGATGAGCGAAATTCCCGAGGATTTGAAGGAAGTGTCCGATAACATGGTGGACTACTACTATTCCAATTTCTCCGTGTTCCAGAGTCTGCCGGACTCCTGGGCCATTGACCAGCTTTTCCCGGTGATGCCGATTCAGCGCCTGTGCGAGCGCCCCACGCAGAAGGCTGTGCTGGTGGATATCACCTGCGATTGCGATGGCAAGGTGGATCACTTCATCGACCGAGAGGACGTGGCTAAGTCTTTGCCTCTTCATGAGGTTGACCCCAAGGAGAATTACTATGTAGCCATCTTTATGGTCGGAGCCTACCAGGAAACGCTGGGCGACCTGCACAACCTGCTGGGCGATACGAATGTGGTGAGTGTGCACCTGGAGAACGGCCGCCCTGTATTCACGCATGAGGAAGAGGGCGACAGCGTGGCCGATGTGCTTTCCTATGTGAAGTATGACCCCAAGGACCTGGTGGCCAAGTTCCGTGCTCTGGCCGAGCGAGGGGTGGAGCAGGGGCTCATCTCTCCCCGTCAGCGCCGCGATGCGCTGGAGGCGTACCGCAATGGATTGAGCGGCTACACCTACTACGAATTGTAAGTCACGCATTTTTGATATTGCACTTGCGCATGAGTGCTGATTATGGTATAAGCCCCGGCGCCCGTTCGCCCGGGCTTATATTGTTATGAAAAACTTCCTCCGCAAGCTCAATAGTTACATACCGCAGGGCATTATCTGCCTGGTAGTGGTGTTTGGCCTGTTTGCCTATATTGCATCCCAGATGGGAACGCCGCAGATGCTGAACACCATCATGAAGACGGCGCATGATCTGCTGCTCAACACGGTGTTCTACCTCATGGCCATCTGTGTGATTACCGGTGCTATCGGTCGCCTGTTTGTGGAGTTTGGTGTGGTGAGTCTGCTGGAGAAGATTCTGCGCCCGCTCATGCGCCCTCTGTTCAACCTGCCCGGTGTGGCTTCCCTGGGTGCTGTGCTTACCTTCCTTTCCGATAATCCTGCTATTATTGCCTTGGCTCAGGACAAGCGTTTCAGCTCCTACTTCAAGAAGTACCAGTTTATCTCCCTCACCAATTTCGGCACCGCCTTCGGCATGGGCCTGCTGGTGATTGTGTTCATGGTGGGGCAGGGGTTCTATGCTGAGCCCTTCATCGGCCTCTTCGGTGCCGTGTGCGGTTGCATCGTTTCCACCCGCCTGATGCAGCGCTTCATCTTGAAGAAGATGCCTGAGTTTGCCACGGAGCCCGCCTGCGAGGTTACCGACCTGGCAGAGGCCAAGGTGGATGAGTACACCAAGCCGCTTTTCCAGCGTATTCTGGACTCCCTGCTGGATGGTGGTCGCACAGGTGTGGATGTGGGTATTGCCATTATCCCCGGTGTGCTGATTATCTCTACCCTGGTGATGCTGTTGACCTTCGGCCCGGCTGCCGGCGGTACCTTCACCGGCGCTGCTTACGAGGGTGTGCAGCTTCTGCCCTGGATTGGTGCCAAGTGCAGCGTTGTGTTCGAGGCTCTCTTTGGTTTCCAGGACCCGCATCTCATCGCTTTCCCCATCACGGCTCTTGGTGCAGTGGGTGCAGCTCTGGGGCTTATCCCTAACTTCATCAATGCCGGCTGGGTTGATGGTAATGCCATTGCTGTGTTCACCGCCATCGGCATGTGCTGGAGCGGCTATCTGAGCACTCATACCGCCATGCTCGACACCCTGGGCTACCGTCACCTGACCAGCAAGGCTATCTGGGCACACACCATCGGTGGCCTGGTGGCTGCTGTTGTTGCTCACTGGGTGTTTGTGCTGTATTCATGCCTGTAACAGTCATGAACGAAGGCGACGGACAGAAGGCGAGTAGCCGTTCTGGTGCCATTGATATGGTGCGAGTGTTGGCTATGCTGTCGATTATAAAGGTTCATTCCGTAGTGAATGAGCCTTTGTGGAACATATACTGTGGCTTTCTTGGTGCTGGTGCAGGGGTTGTGTTCTTCTTCTTCTTTGCGGCGCTTTTTTTGAAACCTGATGTTCTGTCTATTTACAGGAGAGCAGGTTGGTTGTTTGCATGTTATGTTTTCTGGGGGGTGCTTGCGTGGTGGCTACTCATTCCCATTGTACAATATCTGCTTCAGTGCATCAAGGGGGGGGATAGTCTACTATTTCTCCCATCGCTGATGTCTATTCCCCTTTCAAAGGTAATCCAGTGGGATTGGACCCAGACTTTTCCCTATACTGGTACCTTGTGGTTTCTTCGGCTGCTGTTGTTGCTTACTATTGTATCGCCGTTGCTTCTTCGATTTTCAGGCAGGGTGCTGATTATTATGGGATGCGTTTTCTGGGCTATTCGCTATACAGGAATTGTGTCATCTCCGGAGTGTCGGGAATGGCTTCCCTTTATACTGAACGCAGAATGGCCGTCTGTCTCAGTTGCTGCGTACATGTTCGCCCTTGCGATAAATAAGGCGGGAGGAATCAGAGTGTTCCTGGAATATGGGCAGAGACTGTATCTGGTTGCTGCTATGATTTGTGTGTTGCGATTGGCTATTGTATTTACTGGGTTTAACGGATGCATAGCTGCCGATATTGGAATATTGGTGCCTTTTGCGTTGTGCATATTACTGTTGTGGCTTGAACGTCTTTCCCTGATGCGAAGGCTGGGTGGATTTATAAGTCTTCTCGCTCCTGGTGTTTTTTCAGTGTACATTCTGCATGCTTTTTTGAATCCCATTGTGTATGCTGTTGGCTTCGCATGGTTCGATGGTGTTGCTTATCGAGTGTATTGCATACTGATTCCTGTATTGGTATTTGTGTTGTGCTGGCTTATATATCTGATGCTGGTGAGGATCCCTCACTGTTCCATGTTATTGTGCTTTGTGTCACGTAAGAAGGTTTGAATAGAAGAAGTATGGAGGAGGTTCCGCTTGCTTATTGGAGATACATGTGATATAAGCCGTTCCGTTATGAAAAAACTGATACCCGCTATCATGCTGCTGGCGCTGGGACTGAGCTCCTGCGCTGTGAAGACCGTGACTCGCAAGGAACTGCTTACTCCCACTCTGGCTACGGCTATGGATTCCAGTGAGCTGACGGATATGAAGTACTATGGCTCCGATGCCGAGTACGATTACTTCACTCGCAGCTACACCCGCTACCGCGTGCTGAAGAGTGAGAACTGCCTGCCGGAAAGCGCTCGCTTCACCTTCAACAACTGGCAGGGTGGCAAGCTTTATCGTGAGTGCCTCACGGAGTCTGTGGGCAGCACCCTCGTGGACAAGCTGCAGAACCTGCTGAACGGTGCTTCCTCCACCAACGCTGTGGCTCAGCCGGTGACTACTCCCACCCAGACAACGACTCAGACCTACCAGCCACAGACTGAGACTGGTAAGGCTATCAAGAATCTGCTTGAGCAGTACAAGGCTTCCAAGTCTGCCCAGTAAAGAGATTCTCCACGATTTACAGGAAATTCCCGCCTGACTTATGTCTGGCGGGAATTTTTTTGGAGCTGTTTGTTCTATTCGAAGCGAAGGTGCCTTTTCAGACTCGGGACAGAGGTCCCCCACCGGTTATGTTTACGGGACAAAAGTTCCGTGCTCCGACAAACTTGCAGGGTTTTTAATAATCAAATGCACTGGCCTGGAGCAGGTCCTCGGCGGAGATGTAAGGGATGAGCTCCGTGTCCGGATGGTTGAAATTAACCGGCAGATTATTTTCGGTGATGAGCGTGTTGCCATCGGGCAGGGGCATGGCGTGGCGCGCGTGGGCATGCAGCGCCTGCGAGGGAACCATGATGATGCATTTCCGGGCTGCGGTTGCGGCAGCGCGTGCCCAGGTGGTGCGCAGCGGGTGATGGTAGGCAGCCACATCGCTTCGCACGGCTGGGGGGATGAGTAGGGCGATATCCGGTCTGTTTTCCTGCTCCAGGGATGCGAGGGCTGACGGGCTGTCGAGGATGCCGCATTCCTTGTTCAGGACGCCGCCCGTGCAGATGATCTGCTGGGGTAGGGGTGATGATGCCAGTTTTACCAGTAGTTCCGGGGAATTTGTCACCAGCGTGCAGGGGCGGTCACCCAACTGGGAAATCAGTACCAGCGCCAGTGGGTCATTGTCCAGAAAAACGCGCATGCCGGGCTTGATGTGTGCCGCGGCCAGGGCTGCCAACTGGCAATCCGGACGTGCAGATGAATCGGCTCCGGGGGTGGGCAGAATGTAGCGTGCACCGCCGTGAGTCCGCTGAAGAAGCCCCTGCGCCTGCATATCCACCAGGTCGGTGCGAATGGTTTCATCAGTCACGCCGAGTTCACGGGCAATCGAGGCGGAGCGGATGCTGCCACGCTGCTGCAGGAGGCGGAGGATATAGGCGCGTCTTTCCTGGGCAACGTACATAACGGGGAAACTTATATCAGGGATGGAAGGTGGCTGCAAAGTCCTCCAGCTTGCTGATGAGGAGCCCGGCGGCCTCGCAGAATACGGCAGAGATGTCTTCGTTTACGCGGCGGCTGCGGGCGCAGAGTTCCTGAATGAGTTTCTGGATAATCTGCACACGCCGGCTGGCTAAATCCACCGGGAATGAGGATTGCCGGGTCAGCAGGATAGTGGCCAGAATGTAGGACACGACGCCGGCGTAGCGCTTGATGAATTCCTCGGCGTCTTCGCGTCCCACGTTTTCGCGAATCATCATATGCTTCTGCACCAGGGCTGTCAGACGCGAGGTTTCCTGGAACAGCGGATGATGCATGGCTCCTTTTACAGCCTTCGCATGATCCGGCAGGACGAAGTCAAGCACATCCCAGTCGCGGTCGCCATTGCCTTCCGGCGGCATATGCGCCTCGTCCTCCGCTGCCATCTGGTTGAGCAGGTCGGTACGATCCATCACATAGGCCTCCGAGAGCTGGCCGTTGGGCTCGAATCGGTATTTGGCGCGGATGGTGGGATGAATGGCCATATAGGCCTCTGCCCGGTTCAGCCGGGCATCCCAGGAGCAGCTGGGGAGCTTTTCGGCATGGATGATAGCCATGGCAGCTCCCTCAAAACGGGATACATTGTAGGCCACATGGTCGCGCAGTGCTTCCATGTTCAGGAAGGCCTGGCTGTTGGCTTCCTGCCAGGTCATTTCCCATTGGGGCAGCGAGATGTCGTAGTCGAAATCCGCAGTTTCGATGAGCAGTCTCGTATCACGCTGCACGAAGAGCTCCACAGAGAGCAGGTTGGTGATGGCTCTGCGGTTATCCTCTTCCGGCACGCGTCGGGAGAGGGTGATATCCCCCGCCTGCACATTCCCCTGGGAGTGGGTGCGCAGTCGGGCGAGTACCGGGTGTTCCTCCTGTTGGGCTCGTGCGGGCTGCCGGTTGGTGAAATTCACCCGGCACCCGGCAATGTCCCGCAGGCAGTTACCCTCCAGGATGAAGTCGATGGGCTCGCCGCCATCCACACCCCACAAGGTGAGGTGCGTTACTCCCCTCGAGGTGTTGTCGATAACACCTCGGGTGATTAAGGGTGTGATGAGGGCGAGCATAGAGGACAGAAGGAATGCTTACTTGCTACTGGGGGCAGGCAGGGTGGAGGCCAGACGAGCCACGGCTTCCGGGGCATTCATGAGTTCCACCACGGCATCCCACTTGCCCTGCATGAGAGCTTCGCGGGGCTCGGCAGGCATGGTGATGGGGAAGCTGGCGGCGGGACTGCTCAGGGTCATACTTTCCAGGTCCACCGTCCACTGGGTATCCGGCTCGGCGGCGGTGATTTCCATGGCGCGGAGCAGGTCCTCGCGGCTTGCGCGGACGCAGGGCAGGCCGATGCCGCTGCTGTTGCCGAAGAAGATTTCGGCAAAGGTTTCGGCGACGATGGCCTGGATGCCGCTGCGCTTGATGGCCTGAGGAGCGTGTTCGCGGGAGGAACCGCAGCCGAAGTTCTCACCACCCAGGATGATGGTGGCACCGGCGTGTTGCGGTGCATCGATGGGGTGGCCCTTGCTGCTTCCATCGGCATTGAAACGCTCGTCGTAGAACATGGTGCCGGCCAGTTCATCGAAGGTGATGCACTTGAGGAAGCGGGCGGGGATGATGCGGTCAGTATCCATATCCGCCCCGGCTACGGGAACGGCCTTGCCGCTGATGCTGATAATCTTGGTAAGAGGCATGTGTTGTAGAAAGCTTATGGGTTACTGAATGTCGAACACCTCACGGGCATCGGCCACGGTGCCGGTGACAGCAGCAGCGGCGGCCATGATGGGACTCATGAGCAGGGTACGGCCAGTGGGGCTGCCCTGGCGGCCCTTGAAGTTGCGGTTGCTGGTGCTGGCGCAGATCTGGTCGCCCACCAGTTTGTCGGGGTTCATGGCCAGGCACATGGAGCACCCGGGCAGACGCCACTCGAAGCCCGCATCGCGGAAAATCTGGGCAATGCCCTCTTCCTCGCACTGTACGGCAGTCATCTGGGAACCCGGCACGGCCAGTGCCTTGATGCCCGGCTTCACCTTGCGGCCCTTCAGGTAGGGAGCCACGGCGCGGAAGTCGGTGATGTGGCCGTTGGTGCAGGAACCGATGAACACCACATCCACGGGAAGTCCCTTGATGGGCTGGCCGGGGGTGAGCTTCATGTACTCCAGAGCAGTGGTGTAGGCCTTGCGGCCTTCGTCATCGCGTGCGTCCTCCGGGGCGGGTACGCTGCCGCCGATGCCGATATTCATGTCCGGGGAGATACCCCAGGTGACAGTCGGTTCGATTTCTTCGGCGGGGATGATGACCACGTCGTCGTACACGGCGTCGGCATCAGAGGCAAAGCTCTTCCAGCGCTTCACGGCGGCATCCCATTCGGCACCTTTCGGGGCATAGGGACGACCCTTCAGGTATTCGAACGTAGTTTCATCCGGGTTGATGTAGCCGCAGCGGGCGGCGCCCTCGATGGCCAGGTTGCAGAGAGTCAGTCGGCCATCCATATCCATGGATTCAATGGCGCTGCCGCCGAATTCGTAGGCATAGCCCAGGCCGCCGTTGGCGCCGAGCTTGCCGATGATGTGCAGAGCCACGTCCTTGGCGGTCACACCGGGGCGCAGGGTGCCTTCCACGCGCACATTGCGCACCTTGAGCGGGCTCATGGCCAGTGTCTGGGTGGCCAGCACGTCGCGCACCTGGGTGGTGCCGATGCCCATGGCAATGCTGCCCACGGCGCCGTGGGTGGCGGTGTGGGAATCGCCGCAGACGATAGTCATACCCGGCTGGGTGATGCCGAGCTCGGGACCTACCATGTGGACGATACCCTGACGTCCGCTGGCGAGGTCGAACAGGCGGATGTTGTTTTCCTTACAGTTGCGGCGCAGCTCATTGAGCATGGCCGCGGCGCGGGGGTCGGCAAAGGGTTCGCACTGGTCATCGGTGGGAATGATGTGGTCCACCGTGGCAAAAAGACGCTCCGGGTGCAGTACGGGCAGCCCCAGCTCGCGCAGCATGGCAAAGGCCTGCGGTGAGGTCACCTCGTGCAGGTACATGGTGGCTATGAACAGCTGCGTACGCCCGTCCGGCAGTGTCCCCGCCGTGTGCGCGTCCCATACTTTTTGGTATAATGTCTTACCCATAATTGTGCTTATCCGGCACTGTAGCACAGGCGCGCGTGTGAGTCAAGTAGGCAAGACACGCAGAATGCCCGCTATGACACAAGGCGAGGAGGAATCAGAGCTGCATATTTGACGGAGCACGGGACTTTAGTCCCGTAAGCATGACCGGTGAGGGATTGAAGCCCCTCCGCGCCGAATGGCTGCAGCTGCCCGAAATGCAGAAAAACCGGTTCCTGCATTGCGCAGGAACCGGTCTTGTTGAGCTTTTGTGCGGTATCTTTACTCGCCCAGAACCTCAGCGCGCTCCTCGAGCAGCTCGGCGCAGGACGCGTCGATCTTGGCGCGGGAGAACTCGTCGATGGGCAGACCCTCAACGATGCTGTAGGTGCCGTCCGCATTGGTGCGGGTGGGCTGGGAGCAGATGATGCCGGCGGGCAGACCGTACTTGGTGCCGTCGGTGTAGGAAGCCACGGAGAACCAGTCGCCCTCGGCGGTGGGGGTGGTCAGGTTC
>JAZQVE010000034.1:0-7459 GCA_045631705.1 Akkermansia sp. | reverse complement strand
CACGACCTTTTCCTTCCCTCTCTTTATCCTCTCCGGCGCCCCGCCTGGCAGGTTGTTGAGCCAGTGAACCGCGTTACCGCAGCTCTCGGCGCCTCGGAAAGTCATACTTGGAAAATTGCCTCGCCCGGCCGAAGAAGCGGAGACCGCTTAGTTCTTTCGGGCAACCCCGTGACGGGGTGCGGGGCAAAGCTTATCACAAACGCGATTTCACGTCAAGCGCATTTTTGAGATTTTTTGTGCAGCATTTCTGCATGCGCCACCTAACCCACGCTTTTTCGTACGGGTTAGAGCGGAAAAATATATTTTCTCATTCTGAAACAGCACGCTGATTACTCCAGCGGCAGCAGCCAATACACATCAGAAGCAGCCTCCCGGCTCCCCACCAGCAGGATTCCCTGCCGACTCCAGGAGGCAACACGCCAGCTCACGCGGCATTCATAACAGCCATCGAGTTCAGCGCCATCATAGCACAGGACAGGCCGAGATGATGAAAGCCTGTACAGCAGCACGAGATTCTGCTTACTGGCGAAGTTATTGAACACAAGCAGGTACTGTGGTGCATGCCGACACACCGCATAGCCAAAGGTCCGCTCACCTTTCACCAACGACACCAACTCCCCCGAGGAATCCCGGCATGCCAGGCATTTCGAGTATTCACCATCTGCCAGCTCCAACACCAGCAATTCATGCCGACCATCGGGAAGCGGATACTCTATACCGCGCTCCATACGGGGAACTTCATTGCATTCCCAGGAATTTTCCACCAGTCCGGGAGCCTCACCCGCACTACACGCTACAGGCACTACCGGACAAGCACACCCTGACAAAAATACGGCCAGCACCCACGGGGCACAGATTTTCATTTTCGGCATCATGGTTAGCAAAGCCTTGTTATATCACAGCGTTACTGGCAAATCGAGTTCAAAGTTTCCATACCTTCCCCCTGTAGGCAGTGACTGTTTCTTGGATTGACGCATGGGAGCTCTTTTGCTAAAATGCCAGAGCTATGAAGTTGAGTTCCATTTTTACAGCAATGGCCGCCATGTTCTGCATAAGCTCCGCCATGGGTGCAGATACCCGGCCGAACTTGCTGTTCATTATTACAGATGACCACTCGCCGGAGGTGCTGGGCAGCTGCGATGCTGACTCACCGATGCCGATGCCGGGTTTCCGCCGACTGGCCAATGAAGGCATGGTGTTTGATCGCTCGTATTGCGCCAATTCGCTGTGCGGACCATCCCGCGCATGTATGCTGACGGGGCGCCACTCGCATAACAATGGTTTCCTGTATAATTATGGTGGCCCGGCATTCAACGGCGCGCAGCCGACTTACCCGAAGATGCTGCAGGCTGCCGGATACCAGACAGGTATTGTGGGCAAATGGCATCTCATTTCCCAGCCGACGGGCTTTGATTCCTGGCAGGTATTCCCGAGCCAGGGCGACTACTGGAATCCCACCTTCCACCAGCCGGGGGTGAATGGCCGCACCACGCACCACCAGGACCGCGGCTATGTGACCGACCTGGTGACAACAAAGGCTATCGACTGGATGGAGAACCGCGACAAGAGCAAGCCTTTCGCTCTGATTGTGGGTCACAAGGCCCCACACCGCAACTGGATTCCTGCCCCTCGCCACCTGAAGGCCGTGAAGGAGTATGTTTCCAAGCTGACTCCGCCTGATACGCTGATGGATGATTACGCCAACCGCCCGGAATTCATGCGCCATAATCGTCAGAGTGTGCTGTGGGATATGTGCAACTGGAATGACAACCACCTGGTGGAGAAGGAAATCCCCTTCGATGTCATGAAGGACATTGTACCCAAGTGGACTCTTCGGAATATGATTAACCGCGGCGTCTTCAAGAATAATGGTGGCGTGCCGGCCAACTTCAACATAGAGAACCACAAGCCCCGCTTTGCTCCCAAGACCAACCTGGGCTGGAATACCAACCACATGGACCCCGGCACCAAGGAAATATACGATGATTTCTTTGCAACGCGTACACGCGAGTTCGTGGAAGACTTCCGCGCAGGCAAGGTCAAGACCGAACGCGATATGGCCGTATACCGCTGGCGCTGGTATATGGAGGACTACCTGGGCACCCTGCTCTCGGTGGACCAGTCCATCTCCAGCCTGCTGGACTACCTGGACCGCCACGGGCTGTCCGAAAATACACTGGTGATCTATGTGGGCGACCAGGGCTTCTACCTGGGCGAACATGGTCTGTACGACAAGCGCTGGATTTTCGAGCAGAGCTTCCGCATGCCGCTGGTGATGCGCTGGAAAGGCAAGATTGCCGCAGGCAAGCGCTCCCAGGCCATGGTGCAGAACATCGACTACGCCCCCACCATTCTGGAAATTGCCGGTGTGAACACGCCCGAGAACACACGCACAATGGAGGGTGTATCCCTCACCTCTCTGTTCCAGACGGGTGAAGCACCCGAATTCACCGACCGCCCGCTGTATTATGCCTTCTATGAGCAGCCGGGTGAACACAACGCTCCACGCCACGATGGTCTGCGCACACAGCGCTACACCTTCGCCCACATCTGGACTCCCACGGATGAAGAACGCAAGAGTGGAGTGCGCAAGCCGGAGAATGAGTGGATGCTCATCGACAATGAGAAGGACCCGAAGCAGATGCGCAATGTGGCTCAGGACCCCGAGTACGCTGAGGTGATGAAGCAGCTGACGGAAACCTACCACAAGCTGCGTGAGCAGTACCGCGTGCCTGCCGACTGCCCCGGCAGCGGCAATCGCATCCCGGATTTCAAGCCCTCCTGGGGGCCGGGCGAGAACGACCGTATCAAGTAAACGGTATAACTATTATCCCTCCACGCGCCATTCCTCCCCAGGAATGGCGCGTTTTTACTTGCATTTCCGGGGAGCGGGAGTAGACTGGAGGGCAAGATGAAAACGCCGGTTGAACAAATTTGCGAATATCTGGCTCCATACTACAGCCCGGAGGAATGGCCTACGCTGCTGTGGCAGGCAGAGGAGTGGAGAAAAACTCGTCCACTGGCCGGATTACGGATACTGGACGGCACGCCGATGTTCCGCAACACGCTGGGTAAGTATATGGCACTGCTGGCCGCCGGGGCCGAACTGTGGGTACCCGCCCGCCCTGCCATGCCTTGTGATAAGAGCATTTTCCCTCTGCTGGAGAAATTCGGAATATACCAGGCACCGCGCGGCATGGATGATTTCGATATGATTCTGGATTGCTCCGGACAATTCCGGGAACTGCACCCACGTCTGGGCTTTGCGGAACTGACCCGGACCGGCGCTCACCGCTACGAGCACACGCACTACCCGGTCATCGTGGCAGATTCCGGGCAAATCAAACGCATCGAAACTGTGCTGGGTACCGGAGATGGCTTTTTCCGGGCCCTGGCAGAACTAGGCTACACAGATTGGCAGGAAAAAGAGCTGCTCATCATCGGCTGCGGCAAGGTAGGTCGCGGTATACTGCATTATGCCTTGAAACACGGGATGAAACCCACGGTGGCCGACATAACCGATGAGCGGCCTGAGTTGCCTGCCCAGGTACCATATGTAGATGCCCGCAATGGGCAGGCGCTGAGCGAAGCCATTCTGAATTCCTGGTGTACGGTGACGGTTACCGGGCATGTGGCCGCGCTGCGCCATGTACCACAGCAGCAGGCCATAGCAGCATCGGACGTACTACTGGCCAATATGGGGGTGGAGGATGAATTCGGCCCCCATATTCCGGAAAGCCGGGTCCTGAATCGCAAGCAGCCTCTGAATTTCCTGCTGGACGAACCCACCTCCATGCGCTTCATTGAAACCACCATGGCGCTCCATAACGCCTGCGCGCTGGAACTTCTCACCGCCGACCTGCCGCACCGCTGCATGCCGCCCTCCCCGGACGTGGAAGAGCGTCTGCTGAACATCGCGTGCTCTCACGGGCTCATTGGTAACGACGTGCGCCAGATTCTGGAGACCACGTGAACATAGCCCATGCTTGACACCCGGGACACAGCAGCCTACAATACGTATACCGATGCTGGATAAAATCTTCCTGTTCTTCCGTTTTCTTTTCTGCCTGGTGGGAGCGGCAGCGCTGCTGTATACCCTTTCCTACCCGGATACCCTGCTGCCGCCTAATCCGATCCTGGAGGATGCAACAGGATTCTCCCTGTACAAACTGAAGCCGGTTATCTGGGTACTGCCTGTCCTGCTCATGGAACTGGTGGGATGCTGCGGACCGAAACGCAACCTGGTCTGGTTCGGGTCCTTGTTCACCGTGCTGGTGCTGGCGCTGGTGGCCTACCCGGTTCTGGCAGCTCACTGGCCGGAATACATTTCCCCGACCTTCAGTTACCAGGGCGGCATGCTATCCACCGGGCTAGCCCACTATCTGGCCTTCCTGTGTGTGAGCTTTGCGTTCCGCAAGGTACTCCTCAGCTATATATTCCCACAGGAGGAACTGCATGAACAGATAGAAGTGGGGGTCGTCTCCGCCACCGCACTGAATCCTGCGCAGGCCCGCACGTTGAAGGAAATTGCAGCCGATGCACGCACTACTCAGCACAAGTTCCAATTCAAATCCGGAGATTCGAAGGTGGCGCTCCGCTGGCGACTCATCATGCGCCGTATGCTGCTGAAAAGCCGCATAGCCAATGCCAGCATGGCAGCCATGCTGGTAGCCCTGACCTTGTGGTTCTTCTGCTATCCCCAACCCACGGCGGAGGAAGCCCTGCAACGCGATATGAAGCGCATGTATGAACACAGGCTCAACGCGAACGGGTACCCCCTTGCCACCACGGCAGCAGTACACGCTGCCGCCAGAGTAATGAAGCACATTTCCGATTATGAGGCCCTTTCCGGAATGTCCCGGGAAGAAGCTGAATCCTGGCTGGGACTGGATAAGGTTCCCCAGGGTTACCGCGACTGGCTGCGCGACGAGCGAGATATCCAGCTTGCGTCCGTCAACGGCCTCTACGAAAACCGCACCCGTTTCCTCACCGTCACCAACGGCCGCCAGATCTGCGTCCTCTACGTCCGCACAAACGAGGCCGACCAGAGCATCATCATCTCCGAATTACAGGATGCCGGCTGGGACGCCGTGGCCGATGAGAACCGTCGCCGCATCGGCAACGACTGGGGAGCCCTTTATCGATAATTTCTGACTATGCCCGCTTTCATCTACAAACGCCGCATCGCTTTCCACGAAACTGACGCCGCAGGCGTTGTCTACTTTGCCAACTACTTCCGTCTCGCAGAAGAGGCAGAAACCCACGCACTCGCCTCACTGGGCAGCATAGTCACCCGAGATGGATACCTCTATCCACGGGTTCACGCAGAGGCAGACTACCTCGCACCGCTCCGCTTTTTTGATGAGGTGGCAGTACACTGCTGCATCGTCCGTATGGGTTCCAGCTCAGTACACTGGAAATTCGAGATAAGAGGACCGAAGGGAGTTTGCGCAGTGGTGCAGACTACCTCTTCGAGGAGGGCGCAAGATGGTTCGGCAGCCCCTTATACCGGGGAAGAGCGCTGCGCTTATTCTGCCTTGCTACCCTGACTGCGGGATGCTTCTCAGCATAGTCGCCAAGAATACGCTTCAGGTCGTTGGCGGTCTCTATGCAGTCCTGCACCGAGTGATCTGCAGGCACCACCGTCTCTGTTCCCCATGCGATATGGCTTGACCAGTAAGGAACTACGCCATCCGACGACTTCGGAGTATCCCCCTTGCCTCGGTCACCAATGATGGAGTGAGTCGGCACATTACGCACCTTTAACCCCTGAAGCCCGGAAATGGAATAACTATCCGGTTTAAGCTGATTCACACTAGTGAACCACAGATAAGTATCCTCCGGATTCAGCAGGAAGATATCCTGCTGCAAAGTTGCAAGATTATAAGCCTCTTTAAGTAAGGTTTGCGGCAAGGTGACTAATTTAGTCAACGCGGTGACTAAACGATACTTTGCAACCGGAGCACCGCGGTGCGGAGTAGCCATATAGATCACCATACCAGCCTGCACCGGACGGAAGAAATAGTCCTTGCGGAGCGGCTCGAGCGAGGCTTCCTCAAAAGGCTTGTCCACATACCTGGATTGCAGGTAGGGCTCCAGCTCTTTCTGCGGAATATCGGATGCACGCAGCAGATTCCACGGCTCCAGGCACTGACTGTAGTGCGTGATAAGGCCACCCATGGAGTGACCGACTACTACCATGTTGTCCCAGTTCGGATTTTTGTGCTCAGGATCCACTGTGGCGCGCAATTTCCGGATAGATTCACGGTAGGCACGCGCAGAAACGGTCCACGCAACGCCTGTGGGGTAATTAAAGTACCAGAATTGGTAATTTTTGCGGATTTCAGGGTCGGCGTAGAGGCGATTTACGAGATTATCAAAAGTATCGGCCGAGGAAGCGAGCCCATGCGTAAGAATAACGGGAATTTTATTGGCAGAATAAGCCTGAATACAGGAAAGTCCTGTGGTGCTGCGCAATTCCTGCGGCTGGAGAAGCCCCAGAATACGGTCTTCCTTCACACGCGTCAGATTCCAGTATACCTCCAGCAGGGCACTCCAGTCTGCAGAGAGGGGGTATTCCAGATTACCTACCTTGATGGACTGCTCCAGGTGGCGGGGTATCACCATGAAGCGCGGCTTCCCATCCTTCGGGAAAGTCATGACTGCGGTGAGCGCACTCACCATACCGCGGGAGGAAATACTGAACATATCATCCTCCGCACCGGGGGTTTTATGCGGCGGAATTATACCGACCATCGGCACACCGACACCGGGTAGCGTGTAGCGTTCCCGGAGTGCGCTGAGCTTCACATCCGAGGCCGGAATGACGTCCTCGTGCAATCCGAGGAAGTGGCGCACATCAGGCGAAAACTGGTGATTCATCTCGAAGGACTCGTATGTGGGCAACCTACCGGATTGATGCGCATCGTGACGCAGGCGCTTCACCAGCACCCGCAAAGCTGCATTGTAATCACGCAGGGCAATGGTGCGGTCCATGTCGCTCAGGTCCGGTTTCGCCAGCTGCTCCCAGGCTGTCCGCATGCGGGTGAGCAAATCCACATCTGCCTGGTTCTGGCGGGATAGCACAGGCAAATCAGCCGGCGGCACCAACGGTGCGGAGCATGCACCCAGCACAAGCACCATAACCAGACTGAGAAAGAGACGAAGCGTACGCATACGTGTATTCTACAAAGCCGGGCCCAGAGTGTCAAAAGTATATTGCAGCGTTGACAAAAACACCACACATTTCCCCAGCGTTCCGGCCATTGAAACAGACTCAAACGAAAAGTGGCAGGTTCCGGAGAACCTGCCACTTTCTTGTAAGGTGTGTGGAAGTGATAAACTTCAACAAATACCCTTCCGCCTTACAGCACCTCGGGAGCGAGGGACACGATCTTCATGAAACCTTTTTCACGAAGCTCGCGAGCCACCGGCCCGAAGATACGGGTACCACGCGGGT
>JAZQVE010000033.1:0-6553 GCA_045631705.1 Akkermansia sp. | reverse complement strand
CCTGCTCGTCCAGGATGCGCAGGTAGCGCTCCGGGTGCGCGAGCAGCGGCGTGAGCCCCGCAGCGAGGATGCCATCGAGCATGTCCTGCCAGCCGGGAGGGAGGAGATACTGCGGTAATTCGACCAAGAGATACTTCTTTGTTGAGGTGCTGCTGTTATTCGGCACTGAAGTACCGAGCTCCGATGCGGGAATGGTGAGGAGGTCGCCGGAGGAGAGGTGGCGGGGGAAGGCTTCGTCGAGCATGTATTCCCCTGCAAGATGCAGCTGGAAATTGACAATTGACGATTGACGATTGACAATTGATGTAAATTGTGCGAACTGCTCGCGAAGATATGCAGGTGTGTTTCCGCTTTCGCTCGTTGAGCTACAGCGTGACGCGCTGGTGGCAACGCCTTTTCCCTCCATCAATGCAACAAAGTCATTGAAAACGCTTCTCAGGTATGCAGGCGTGTTTTGCGGGAGGCGGGCCATGATGTGCGGGGTGCAGATGGCGCCGCGCAGGCCGAGCTCCTGCTGCCCGCGAATGATGCCCAGGCTTTCTTCCATGTCGGCTGCGCCGTCGTCCACCCCGGGCAGGAGGTGGCAGTGCGCATCCACCCCGCCAGGCAACAGCTGGCGGAGGGAGAGGGAACGCTGGAAAATGCGGAGCATTTTGAATTGACTATTGACGATTGATTATTGACAATTGATTATTTAGTCGTCTTTTTACCCTTGCTGGAGTAGCCGTAGCGGTAGTAACCGTAGGCATAGCCATAGCCGTAGTAGTTGTAGCTGTGGGCGCGGAAGTCCACGGCGTTGAGCACATAGGCTACGTTGGGCAGTTTGCCGGTATCGGCCAGTTTCTGCACCTGGGTGAAGTACTTGCGCACGACCTGGCCGGCACGGATGAGATACAGCGTGATGTCTGCATGGCGGGCGATGATGTCTGTATCGGCCAGGATGCCATGCGGCGGGGCGTCCACGATGACGGCATCGTACTGCCCGGCAAGCTCGCGCAGCAGGGTGCCGAAGCGCTCGGTGGTGAGCAGCGTGATGGGGTTGGGCACGCCGGTGCCGGCATAGAGTACATCTGCCACGCCTGCATGGGCCACGCCGGCATCCGGGCTCACCTCGGTGAGGGTGTGGATGACTTCGGCAGGGGTTTGCACGTGGTTGAGCAGCAGGTTGGTGAGGCCCTTCCGGCCCTTGCCGCCGAGGTCGCGCGTGAGGCTGGTCTTGCGAAGGTCGGCATCGATGAGCAGCACGCGGCGGCCTGCCTGGGCGAAGGTGGCAGCGAGGTTGGCGGAGACGAGGGTCTTGCCTTCGTTCGGCATGGTGGAGGTGAGTAGGATGACGTGGCCGCCCTTGTCCGGGCGCGGCAGGAGGTTATCCACGTTGTTGCGCAGGATGTGCAGGCACTCGGCCATGGTGGAGTGGGCATCCTTCACAAAGATGCGGTGGGCGCGCTTCTCCTTGCGGGTGAGCTCGGGCAGCTCGGCCACGACGGGCTGGCGGGTGTAGGCGGTGAGGTCATACTTGGTGTTGACCTTGTTGTTGAGCATGCCGATGCCGAGGATGGCCAGCAGGCACACGGCGCCACCACCCACGGTGCCGGCGGCGATGAAGACTGCGGAGCGCGGGGCGATGGGGGCATTGCTGCCGTAGGCGGTCTCGAGCACCTTGGCACCGGGGGCGGCAATGGCCAGGGCGAGGGCGTTCTCCTGCTCCTTGGCCAGCAGCAGCATGTAGAGTTCTTCCTTCACCTTGTGCTCGCGGATGAGCGGGGCGAGGGCCTTTTCTGCCCCGACAGTCTCGGCCATGCGGGCGCGCAGTTCCTCCAGGGAGGCCTTCTGCTCGGCGAGCTGCAGGTCGAGGGTCTTGCGGTAGTTATCCAGGGTGCGGCGGGCTGCCTGCAGGGTGGCGTCCATCTGGTCGCGGAGGGCGACGGCGATGGGGTTCTTGGCGCCGGCGCTCTGGGAAATCTTGCTGTACTCGAGGTAGGCTTCGTTGTAGGCCTCGATCTTGGAGGCGATGGCGGGGTCGCTCACGCCGGAGTTGACGGTGAGCAGCTGGCCCTTCTGCTTGCATTCCACGAGGTTTTCGTGCAGGGCGGCGGCGAGCTTCTGCTGCAGCTCCAGTTCCTCAATCTGCTTCTGCACGGCCTGGGTGTTGGCGAAGTCTGCGCCGAAGGTGGCTTCGGTATCGCGCATCACGTTGGCGCTTTCCTTGGAATCGCTGATCTGGCGGTCCACCTCGGTGAGGGCGCTGCCGATTTCCTCGAGTCGTCCGCGAATGAAGGCATCTGTCTTGCGGGCGGATTCGCTCTTCTCCTCGCGGGAGTTGTCGTTATAGGCCACGATGAGCTCGTTAAGCACGTCCTCAGCCTTCTGCGGATTGGTGGCGGTGAGGGTCATTTCGAGCATGGAGGCGTCCTTCTGGTCCGGGCGGGTCACGCTGAGGGCAGAAAGCAGTCCGCGCACGGTTTCGAGCACGGGGGTGCGCTGCACGACGATGCTGCGGCCGGTGCACTGCGGGCTCATGGCGGCGGTGGGGTGCACGGAGATGGTGGCGAAGGGCAGCTCGATGGCGGAGGCATAGGTGCCTTCCTGCACCACGGGCAGGCCGGCGCTGTTGGTGTAGGTGAGGTTGAAGCGCTCAGCATCCAGCGGGGTGACGTTCAGCTCACAGCTGCGGTTGGCATCGATGGCTTCGAAGCGCACGATAAGCGGTGTGTTGGTGTAGAGCTCCACCTGTCGCAGGTTCTCCTGCTGCCAGTAGCTGGTGTTGAGGCTGAGCTTCTCCACCACGCGCTGCATGAGGGAGGTGGATTTGAGGATGTAGCTTTCGTTGGCCAGGTTGGCGGCACCCGGGTCGGCGCCCAGTTCGGTGAGGATTCGGTCGGCAGAGGCGGTCTGCTTGCCGGCGTCCTTCATCATCACGCTGGCGGTCTTCTTATAGATATAATTCTGCTGGCCGGCAAAATAGTAAGCCCCCGCGCCGCCAAGGCCGGCGCAGAGAATGATGAGGAACCAGAAGCGGCGGAGCGCGGTGAATACGGCCTCCAGGGAGAGACTGCTTTCTTCTTCTTCCTCGAGGATGGGCTGCGGAGCTGCTGCGGGGGTGGTCATGGCCGGAGGTGGGGATAAGTGGTAAGGTGGAATAGGTTGAAAGGGGGAGGATTGCGGGAGTCGGGCAGTGGTGCATCCCGGCCCGGCTTTTCACGCGCAGGCCGGGATGCTGATTAGTAAAGGATTATCAGATGGTGCAGAGGGCAACGATGGCGGCGATGAGGCCGACGCCGGACATGGCAAAGCCCAGGGTCTGCATCTCCTCGCTGCGGGTGTTGATCTTGCGCTCGGAGGGCGTCACGTAGATGACGTCGTTCTGCTGGAGGTAGTAGTAGGGAGAGTTGACGATGTCCTTGTCGCGCAGGTCAAGACGGGCAACCTCGCGCTTGCCGTTCTTCTCGCGGATGAGGGTGATGTCGCGGTTACCGTCGATGGTGAGGTCACCGGCCATGGACACAGCCTCGAGGATGGTGACGCGCTGGCCCTGGATGGTCTTCACGCCATTGCCGCTCACTTCGCCGAGCACGGTGAACTTGAAGTTGGTAATCTGCACGTTCACGGAAGCATCGCTGATGTATTCACCCTGGCGCAGGGCGGCGGCGATGTCATCGCCCAGCTGGGTGCAGGTCTTGCCGGCGGCTTTCATCTTGCCGATGATGGGCAGCACGATATCGCCCTTGGCGTTCACCAGGTAGCCCTGCGGACGCTGATTGCTGCTGCCGCCGTTGCTCTGCTGGCCGATTTCGGCCTGGGCAAAGGGAGCCACGAGCTCAGGCTGCTTGCTGCTCACGGAGATGTAGAGCTGGTCATCGCACTGGATGGTGACCTCGTAGTTCTGCTTGACAGGCTGGGCTGCTGTGGTCTCGATGCCCTGCATGTAAATGACTTCCTGCGGATTCACACAGGAGCTGAACAGACCGGCCACGCCCAGGGCGAGGACGGCAAAGATAGAGTTCCGGATAGACTTATACATGGTTACTATAGCTGGTTGGAGCGGCGGTAAACAGGCGCTTCGCCTGCCATTTCCGCAGACATGTGCAGTATATCGCATTCTCTATGCGATGTACTCAAACCGCCCTTGTCGCATCCCGTCCTCCCCCCCTCCAGCGCCCTCGTGAACGCTCTGAAATCCTTACCTCAATTTGTTGTAGATTTATTTAAGGGAAGTTATATGTTATTTGGAAAAACAGAATAGAGGAATCGGCCCCTACTATCCCCGCAAACCCGCATGGTTATCGCATTTTCAAATCCCTCTGATATGGGGGTATTTATCTAAAAGGAAAAATCCCGAAATTTCCTAATAATTGTTAAATTCTGGCAAAATATTCTGTACATCGCATAGAGAATGCGATATACTGCACATGTCTGCGGAAATGGCAGGCGGTATACCTGTTTTCCCCGATTCTGAAACCTACATTCGATATCATGTACAAGTCTATCCGAAACTCCGTTTTTGCTGTGCTCGCCCTGGGCGTGGCCGGTCTGTTCAGCTCCTGTGTGAACCCCACCGAAGTGGTTTATCTCCAGGATGTGCAGAGTGGTACAAACGAGGCGCTGACACAGAACTACCAGACCATCATTCAGAAGGATGACCAGCTTTACGTCTCCGTGAGCAGCAAGCAGCCGGAGCTCGTGGCTCCCTTTGTGCAGACCGAGATGGGACGCATGGGTAGTTCTGGCGCCTCCAGCACCAAGGCACCTATCGGTTACCTTGTGGATGATGCCGGTAACATTGTGCTTCCCATCATTGGCAAGATGAAGGCTGCAGGTAAGAGCTGCACCCAGCTGGCCGGAGATATTGCTTCCGCGCTCCAGCAGGGCGAATACATCAGCGATGCTTCCGTGAACGTGCAGATTACCAACTTCAAGTTCTCCGTGCTGGGCGAGGTGAAGACCCCCGGCACCTACACCACCGAGGGCCAGCGCATTACCGTGCTGGAGGCCCTCTCCCGCGCCGGCGACCTCACCATCGACGGTGATCGCGACATCACCGTTGTTCGTGAAGTGAACGGCAAGAGAGAAATCGCAACTCTCGATCTGCGCAGCAAGGATATCTTCACCTCCCCCTATTACTACGTGCAGCAGAACGACGTGCTGCTCGTGAAGCCCTCCGAGCGCAAGATCAACACCCGCAGCGATGCCGCTCAGTGGTACGGCTGGGGCCTCTCCGGCATCAGCCTTCTCGTAGCCATCATCGCCATCTGCGCTCCGTAACACGGCAGAGCAACGCCGCAGCGCGCCGGGCCATATATTAGCGGACCCGGGCGCTGCGCCCCGACTCCTGTATTTCCTCTTTATTATCCCAGACTACCCGCCGACATCTCATAATTCCCTTCATATCAGAGTTCCATGAATAACGCCCCTGAGAACACCCATCTTGCTGCAGAAGAGGAAGAGAACGCCCTCTCTCTGGAAGCCGTATTCACCGCGCTCCGTCGCTTCTGGTTCCTCATTATTCTCTGTGCCGCTCTTGGTGGCGCGGGGGCTTATTACTTTGCAGGTCAGCAGTGCTTCGTCTACAAAAAGACCGCCAGTCTCATGATGAAGGATGAAAGCTCTTCCAAGAATATCGGATCGGCAGACCGTATTCTCACCGAGCTTGGCGCCGACCCGGGTGCTGCCAACCTGGCCAATGAAAGCTACATCCTCAAATCCACCGCCCTCATGCAGCGTGTGGTGGAGAAGCTCAAGCTCAACACCACTTACTGGCAGCGTCAGAACCTGCGCATGGTGGACCTCTACAATGCCAGCCCTATCATGGTACAGTTCTCTGCCATCGATGCCAATCGCAGCTGCGAGCTGAACATCACACCGCTGGATGCTGAGCGCTTCAGCCTTTCTTACACAAACAGCGCCAGTCTGCCCGTGGTGCTGGAAGGCACCTATGCCACTGCCATCGAGCTGCCCTTTGCCTCCATCTCTGTATACCCCACCGCGCAGATGTCGGATTCGACCGTTGGCCGCACCATAGTTGTGGAGCATACCAGCGCACTTGCAACAACCCGCAATCTCCTCAACGCCTTCAACGTGACCCGCCCGGACCAGAAGGAAGCCTCGCTGCTGGAGATGAGCATCACCTGCAACAATCCGCAGAAGGCTGAGGACGTGCTCAACGAGCTCATTGTGGCCTACAACGAGAACTCCCGCGAGGAGAAGAGCGAGTCCGCCCGCAAGACAGATGCCTTCATTCGTAAACGTCTCGATGAAATAGGGCACGCCCTCACCGAGGTGGACCGCCAGATCAGCGATTCCAAGGAAAGCGCCAACGTGATGCGCGATACCGAAGCCGCCTTCGGCGCAGACTTCGCCAACACCCAGGCCGTGCAGAAGCAGATTGAGGAACTGGAGCTGCAGCAGAAGCTCGCTGCCGCCCTGCACGAAAACCTCGTGGAATGCAAGCAGAAGGGCCAGCTGCTCACCGTCAACTCCGGTGTGAGCGACCCCGCCATCGCCTCCAAGATCGAGGCCTACAACGAAGCCTACCTCGAGTACAGCAAGATTTCCC
>JAZQVE010000032.1:0-11389 GCA_045631705.1 Akkermansia sp. | reverse complement strand
GTGCAGCGCCCCTCCATTCAGCAGCCGAGCAAGCCGGTGACCCGTCCGAGCACCGTGCAGCGCCCCTCCATTCAGCAGCCGAGCAAGCCGGTGAGCCGCCCGAGCACCGTGCAGCGCCCCTCTGCGCAGCACTCGAGCAAGCCGGTGAGCCGCCCGAGCACGCTTCGCCGCCAGCGCTAATGTGCCGATAAGGAGCGCGCAAAACCTGCGTCTCTCTTTCTTACCGAAAACAGATATTATCTCCCCCACAAAAAGTATATGAAACAAAAACTGACGAACATATGCCTGGCAGCCACGCTTGCCATGACTTTCAGCTCCTGTGAGGTGCTGCTGGCCGACTTCAATCATCATGATTTCTTCGGTCCGACCACGCCCACAACGATTCAGACCGGCACCAATGCCGCCCAGACCAGTTTCACGAATGGTGTACAGTGGCAGCCGGCCAGCTATGATGGCAACGGTATTGCCATTTATGGTTATGCCGATGGGCGCCCCGTGTACGGCTACACCAAGCAGGGCTCTCTCATCTACCAGGTGAATCATCTGTACTCCGGCTGCTATGTACCCAGCTGGGGCACGGGTGCAGCCTATCCGTACGGAGTGGTTCGCAGCAGCGCCTCTCCCTTCTGATAAGCAACACCTCATCCGGCGCCTTTTCAGGAAACCGTTATGTCTCGGCTGAAAACATATCTTTTCATACTGGGAAGCATGGTGCTGACAAGCTGCAGCACCGTGCCGGTTCCTGAGCTGGCGCCGGAAAGTGTGGCAGGCTGTATCATCCGGCTGGATGACCGCCGCGCGCAGATCTGCGAATGCCCGATTGGCAGCACAGGCTGGTCTGCATGGCGAAGTTTCAGGTATGGATGCGTGCTTGACGTCCCCTTCGACACCAACAACCAGTACAGGCGCACGCAGCCTGACGGCGAGACAAGCAGCATGACTTACAGAAAGACGGGTCCGGGCACGGGTGAGATTCGCTTTGAGTCGGCGGAAATGGCGCACACCTGCTACCTGAACTTCGACACCCCGACCTCCGGCACGGCTACGAAAGAGGGCTATGGAGCGGACAATGACTACAAACAACGCAACATTCAATTCCAGATAAAATGAAGAAGTTTTTCTACACTGCCACACTGGCCAGCTTTATCGCGGCGTGCTCCCCGGTGACGATACCCGGGCCTGCTGCCCCCTCCGTTCCGGCACCGGCGGCAGCTCCGGCAGAGCCGAAGGCCATTGGATACGATGCCTATAATGCCACAGCCACGGCATACCTGAAGGAGATGCTGGGCAAGACCTCCAGGGTGATGGTCTGCATCAATGACAAAGAACTCCCCCTCTCCCCTGCAGAAACCGCCGGACTGCTTGCGCTGCTGGACGGTGTCAAATCCGCCGTGCCCCGCTGCGCACCGGCAGATTGCTTTTACCTGAACCTGTACGATGCGGAAGGCAAATGGCTGATGTCGCAGCCGGTTCAGAAGACGCCGGGGGGCATCGTGCTGCTGTACCTGAAGCTGCAGGGCAATAATGCAGCAACCCCGCTGCAGGTCTGGTGGCAGGGTATAAGCAATCGCTTGAGTCTCTAACCTTTCAACAGGATGGCTAAGGACGCAGAAAAGGACGGATGCGCCATGAAGGCCGGCAAAGGCTGCCTGGGCTTTTTCCTGGGACCAGCCATGCTGGTGATGGCTGTATACCTCTTGTTCAACAACGAAGGAGACTACCTCAACACGGCACAGGCTCTGGATGAGTTGCAACCCCTCGTGCAGCATGTGGAGAACACGTCAACTCCCGATGCTGCCCTGGAGGGTAAACCGGTGCATCTGAGTGGCACGGCCACCACCGGAGATGTGCTGGTTGATGAGGCCTACGGGGTTCAGGCCCAGGGCATCATGCTTCGCCGCAATGTGCAGTACGCGCAATGGGTAGAGAAAAAGAAAAAGCGTATCGGCGACGATAAGAAGCCGTCTTACATGACCGATACGGAATACAGGCGCAGCCGCGATAACGAGTGGATATACAGTTATCACCTGACCTGGGTGAACAATCCCATCAATTCCGCGACTTTTCACCACGAGGAATACAGAAGCGCAAACTACACCCACTATAAGGCGGATACGCAGGAGCAATGGGCAACAGATGTACAGGTAGGCAGCTACAAGCTGACCAATAGCCAGATTAAGCGCATTACCAGCGATGGTAAGAGGGTGACACCGCAACTGGTACCGGCGACGCTGCAGAAACATGCTATGCTCCATGGGGAGTACCTGTTCATCGGCCGGGCTCCGGAGGGTAGCTCCTATTATCCGCTGAACCCGCAATCCCCCAGTGTGGGAGATGTGCGCATTTCCTGGCGCCAGACAAGTCCGCAGCGGCCGGTCAGCCTGGTCGCCGTTCAGAAAGGTAATAGTTTTGAGCCCTACACCGCGACAAACGGTACCGTCATTGACTTGTTCTATACCGATACGCTGGGACTCTCCCAGTGCTTTGAGGAAGCCCGGACCACCAACACCATGAACTTATGGATGGTGCGCATGGGCGGATGGCTGATGTTCTGGGGCGCCTTTGCCTGTATGCTGAAACCTCTGGCCGGCATGGTTCCTGTGTGCCGCAAGCTGGCAGAAGACGGTGCTGTGGTCATATCCCTGATACTAGGGACCATCGGTAGTCTGTTAACCATTTCTGTATCCTGGCTGTTCTGCCGTCCCCTTCTTGCGGTGCTGACGCTGGGCGTGATAATTGCCCTCATCTGGCTGCTCGTTCGTAAAAAAAGAAAACCCCGACATGCTCATGCCTGATGCCATGAAATCATTCCCCCTGTCACTTCTCTTCTGCATTGCTCCGTGTGTGCAGGCGGCGGTGATGCCGCCGCCCTCTGCGGCAGGTTATACCATCAGCGTCGATTTGTACCAGGCCCAGCAATGCAGCACTGAGATGTACCAGGAGCCCACAGGCTATTGGGCCGACATGCCGCGCACCCCGCTGCGCCTGGAGTTCCCTGGCAGTGGCAGCAACAAGTACACTGCCCCGCACCCGCACAACAATACCAGCAACACCTGGCCCGATATTCAGGTAAGTTACAGCCCGAATGCAGAGAGAGGCGAGGCTTACGTCAAGGTGGAGAATCCGTCATTCAACGCGCTGCTTGTGCTGACTTTCAAAGCGCCCGCTGCAGGAACGGCTCAGATATATCTGCATGAAAATGGGCTGACGCACCACATGCGCCATATGACTTTCACCATGGTGAAGGATGCTGCACCGATTGAACCCGTCACCCTGCCAGCGCTTGATGAATGCGACGGCGATCCGCAGATGCTTGATGACGGCATGTTCGACATCATTGCCGGGCTGGAAGAGCTCAACTGCACCACGGCCGCAGAAAAGCTGTATCGCAAGCGCCTGCTGATGCTTCTGCCGCTCATCCAGATGAGTGGCGACCCGAATCTGACGCAGCCTGAAACCAAGGGAAATACCGCACTTCACTATGCCTGCAGCATGGGCCATGTGGAGCTGGTGCAGTGGCTCGTAAACCACGGTGCCGACACCGAAGCGGTGACCAACAAAGGCGCTACCGTGGATGCCTGCATCGGAGGCAGGAACGAAAAGGTTCTCAGGAACATCCTGCAACAGGCTCGCGAGAATCCTGTGAAAGAAACTCCGGAACAGGCAGCCGCCGCTGCCGGTAAATGGCTGGAGAAGGCCTTTGCCTGCAAGGATATCAGCGCGACAAGCAAGCTTCCCTCCCCTGATTCAGAAGCAAGGCAGGCGGCAGAAACGCTGTTCCGCTTTGTGAACAAACAGAAGAAGCATCCCTTCGGGGTGCATGTGCTCAGCCGCATGGGTCGCATGCTGACCTGGGCTGACTATGCCAGGCTCTCAGAAAAAGAGTTTGTTGATACGGTACTGGCCGAGCTTCACGAGGCCAGGGTTTATTGGAAGAAACAGAAATCAATACAACTTAATAAGTAATGAATATTAAACCTGTGAAAAAATACTCGGGCATTCTGCCTGCCGCAGCGGCTGCGCTGCTGGGCAGCATCGTGACCGGTTGCGACCGACAAGGTGTTGTGGGCAGCGTACCGAACCCGAATCCGCAAGATTTACCAAGCCAGCTTCCCGGGGAACCGCCGGAGATGCCCGCTCCAACCGAACCGGCTGCGCCGGTGGAATCGCCCACCGCAGCAGAGCCGGAGGAAGAGCCCCAGTTACTCGGTGGCGATGTACCGATGGAGAATCTGAATCTCGAGCCATAAGCAAGCCCTGTTTTCAGCCATGCGCAGGCCGTTACAGCTCACCTTGTGCCTGACGCACGATTGCACCCTGCGTTGCCGCTATTGCTACGCCGGGCGTAAGTATGCCCATGCCATGAGCCGCGAGACGGCAGAGCGTGGCATGGACATCGGCCTGGCTGAAGCTGCGCGCACCGGGCGCGGCGTGGATTTGTCGTTCTTCGGTGGTGAGCCCCTGATGGAGTGGGAGCTGTTGCAGCATTGCCATGACTACCTGAAACAGCGGGCCGCAGAACAAGGCGTGCGGGTGCGTTTCGGGATTACCACCAATGGCACCCTGTTAACCCGCGAACGGCTGGAGTGGCTGGCTGAGCGGAATTTTCTGGTCGGCCTTTCCATTGATGGTTCCCCCGCCATGCACAACCAGAACCGCTGCCATGCAGATGGGCGCGGAAGTCATGCCGAGGTAGCAGCCGCGCTGGAGCTTATACAGCAATTCCCTTCCCTGCGCAGCAAAATCATCTGCGTGGTGAATCCGGCTAACCATCATTTGCTGGTTGAAGGGGTGCAGTGGCTGCACACTCACCACCACGGCAATATAGGGCTCAATTTTGATTTCTGGAGCAAGTGGAGTGATGCTCAGTTTGACTCGTTGAAAGCCCAGCTGGAGCAGTTGCAGCAGCTCATACTCGAATCCTACCGCTGCGGGCAACCCATGCGCATAGCCAATTTTGAGGATAAGATGCGCAGTGCCTTATATCCCGCCGACCAATTCTGCGCCCGGTGCCATATCGGCGAACAGGAAATCGCCGTATCGGTGGATGGTAATTTCTTCCCCTGTTCCCGCCTGGTAGGTGAAGGCGATAACCCGGAACTCACCTTTGGTCATGTGAACACCGGTATTGACCGGGCAAGACAGCACCTCATCATCTCCCAGCGTGGCAATGCTACCCCTGAATGCAAGGTCTGCTCCGTGCGGCACCGTTGCATGAACTCCTGCGGCTGCACCAACTATGCCGGTTCCGGGCACTTCAACCAGGTATCACCTTTCCTCTGCAACCTGGAACAGACCCTCATCTTCCTGGCAGATCATCTGGTGGAACAGCTCTACCAGGAGCGGAACGAGAGCTTCATCCGACTGTTCAGTTTACCTTCACGGTAAGATTTACTTTTGTAGACGGATACGATTCGTTACGAGTCAGTAGAAATGGAGCACACGTGCTACCTGCATTTTGACACCCCCACCTCCGGCACCGCCACTAAGGAAGGCTACGGAGGCGACACCTGTTTCAAACAACGCGATATCCGGTTCAGCATCAAGTAAGGAACGCCTGTACACCGCCGTTCCTCCGCTTTGTTAATTGCTTGCAGCACATTCCACAATGTCATTGACTCGGGTGCCGATGGGTGCTATAAAGAAGAAGATGCCTAATGGCATGAAAAGCTAATTGATTCATATGAAATCGCTACTCGTAACGCTATTGGGATTGGGGACCCTGGCAACAGCTGCAGACTCAGCTCGGCAGGAGGTGGATGCCTTTGCCGTACACATGTTCGCAGCCCTGGCCGACACGCAGCAACGCAACGTGGTGTTCTCCCCGTCGAGTATCGAGAGCGTGCTCCGCTTACTCCAACAGGGAGCCCGAGGCCGCACCGCAGAAGAGATAGCAGCCTTACCCCTGGGGGGTGCCAACGTGAAATCCACCATTGCCACGCAGGAAGCCAACGCGGTTTTTCTGGCTGAGGACACAAAGCTGAAACCCGGTATAAAGGTTGAAGAAATACGTCGAGTCCCCTTCTCTGCAGCTCCGGGACAAGCCATATCCGTCATTAATGAGTGGGCCAGGGGCAAAACCCATGGACGCATACCCACGATTCTGACAGCGGATGATGTATCGGCAGATACGCGTATGGTGGCATCCAGCGCCATTTACCTGAAAGCGCAGTGGAGCAAGGCATTCGACCCCAACTATACCCGCAACAATGCGCCTTTTCATATGGCAGACGGCAACACGGCACAGGTTGACCTCATGTGGCAGCGGGGAGAATTGCGCTATGCCGAAGGAGAAAACTGGCAGGCTGTAGCTTTGTTTTACGAAGAGGAGCCCGGCAGCGCGACAGGCAGTGTACCCACCTGCTTTATCGGCATATTGCCCAGGCAATCGGATGCCCGGGAGTTTGCACGCACCCTGACCCCTGAGACCTACCAGACCATACGCCAGGCATTAGCCGGGGGCTACCCGCAGGATACCATAGTGTACCTACCGAAATTTGAAATCACCACTGCCACGTTCACCCTTGTCCCTGCCCTCAAAAAATGCGGTGTAACAACGGCCTTCAGCTCCCAGGCTGATTTCAGTGGATGGACAGACCGCCCGCTCATGCTGAGTGATGTGCTGCAACGCTGTTTTATCCGTCTGGATGAAGACGGCACAGAAGCGGCAGCCGTCACCCTGGCTGTTGAAGAAGAGGGGTGCTATGCCGATGAAGAACCGAGCAAGCCCAACAGGATTTGTTTCAACCGCCCCTTTATCTGGCTGATTGGTGACCTGCAATCAGACGGGGTGCCTTACTTTATGGGATTGTATGAACAGCCCTGATGTCATCAGGCACACCGCCTTCTGCCGCACAAAATGCGTACTGATACTTAACCACGACTAATTGTCATGTTCATGCGGAATATATGTCTTGCCTGTATACTGCCGGCCCTTGTGCAGGTCAGCACAGCTGAACCGGAATCAGGCAATATGTCCGGCTGTGTATTGGAATTCTCGTTCGCAGCCGCCATGGAATGCCGCAGTACATTACCGGTTCCAACCAACGAGTGGACATATTGCAACTGCTCACCGCTCCTGCTGCAGTTCCCGGCAGACTATGACAAGAGCTTCTGCACGGCTCAGGGAGCCGAAATCAGGGGCTGTACTTTTGCGAGCTCCGGTCACAGATATGGCACCATCGAGCTGAAATTTCCGGATTCAGAGATGGTGATATCGCTCGAATTCACTTCTGCCAACGGGGGAGTGGCTGCCATTGTGCAGCGGCCTGTTTCCAACGATGGTTCGTACCACGTGCGCGATTTGCATTTCACCCTGCGCCCCGCCGATAGTAATGAGGGGGTACTGCACTTACCACGGCCCATTCCTGATGCATTACCCCGCCTCATCAGCGAACTTGCCCAGCGCCGTTATACCGATACCGTGGAACAACTTTACCAACGCCGCTTGCTGGAGGCCTTGCGGGGTATTCATGAGGGGCGGCATTATGTCGATTCCGTGCTCGCCAATGCCAACGGCACCACCGCACTACACAATGCCTGCGGGTTGAGCCATGTCGAAATTGTACAATGGCTGGTCGAGCGCGGCGCAAATCTGAACGCCCGTACTGCCAAAGGTGCCTCCGTGGATGACTGTGTGGGCGGTCCGAATGCCCCAGCTATCCGCTCTATTCTGCAGAAAGCCCGTAACAATAATCAAATACATAAAACACACATTTCCAGAAAATGAACACACATACACTATTCTCACTGACCGCTTTCCTGAGCATACCTGTGGCAGCGGTATATGCCGCTCCGGAGCAGGAAGCCGCCGCGCGCCTGCAGGCTGCACTCGACTGTGCCTACATTACAGAAGTTGATTATGAGATTCCTCAGTTTGATTCCGCCGCGCAGGAGGACGCAGTAGTGCTCTACCGCTATGTACGCAAAAACCGGCGGCGGCCAGCCGGTGTCAAAGCCGGGAGTGAGCTAGGGCAACTACTCACCCCCCTGCTGATCAAGAAAATGAGCGAGAGCAGTTTTGCCGGGCATGTGCAGAAAACACTGCTTCGTTTTCGTGAATATAAGCTCGATGAAATACACGAGCAGAACTCATTCTTCGGTGAGGCCGAGCTCCCCCTCCATCTCTATGGCGATGAAGATGCCGTCACCATCACCTTCGATACCACCGGCGAGAATCCCCCCACGGTGCAGATTTCGCGCTCAGAGCCGGTCAACAGCACGCCTTATGAAGTGACCCTCTGCTTCTGCGGGCGCGTCGCTCTGCAGGGCGACACCCGTGCTACGCTGGTATTGGACCCCCGCTATTCTCTCGTGACCATCAACCGCGCCGATGACCGTTTTTCTGCGGAACTGGCCAGGCATTTCGGGCATCATTGCCGCTACGTCACCTATATGGGTGGGTTTGACAAAGAGCAGCCTGATGTCATGGAGCTCACCTATTCCCCGGATGGCAGCACGGATTCCCCCATGCGCGGTGTAAGAGCTATACCGGTTTACATTCGTCTGTCAGAATGATTAAAAAGGCAGCAGCTCCTCAGCCCGTACCCATTAACCACCTACTGATTTTTAAGTCAAGAAAACCATGTTAGAACCTCATAGAAATAATTACAGGAGACGCTCTCCGATGTACTCCCGCATCACCCTGATTCCGGGTGTGCTGTACCTGAACATCAGCCGCAGCGGAGTTTCGCTCAGCTTCGGCCAGAGCGGTGTGGGACGCGCCTCTGTCAGCCAGCGTGGCGTGCGCCTCAATAAGAGCATCGGTGGTTTCAACATCGGAAAAACCTTCAGCTTTTCCAAAATTGCCAGGCTTTTCGGGCTCGGGAACAAGAACAACCGATGAAGCGCCCGGATACCGGTGGAAAAACAGACAATACATCAGACTAACGCCCATCCTTACCATGAATATCAGACCTGTAAGAAAATACTCAGGCATTCTGCCTGCTGCGGCTGCCCTGCTGAGCAGCATCGTGACAGGCTGCGACAGACAGAACATTGGCGGGATTGTGCCAGACCATGAGCCCGAAGAAAGAGAGCAACAGCCCATTGGCCGCTATCTGATAACACCTGAAGAACCTTGTAAGGCAGATGTTCCAGAGCCTGATTCTACGGCTGAAACGCCTGCCGCTGCCCAGACGGAAGCAACGCCACAACAGCAGGAGGGTGATATATCCGTGGAAAATCCGGACAGGGAGCATTAAGCCGGATTTTGCCTGATGCGCAAGCCCCTACAGCTGACCTTGTGCCTGACGCATGATTGCACGCTGCGTTGCCGTTACTGCTACGCCGGGCGCAAGTACGCCCGCTCCATGAGCCGCGAAACGGCAGAGCGAGGCATGGACATAGGCCTGGCGGAAGCCATACGCACGGGACGAGGGGTGGATTTATCATTCTTCGGGGGTGAACCCTTGCTGGAGTGGGAGTTGTTGCAGCATTGCTGCGCCTACCTGAAACAGCGGGCTGCAGAACAAGGCGTGCGCGTGCGTTTCGGCATTACCACCAATGGCACGCTGCTGACCCGGGAGCGTCTGGAATGGTTGGCCGAGCAGGATTTCCTGGTCGCGCTTTCCATCGATGGTTCTCCCGCCATGCACAACCTGAACCGCAGCTATGCCGATGGTCGCGGCAGCCACGCTGAGGCAGCAGCGGCGCTGGAGCTCATGCCGCAGTTCCCTAAGCTTCGCAGCAGAATCATCTGCGTGGTGAACCCGGCAAACCATCATTTGCTGGTGGAGGGGGTGCAGTGGTTACACGCCCACCATCATGGTACAATCGGGCTCAATTTTGATTTCTGGAGCGAGTGGAGCGATGCGCAGTTTGACTCCTTGCGCGCTCAACTGGAGCAACTGCAACAGCTCATACTCGAATCTTATCGCGGAGGCCAGCCCCTGCGCGTGGACAATTTCGAGGATAAGATACGCAGCGCCTTGCTGCCCCCCGGTAAATCCTGCGCCCAATGCCGCATCGGCGAGCAGGAGCTTGCCATATCGGTGGATGGCAATTTCTTCCCCTGCTCCCGCCTGGTGGGTGAAGGCGACAGCCCGGAGCTCACCTTTGGCCATGTGAATACCGGTATTGACCGGGTAAAACAGAACCTCCTCATCGCCCGGCGTGGCAACGCCACCCCTGAATGCAAGGTCTGCGCCTTGCGGCACCGCTGCATGAACTCCTGCGGCTGCTCCAACTACGCCGGCTCAGGGTATTTCAACCGCGTGTCGCCCTTCCTCTGCAATCTGGAGCAGACTCTCATTCTCCTGGCAGATCATCTGGTGGAACAGCTCTACCAGGAGCGGAACGAGAGCTTCATCCGACTGTTCAGTTTACCTTCACGGTAAGATATACTTTTGTAGACGGATACGCATCCTTCTCCCACGGGCGGGCGTATATCAAGACAACCGTGGTCTCACCAGGTTTTACCCCGGTGTAGCTCACTTTGAACACGCCTCCCGACCCACACAGCGGTTTTCTACTCGCCGCAGATTCATATACAATCTCAACGCTCACGGGGCTGTCAGCAGACAATGCCTCTGCCAGCATCCACCGAAAACCCGTTGTCGGGTTGCCTTGCAATTCCAGCACCTGGGTCTCACCTACCTTCAGCTCAGCAGTCTTCTCCTCCACAGTGTCGGCCCACCCCTGTGCCATAGGCATAGCGGCTACCGCCATCGTCATTAAGGCTTTCTTGAACATAGCGTCTCCCTTATAACAGAGAGTTTATCCTTTGTCAACCAGGTACTTCCCATAATAGCAGGGCACTGCCGTTGATGCGGCAGTGCCCCGGTTGATAAACGGTTAATTGGTATTATCAGAAGTTGATACCAACGCCGGCGGTCACAGAATGATAGTCCTGAGACTCTGCCTTAGCGCCCTGGTCGCTCGGACGTGCCGTGCTCATCCAGTACTGGTAGGCGCCGTAGAGATACACAGATTCACTGATGTGGTACTGAAGCCCCAGTTCAGCAGAAACGGCAAAGCCCCACTTATCCGCAGACAAGGAGTCGCTGCCGATGAAATCATTGTACTCACTCAGGCTGCAATCACACTCCACCTTAGTATTGGCGATGCCGATATTGGCACCGGCGTACCAGGATACGTTTTCCGTAATGGCGTCAGTGTAGCGGTAGCCGGGCATGATATAGAAGCTGCGGACGTCAACATCGTAAGCATACTCTCTGCTGAAGGTCCCGTTTGGTGTCGTGTATGCTTCGATAATCGTCTTGCTCTTATCTCCCGTATTGTATCCGAGGCGCACATTGACGGAGTGGTTATCGTTAATCTTGTAAATGGCGGTCAGGTCAACGCCCCACACATTTACGTCGAAGGTGTTCTCATAAATGCCATCATTGGCCCAACGATAGACAGCCCCGATTTCCATGGACCAGGGAGA
>JAZQVE010000031.1:0-11811 GCA_045631705.1 Akkermansia sp. | reverse complement strand
AAGAGCCTCCACCTTCAGTGTACCATTCACCGTGACCACGGAGGAAGCATTGTGCCAGCCGTTTGTCAGAAGCTTTGCACCGTTCTTGATTTCAAGCGTAGCGCCGGAGGCAATGGTGATATTGCCCGTGCTGTTCGGTCTTGATACACCATCGAACACCACAGTACCACTGTTCACGGTGATATTGCCGCTGCCGCCGATACTGCCGGAACCGGAAACCACGGAATCGCCGGTAAAGGTAATACTGCCAACATTTGCGGTATCCGTCACCGTCACATTTTCGGCAACCGTCTGGTCACCCGTGGTAGAGGAATTCCACTCTGCTGCAGAAAGCGGAGAAAGCAGACCCGCCAGAATAAGAGAGAGAGCTAATGTACGTTTCATACAATAAAAAAACTACGCGAATTCTCCTTACTATACACAAAAATACCTGCATATCAAGATTATTCCCCAGCAGACGATACAAAAATGATTATCAGAGCTCGCCCCCGCCCCGGTGGAGGATTCGGGACTGAAGTCCCGTGCCTCGATGGTCTGGCACGCCCTGCCTCCACGCGTGCATACAAAGCAAAACGCTCAGCAGCGGTTTCATCCGTTACTGAGCGTTTTTATTTCATCGGGCAAGCGGGATTCTACCCGCCCCCTGCGGCCCTGGCGGGCTTCCCGCCGAGAGGTGTCTCGGCGGCGCAGGGTCGGCTCATGCCACCGGCATTCGCCGCCCACTCCCCCTTTGCTGCGGGGTCATGTGTTCGATTCCCGCATTTTCAAGCAAAAGCAAAACGCTCAGCAGCGGTTTCATCCGTTACTGAGCGTTTTTATTTCATCGGGCAAGCGGGATTCGAACCCACGACCCCTTGCACCCCATGCAAGTGCGCTACCAGACTGCGCTACTGCCCGTGATTTTATTTTGCCGCTCGCCTTACAGCGTGGCGACGGGCGAAGTATACACGCAGTTTTTAGGATTGTCAACAACTTTTTTTCATGATATGATTTTTTTTGCCATGAAAAAGGTGAAAACCGCCGTAGTCGGAGCCAGTGGATATACTGGCCAGGAGCTTTTGCGAATTCTGCTGCGCCATCCGGGCGTGGAGCTGGTCTGCGCGACCTCCCGCCAGTATGCAGGGCAGAAGCTGAGTGATCTTTTCCCGCGTTTCCGGCATGTGCCGGGAGCTGATTTATGCTTTACTGATTCGGATGTGGAGGCAATTGCCGCCACCGGGGCGGAGGCCGCCTTCCTGGCGCTGCCGCACGGTGTATCGGTGGAATACGGCCGCGGACTGGTGGAAGCCGGCATCCGCGTGGTGGATCTTTCTGCCGACTTCCGTCTGAATGACCCGGCAGTGTACGAGGAATTCTACGGCAAGCCGCACGCAGATGTGGAGCTGATGCAGGAGGCGCCCTACGGCATGCCGGAGTGGCACCGTGAGGAGATTGCCAAGGCCCGCATTGTAGGCTCCCCGGGTTGCTATCCCACCAGCATCATCCTGCCGCTGGTACCGCTGCTGAAGGCGGGGCTGGTGCTGCCGGAGGATATTGTGGTGAACAGCGGCAGCGGTGTTTCCGGAGCTGGCCGCAGGGCAGATGTGTCCCTGCTCTTCTGCGAATGCAATGAGAGCATGCGTGCCTACGGTGTGCCGCGCCACCGCCACCTCTCCGAAATCGAGCAGGAGCTTTCCGCTGCCGCCGGCGAGAAGGTAACCATCACCTTCACCCCGCACCTCATGCCGGTGAACACGGGTATTCTGACCACCACCGTGGCCAAACTGAAACCCGGCACCACAATTGAGGAGCTTACCGCCTGTTTTGAAGCAGCCTATGCCAATGCTCCGTTCGTGCGTCTGCAGGGGGCCAACAAGCCCACGGACACCAAGAATGTGACCCGCACGAATTTCGTGGACATCGGCTGGGCGATAGATGCCCGCACGAACCGCGTGGTGCTCATGAGCGCCGAGGATAATGTAATCAAGGGCGCTGGCGGCCAGGGTGTGCATGCCTTCAATATCATGTTCGGTTTCGATGAGACCGAGGGCCTCTGGATTATCTGAGTTTTCCTGAAGACCAATGAAACCGATACTCCTCATAGTCGACGATGAGAAATCCACCCGCACGGCGCTGTGCGCAGCGCTGGAGGATGATTATGAGGTGTATCCCGCCGCCAACGGCAAGGCCGCACGGGCGATTCTGGAGACAGAGCCCGTGGACCTGCTGCTGACGGATCTGCGGCTGGGGGGCGAGAGCGGCATGGATATCATTGACCATGCCGTGGCCCTGCCCCGCCCGCCGCTCTGCATCATGATGACGGCGTACGGCAGCGCTGATGTGGCAGCCGAGGCCAAGCGGCATGGTGCGTATTATTTCCTAAACAAGCCGCTGAATCTGGATGAGGTGGAGCTGCTGCTGCGCCGCGCCACCCACACGCGCCAGCTGGAGAAGGAGAACGAGGAACTGACCACCCGGCTGGAACCCACAGGGGGGCTGGACCGCATGCTGGGCGACAGCCCGCAGATGCAGGATATCTTCAACCGCATCCGCCGCGTGGCCCCCACGCAGGCCACGGTGCTCATCGAGGGCGAAAGCGGCACCGGTAAGGAACTGGTGGCGCGAGCCCTGCATTCCCTCTCCCCACGCAGCAACAGGAAATTCGTGGCAGTGAACTGCGCTGCACTTTCGCCCCAGCTCATGGAGAGTGAGCTGTTCGGCCACGAGAAAGGCGCCTTCACCGGGGCCATGCAGCGCCGCATCGGCCGCTTCGAGGAAGCCGATGGAGGCACGCTCTTCCTGGACGAAATCGGCGAGATTGACATTCCCACCCAGGTGAAACTGCTGCGCGTGCTGGCAGAACGCAGCATCGAACGCGTGGGCAGCAACACGAGCATCCCCGTGAATGTGCGCGTGATTGCCGCCACCAACCGCGACCTGGCAGCCATGGTGAAAGAAGGTACATTCCGTCTGGATTTGTACCAGCGTCTCAATGTCATTTCCCTGCACCTGCCGCCGCTGCGCGACCGCCGCGGCGACATTGTGCTCATGGCAAATGCCTTTACAAAGGAACTGTGCCAACTCAATGGCAAGCCGGCCATGAGCCTGAGCCGCCCTGCGCTGGAGATGCTGCGCCAATACAACTGGCCGGGCAATGTGCGCCAGCTGCGCACGGCCATAGAACACGGCGTGGTGATGAGCGGAGCAGACACCATTACCCCCGCTGACCTGCCGGAATATCTGCAATCTGCCCCACCCCCGGCAGAGCCGCAGGACGCGAAGCGTGGCAGTATTGATTTTGAGCTTGAAACAGCCCCCTCTCTTAATCTAAAATATATCGAACAGCGGGCAATCTATCTGGCACTGCAGCGCACGGCGGGTAACCGCTCGGCTGCGGCAGATTTGCTAGGCATCAACCGCCGCACTCTGCAGCGCAAAATGGCCGAATCACCAGACTTCTTCAAGAACTTCAACTAATCATCTCTGCTTCTAATGGATACATTAACCAGCAAAGAACGGAATCAGCGCAACAGGTTGCTGACCATGCGCTGGATTCTCGGTTTCGTCATCGTGAGTCTCTGCATGTTCCAGCTCTGCCTGACCTACCGGGGCATGGACCAGCCGGTCGCCATGGACATGGCCCAGATTGGCCGCCAGATTGCCCGAGGTGAAGGATTCACTTCCAAATTCATCCGTCCCATCGATGTGTGGGACATCAACAAGACCAGCAAGGGCAAACCCCTGAACTTTGACCAGTTCCCGGAGACCAACCACGCACCGCTGTATCCCTATGTGCTGGCCGGCGCCATCAAAGCCACCGGATTTGACAAGTTTGAGGCCAGACGCATGGACGAATCCAAGTCCAATGTGTACACCGGAGACCGTGTGATTGCAGCTACGAGCACCTTCTTCTTCCTGCTGGCACTGCTGCTGGCATACACGCTGGTGACCCGCTTATTTGACGAAGTGGTGGCCGCCACCACTGTAGCGCTCATGGGGCTGAGCGAGCTCATGCTGCAATACGCGCTGAGCGGCCTGCCGCAGCCGTTCATGATGTGTCTGGTGCTGGGTGCCATGCACTGCCTCGTGAGCGCCATCAAGGCCAATGGAGCCAATCAACTCACCAGAACCATCATCTGGAACAGCATCATGTTCGTACTGCTGGCGCTGCTGTGCCTCACCTGCCGCATGGGGCTCTGGTGTGCTATCGGCATGATGGTATTCACCGGTCTGTATTTCAAGCCCCGCGGTATGTATACCGCCATCGGCGCCGCCATCACCGCTATCATCGTCGTGCTGCCCTATCTCATTCTGCTGGCTCCCACCGGCGGCATCGAGAAGAAGCTGATGTATGGTATTTTCAACGGCTTCGGCAGCGACGGCGCAGAGATGCTGATGCGTTCCGCCACCACAGAAGCCCTCAGTTTCAACAGTTCCAACTTCTTCCTGCGCCTGCTGGGTTACACCTTTGCCCAGTTCAACAGCATGTACATCAACATGGGTGCCATCATCACCACCCCCTTCTTCCTGCTGGCGCTGCTCAATAAGTTCCGCAATCCGGCCGTGGAGGCAGGCAAGTGGGCGGTCTTCTCCATGTGGCTGGCATCCTGCGCCGGCATGGCGCTCTTCGGTGAGTCCGAAACCATCAGCGCCAGCCAGCTGGCCACCCTCTACACGCCATACTTTGCGGCCTTCGGCACGGCCCTGGTCTTCATTTTCCTGGGGCGCATGCAGCTGGGACAGGCATTCAACAGTGTGCGAGGTCTGGCCATTGCCACCATGCTGATTATTTCCTCCGGTCTCTTCCTCTTCCAGCTGCCCAAGCAGCTTTACATGGGCATCTGGACCAGCGCCCGAGGCATTCCCCATTTCCCGCCCTATTACCCTGCCGCCATGAACGGCAAGCTGCACAACATGTCCAATGCGAAGGACCTGATTGTGACAGACCAGCCCTGGGGCGTAGCCTGGTATGCCGACCGCAAGGCGCTGTGGCTTCCCCGCAGCATTGAAGAACTCACCCGCAACCTGGAGCCGATTTTCCACCGCTCCGGTCAGGAGGTGCAGGGCTTCCTCATCACCCCCTCCTCGCATTCCATGCAGGCCGGTGGCATCAGCGGTGTGATCCGCGAGGCCGGTGACTTTGCCCCGCTGGCGCTGGAAGGCAAGCTGCTACTGCTCACCCCCCGCCACAATATGGCCTTTGCAGAGCTTTTCACCACCAACGCCAACCCGAAATCCACGGCACGCCCGCTAGCCAGTCTGGTGTCATCCCAGGGGCTTTACCGCCACCGCAATTTCATTCTGGGTGCGGAAATGGTATACTACAGCCGCGAGGATGTAAGCGAGCAGAACAAATAACCCCTGATTTTCTTCATACCACCATGCCGCCACGTACCAAAAGCAAGACACTGAACTTCGAGCAGGCCACCGCCCGGCTGGAAGAAATCGTGGAGCGTGTCAACAACCCGGAAACCGGGCTCGAGGATATGATTGCCCTGGCAGCGGAAGGGCTTACCCTCATCCGCAACAGCGAACAACTTCTGGCAGAAGCCGAACTTAAAATTCAGAAGCTGGAACAGGCCGCAGCTGCACCAGCCAATGATAAACAAATGAATGACGATGCCGAATTCTCCCTCATCTGATCTGCTGAGCAGCATTTGCTCCCCGCAGGATGTAAAAGTCCTTCCTGCTGAAAAATTAGGGGAGCTGGCCGCGGAAATCCGCAGCACCCTCATCCGCACCCTTTCCGAAACGGGTGGCCACCTGGCTCCTAATCTCGGTCTGGTGGAGCTCAGCATTGCCCTGCACCGCGTCTTCAACACCCCGCAGGATAAGATTCTCTTCGACGTATCGCACCAGTGCTATGTGCACAAGCTGCTGACCGGCCGCGCAGACCGCTTCCACAGCATCCGCCAGTTTGAGGGTCTTTCCGGTTTCTGCAAGCGCAGTGAATCCGAGCACGATGCCTACGGCGCCGGTCACGCCGGCACCGCGCTTTCCGCCGGGCTTGGCATGGCTGCCGCCCGTGACCTCGCCGGAGACGATTACCACGTCATTTCCATTGTGGGCGATGGAGCCTTCACCTGTGGCACCACACTGGAAGGTCTCAACAGCATTGCCACCACCACGCGGAAGTTCATCCTCATTCTCAACGATAACGAATGGAGCATTGACCGCAACGTGGGCGCGCTGTCGCAGTATTTCTCCTCCCTGCAGGAGACGGACACCTATGCCTGGCTACGCGAACGCACCAAGGTCATCATTGAAAAGCTGGCCGGTGAAGGCGCACGCAAGCAAGTCTCCAAACTGGTGCATGCGGCACACAGCATCATTACCCCGCTGAGCTTCTTCCAGGAGCTGGGGCTCAGCTACTACGGCCCGGTAGACGGACACGACACGCAGAGACTGGAGAAAATCCTGCGCATAGCCTCACGCCACAACGGCCCGGTCATCATTCATGTCATCACCGAAAAAGGACGTGGCTACGCCCCCGCTGCCAGCAACCCGACCAAGTTCCACGGCATCGGCCAGTACAATATTGAGGACGGCAGCACCAGCAAAGGCTCCATCATCACCTACTCAGAAGCTTTCGGTACACACCTGAGCACCCTGGCTGCCGATGACCCGGATATCACCGCCATCACCGCGGCCATGCCCACCGGAACCCGGCTGGATATCTTCCGCTCCCGGTTCCCGAAGCGCTATTACGATGTAGGCATAGCCGAGGAGCACGCTGCGCTCTTTGCCTGCGGCATGGCAACCCAGGGGCTCAAGCCATACCTGGCCGTCTATTCCACGTTCATGCAGCGCTGTGTAGATATGATTCAGCATGACGCCGCGCTGCAGAACCTGCCGGTTCGTTTCTGCATGGACCGCGCCGGACTCTCACCGGATGATGGTCCCACGCACCACGGTCTGTTCGATATCGCCATGATGCGCGCTATCCCCAATGTGGTGATGATGCAGCCTAAGGACGAAGCCGAACTGGGGCATATGCTCTGCACCATGAACGGCATCAGCGACCGCCCCAGCATCATCCGCTACCCGCGAGGAACCGCCGAAGGCGCCCCCATGCCGGAGCAACTCCAGCCCCTGCCGGTCGGCAAGGCCGAGGTGCTGCAGCAAGGCTCCGACATCACCCTGCTGGCGCTCGGCAATATGAATGGCTACGCCGCCAAGGTAAGCGCCATCCTGGCAGAAAAGGGAATCTCCTGTGCCCATGTGAACGCCCGCTTCACCTGCCCGCTGGATACGGAATGCATTCTGCAGCAGGCTGCCGGCACCCGCCTCATCGTCACGATGGAAGACCACGTCATTGCTGGTGGTTTCGGCTCTGCGGTCATGGAGTTCCTCAACGAACAGAATTGCACCACTCCGGTGCTGCGTCTGGGCTGGCCGAATGAATTCATTGAACACGGCCGCGAGGATCAGCTGCGCGCCAAGCACGGCCTTACCCCCGAGGCCATGGCTGAGACAATTCTGAATCACCCTGCAGCAAGATGAGAACGCTTTTCCTGCTTCTGATTGCGCTGGCTGCCCTTCAGCAGACCGGCTATGCCCAGATGGAACGCACAGAACCGGCAGCCGCCCCCGTGGCAGAATGGCTGGTGGAGTTCTCCAACCTGCCACGCAATGAGCGCGAGCAGTACCTGCGCGCCTTCAACAACGCCAAGCTAGCCTACCAGCAGGGACAGTGGGTTGCATGCATCGGCTACCTGGCCGACTGCGAGATGATTTTCCGAAAAAACCCCAATGTATGGAATCTGCGCGCCTGCTGTCTCATGGAGCAGAAATACTTCGAGGAAGCCGCGGAGGAGCTTCAGCGCGTACGCAAGGCCATGCCTGATGACCCGGTGACCATCATGAACCTGGCCAATATGAATCTGGCCACCGGCCGCTACCAGGAAGGGATTGACTGCATTCACGAACTGCGCAGCAAACTGCCGTACGAAACGCCGGAGGAACTGCTCTACGTGCTGGATTTCCGTGAGTTCCTGTGCCTTATCAGGCTGGGACAGACGGAGAAGGCAAGAGAACTGGTCAAGGAACTCAGCCCGATTTCTGACACCCCGCTCTACTACTACAGCCAGGCCGTCTTTGCTCTGGCCGAGGGCAACCGCATCGAAGCCTCCCGCAACCTCCGCATCGCCAGCAGTATCTTCTCCAAGGGTAATTCCATCGTGCCTTACCAGCGTGCTCTGGAGCTCTCCGGAATCGCTAATATGCAACCTGCAGCGAGCCCGGGCAACTAAATGGAAAAGGATACTGGCACAATCCTGCGCCTGCAGCCACTGGGTGAGCACGGACTCATCATCACCTGGTGCACCGCACAGCACGGACTGGTGCGCACTGCCGCGCGCCTGGCCCGCAAACCCGGCAGCGAACTCAGCGGGCAAGTGGATTTATTTCACGAGTGTGAGCTGCTCTACCGCCCTGCCTCGCAGGGAGACCTGCACTCACTCAACTCCGTGAACCTGATTTCCCCACGGCTCCCTCTGCGGAGCAATCTGCTCAGGCTCCGCCTGGCCAGCTATATGGCCCGCCTGCTCCTTGCTACCCTGGAACCCGGTGCTCCGGACCAGGACTGGCACAAACTCATCTCCGGAGCCTTGGATTATGTGACCACCTCTACTCCCCGCCGTGCCATCCTCCAGCACTTCGAAAAACGCCTGGCCGAACTGCACGGACTCTATTCACCCACCCAGGCTCCCCACCACACACTGCTGCAGCATTTCCAGCACCTCCCCGCCGGCAGAGAGGAGCTGCTCGCTGCCCTGGCGGGTTAAACGATGCCAGAGTCGCCCGCATTCAAGAAATGTCGACCTGGCGGAGGCCAAATCATTCGGAGCACGGGACTTTGGTCCCGAAGACATAACCGATGAGGTACTGAAGTCTCTCCGCTCCGACAAAAACAGCTGCTCGCTAAACTGCAATTTACCGGGTCAACCGGGATGTCCAGCACAGCGCTGGTAATACTCGCTCAGGAGCTGCTGTTTCTGCTCGTACCGGTCGGGCGCATCCGCGGGGATTCCGTCGATGGCATTCCTGAGCCAGGCAATATGCTGCAGCTGCTCGGGAGTCAATGTCTCGCTTCGCACGTAATAGGTACATCCGCTCAGCCCCGTCTTCCGGTTGGGATGCGGGATTTCAAGAATTCCGGCCTGTGGCAGATAAAAACCAATATAGACCTCCACACCCGGGGGCATGCTGCACTCATCTATAGCCAGTTCGTATTGGTACAGATTGCAGATAGCCTTGCGGCGGAGCTGGTTCTCAATCTCAGGTGAGGTATCCGTCTCAGCGGCAATCTCCTCCCAAAGCGCCGTGTAGACACCATGGGGGCAACCATGCTCCGACCCGCGCAGCTCCTCCGGCAAAGACTTGAAAGCCTTTGTTCCTGCCAGGCGCTTCCATATCCTGGCATCCAGCCCCAGCGGCAGATTGTCCTGCGCGGGGGCATCCACCTGCAGGGCTGCATAAGAACGGATGAGCTCCGCCTTGAACGCCGCCAGCTCCTCGGGATACGCTGCGCGGAACTCCGCCAGGCTCTCGCGGTATGTGATACCAAATGACGCCACGACATCGAACAGCAGGGGCTTAGGCGAGGGCTGCTGGCAAGCCCCCAGGCCCACAGCCCACAAGGCACAGAGACCGATATAAGCTTGACTGATTGAAAATCTGCTGAACATATTGAGGGGCTTTCAAACACAGAAAACCTGCCTTATTCAGGCAGGTTTCCGGGAAATAAAAAGGTGTATCGCGTATAACCGGCACCTTACTTGGTGCGGTAGTACTGGTAGTGTACGCGCTCGTCGATGGCGAGAGCCTCGCGGGCAGTGCGAATCACGGAGGGCTCAGCGTCGAACTGGAAGAGCATGTACTGACCGTGGGTCAGGTGGTTAGACTCATAAGCGAATTCACGACGACCCACATTCGTGGTGCCGGTCACCTTGGCGCCTGCGGCCTCAAGCTTCTCCGTCATAGCGGCGGTCAGCTCATCGAGGGTGGCAGAACCCTTCATGTTCAGAACGATCAGTGCTTCGTACTTTCTCATAGCTTTTTTTGTTGTAAGATCTCTTGCTTTCGCAAATGCGGTGGCGTATGATGCACCTTTTCCGCAAAGAAATCAAGCCTAAAGTGTGATAAAGGCTAAAATTTCTGCTTTCAGCGTCTTAAATCAGATGAGTTTGAGACGTACAAGGTCCTGAGTATCGATAAGGCCCACAGGTTTCTTATCTTCATCCAGCACCACCAGGTCGTCGATACGACGGTCGCGCAGGGTCTTCACCGCCACAATAGCAAGCTTATCAGCCTCCACATACACGGGGTTCTTGGTCATGATGTCGCGCACGGGTTGGGCACCACAGGAGGGGTCCTTCTGGTAAGCGCGGGCGAAGTCACCGTGAGTGAACACACCGGCCAGGGAACCATCCTCATGAACCAGGATGCAGGCACCCACACGGGCGGTGGACATGGCAATGATACAATCCATGATGCTGGAGGACTCAGGCAGCTTGGCAAACTCCGTACGCATAATGTCGCTGATGCGGGTAAGGAGCGCACGCCCCAGGGAACCACCGGGGTGGCTGCGGGCAAAGTCTTCCTTGGTGAAGTTCTGAGCCTCAAGCAGGGCCATGGCCAGAGCATCACCCATGACAAGCATGGCGGTGGAGGAAGAGGTGGGGGCCAGGTTCAGCGGGTCTGCCTCACGCTCCACATGCGTGTTGAGCACCACATCGGAAAGCTGGGCCAGCGTGGAACCGGGCTTGCCGGTCATGCTGATGATAGGCATATCAAAGCGCTTCAGGAAAGGCATGAGAGTGAGCAGCTCTGCTGTCTCACCGGAGTAGGACATGGCGATGCAGGCGTCACCGTCCTGCACGATGCCGAGGTCACCGTGAAGGGCGTTCATGGTATCCAGCACCACAGAGGGAGCACCGGTAGAGGTAAGGGTGGCGGCAATCTTATCACCAATAAGGCCGCTCTTGCCCACACCTACAATCACAATCTTGTGGCCGGAGTTGATGGCCTTGCGCATGGCCTCTACTGCTTCATCAAAGGAATTATCCAGCTCGTCACAAAGGACCTTGAGCGCATCGATTTCATCCTCGAATACCTTTTTACCGCGAACGATGTGGCTGATCATAGTATAAAAACTGCTTTAGTGCCTTCACTCTATCACAAAGCACCCTGCCCTGCAACAAAAAACCGCCGTGGATATGCTCCACGGCGGTAGAAAAGCGGATTTTGTATACAGATTAGTTGTTCACGCGGCCCAGGTAGGTGCCATCTTCCGTCTTCACGGAGATGCGCTGACCAGCAGTGATGAACAGGGGCACCTGCACCACGAGGCCCGTGGTCATGGTAGCGCTCTTGTACACGTTGTTGGCGGAGTTGCCCTTCACGCCCTCGGGAGCCTCGGCCACTTCCATGGTGATGGCGGCGGGAAGCTCGATGGAGCACACGATTTCATCAGTGAAGAGAAGAACATACACACCACCCTCGATGAGGTAATCCTTAACAGGTTCCACGATATCCTCGCCCACGCAAACGTCCTCGTAGGTCTCGGTGTTCAGGAAGTGGTAGCCCATGCCGTCCACGTAGGAGAATTCCATCTCCTCGCGGCTGAGCATCACACCCTCAAGGAAGTCGTTGGAGGTGAGGCGCAGGTTGTAGTCCTTGCCGGAAGCAATGCTGCGGATGGTCATCTGCACATAGGAGGCCATGCGGGGGGGAGTCTTGAGCTGGCTCTCACGCACAACGCAGATATCGCCGTTGTAGTTCACGGCGTGACCTTTGCGGAGCTGAATAACGGGAACTTTTGCCATAACG
>JAZQVE010000030.1:0-26740 GCA_045631705.1 Akkermansia sp. | reverse complement strand
CGGTTGACGGCTACACCGAGAAGGGCAGCGACCTGGCTCTTGAGGTAGGCGAGCAGACCATGGATACCGTGACCTTCGGTGCCGGTGCCCGTGTGCAGGCCGTCGTGGGTGAGAGCATGTACAACCGCACCAGCATCCTGGTGGCTCGTGTGCTTGCCAAGTTCGACGTGGGTGACGGCAACGGCAGCAGCGATGTGGCTCTGGCAGCTCTGCCGGAAAGCAAGTCCAGCGTGAAGAGCACGGAAATGGGTGCCTTCGGTCTGGAAATGGGTGCCGGCCTGACCATTCCCGTGGGTCAGGATGGCGGCAGCATCTTCATGGATGCTTCCGTGGAACTCCGCAGCGACTACACCAACGTGAACGGCACGGTGGGTTACCGCATCAACTTCTAAAGAAGAGCGATAATCAACTATCGGTGATTTTTCCCTGCCGCATCTGAATAAGGTGCGGCAGGTTTGTTTTCCTCTCAAAGCGTGGCGCAGCCACGCTTTCATACCGCCGACAGGCGGTAATTCATGAGCAGCGGTACATCCCTACGTAGTGAAAGCTTGTCGAATTTGTTGTCATCGGGAAGAAAATTACCCAGGGTACGTTGTTTCAGTAAAGAGTACTCTATCGGCAGTACCGCTGCTCATGCAGCGGTAACGAGTCGCCGCTACGCAACTCAATGAATTACACGTTTTGCGTGTACGAAATTCGTCCTTCGGACGTATGAAAGCGTGGCAGGCGCCACGCATGAAATACGCTGGCCTTGCCAGCGTATGAAATCCCCGGGGACATAATAAAGGGTTGAGTAGCGGGCGGAAATCAGGTAGAATGGGTTCGATATGCAGTGTATTGCCCGTAAAATTTTCTTATTTCTCATAGCCGCCATGCCTGCTGCATGGGCGGATTCTCTGTCGTATTGGGAGCGCCAGGGTATTGTGAATATCAATTTTGATGAACCTGTGGTGACACGCACCGTGGTGGAGAACCAGTATCTGAGCGGTGCCACGGCAGCGGACAAGGGTCAGGACTTATTCACCATCAGCGGAGATGATGCTCATAAACCGCGTGTGGTGTGGGTGGATCAGGATTGTCTGCGTATCGAGCCTGTGCCCGGTACGAGCATCAGCACAGAATTCTGCCTCAGGTTCCGGGAGGGAGTGCGCTACCAGAGCGGGCGCAATCTGAACCAGTACGAATTCCGTTTTCATGCTCCTGCCACGCTGCTGGTGAATGAGGAGCTGCGCGATTATCCGAGCGGTGCGGCACTGGTGTCTGCCCGCTACCAGTACACGGAGGAGGCCCGCAATCTGAATCCGCAGAGCGAGGTGAGCTACACCTTCAGCCGCGTGAAGATGGATGACAAGGGCGATTTCTTTGAGACGGGGGAGAAGGCTCGCGGTATCGTGGAGCAGGCACAGCTGCGCCATGGAAACAGTTACAGCGTGCTGCGCTCTCTGGCGCTGCGCGGGGTGAAGTGGGAGGAGCTGCGCCAGGATATGCCGCTGCAGGGCTATGTGGTGGTGCGCCCGGAGCGCCAGCTGCCGGCAGACAGTATCTGGCGGCTCACCGCTACGCCGGTCAAGGGCAGTGCTTTCCTGGAAAGTAACCTGGGGGATATTCATGTGAGTCGCCATCTGGTGGCTACCCCGGAGCAGACAGCCGGCCGTGCAGAGCAGGGGGCTGCGGAGAATGTGCTGGAGGTGCGTTTCAATTCCATGGTGGAAAGGGAGCAGCTGAAGAAGGCATTCCGCGAGATGCGGCTTACGCTGGACGGCGTGGAGACTTCCCTGGCCGAAGATGGTGTGACCCGCACAGCTACGGTGAATGGCCGCGAGATGAAGGTGCGCTATCTGGGCGAGCTTGAGCCGCAGGAGTTCACCCTGAAGGCAGCCGACCCCGAGGCCCGCGATGAGGACGAGGAACTGGTGGATGAGGAGAAGACCACCGGGCTCATGGTGCGCTATCGCCACCCCAGTGCCTCTCCCGGCATGAAGCTGGCTATCGAGACGCCCGTGCCCGTGCTGGCGGAATGCACGTTCAAGGCCGGCATGGAGGGCACGCTGGGGCTGCGTATGGAAAAGGATTTTACCTGTCGGTTGAGCGTGACTCCCATGGAACCGTCTCTGACCACGGGGGAGATGCATTACCTGCCGCTGCAGGGCAAGCACAGCCTGGAGCTGCCTGCTGTGAATGGCAGCCGCGTGCGTGCCCGTCTGCGCCACTGGAAGGCGGCAGAGGTGACCCAGGCGCTGCCCAAAGTGCGCCAGCACCTGGAGCAGCAGGAGCGCCGCAGCAGCCTGGTGACGCTGAATTATGAGCGCGCCGTGATGCAGGCGCGTATCAATGCCGGCCTGGCTAAGCCGGAGGCCATGCCTGACCGCCCTGCGGAGTATGAACGCGCCTGGGAGGTGCTGCATAATCGTATTTTCCTGGAGGGTTCCGGTGGTCATCATTATGCGCCGCAGGAGATTGTCCTGCCGGGCGGGGCGAATCCGCTGGTGGGAACCTGCAAGGTGGCGGTGGACCTGGATACGCTTGCCGGCGGGCAGCTTGCACCGGGGCTCTACCTGCTGGAGATGGATTTTTACCCGTCGGAATCGGTGGCGGCAGCTGCCCGCAGTCTGGGGCTGAACCCGGAGAAGATGGTGCTGCGCCGCGATACGCTGGTGACGGTGTCGGACCTGGCGCTGTGCATCATCGGTGCTTCGGAGGACGGATACCCGGCGCTGGTGTTGCGCCACAGTGATGCCTCGGCAGTGGATGGCGCACAGGCTACCTGCCTGGAGGGCGAGGAAAAGAAGGCTCTGCCGGTGCGTGAGGGTATCGTGACCCTGCCGCGCATCACTGGCGATATTCTCCTGCAGCACGGGGAGGACTACTGTGTGGTACAGCCGAATGGTAACCGCTGGGAGGCCTCCCGCATCAATACCAAGGCAGAGGGCGTGGAGCTGCGGGCCATGCTCTGGACCGATCGCAAGCTCTACCGTCCCGGCGAGAAGGTTTTCGTGCGTGGTTATCTGCGCGCGGTGGATGTGCTGAACCGCATTTCGCATTCCCGCCACCGCGAGCTGGTGCTGCGATTTGTGGCGCCGGATGGTACCACGCTCTTCAAACGCCAGTTCAATGTGGATGAGTACGGCGCCTTCAGTCAGGAGCTGGTACTGCCCGCAGGTGAGGAGGACGTGTGCGGCCGATACAAGGTCTATATTGATACCACCTATCCGCGTACCCTGGCCAGCAGCGAGGTGAATTGCCAGGTGTACCGCCGCGATGCCTTTACGGTGGAAACCGAGGATAAGACGGAGGTTGTGGCTCCGCAGGAGTGGGTGTTCCGGGTGAAGTCCGAGGATTTTAACGGCACTCCGCTGAGTACAGGTCGTGCCGAGGTGGAACTGACTAGCGATGTGCCCTTGGAAGGTGGTCGCGAGGTGTCAGGCTTCGGCCGCAAGCGGTACACACTCAATCTGAGCCAGCCGCTGGGGGCGGACGGTACTGCGGAATTCCGCTGCAAGCTGGGTGAGCACGGTACAAAGAGCTTTACGGTGCAATGTGAGGGTGCTGTGGTGAGTGACCGTCAGGAATACCGCCGCTTCCACAGCTACGGTGAATACCAGCCGGCAGAAGTGGTGCCCAGCCTGGTGGAGGGTGACCACCTGAAACTGACCTGCGCCTGCTGCGGCAAAGCTCCGGCATATGGCCAGAGCATCAAGGTGAGCCTGCGCGGTACCCGCCGCACCTCCACGCCGTTGTCGAATGGTTTTGTGCTCATCCGTCTGCAGGAAGAGGAAATCTGGAGCAACTGGTTCAATGTGCCGGCGGGCACGGATGTGTTCGAGCTGCCGCTGCTGGAGCTCATGAGGAAGCACAGCGCCGAATTCGGCAATGATTTCAAGGTGGAGCTCATGGGGCGCGATCCCTACGGCCGTGTGTTCACCTGCGATTATATGCGCTGGGTGCGTCCCGTGCAGCCGGAGCAGGTGTCTTTCCGCCTGAGCCGCAGCGAGGATGGCCAGCGCATGGTGCTGGAATCCGGCATGGAGGGGCAGGGCGTGCTGGTGGTGACCTGCGGCCAGCGCTCCCGCGTGATGCCCATCACTGTGCAGAAGGGACGCCATGAATTTGCTGCCCCGCTGCAGGCGGATGAGGGTGGTCAGGTGCAGGTGCATGCCATTCTGCCCCGCCGCAATGCAGAAACAAACGTTATTGAAAGTATTCTGACCGACAGCACCACGCTGAATCCGCCTGCGCCGAACCGCGAGCTGAAGGTGGAGCTGCAGCTGCCCACGGAGCCTGTGCGCCCCGGCACGCAGCAGCGCATGGCCGGCCGCGTGACTCTGCCGAATGGCACGGGGACCCAGGCGGTGGTGACCCTGTACGCAGTGGATGCCGGTATGCTTTCGCAGAGCGAGTACAAGTGCCCGGATGTAGCTGAGGCTTTGAGCTTCAGGATGCGAGCGCTGCGTCTGTATCCCCGCCTGGTGCGTCAGCGCACATATACCCTTTCCCCGCGTTTTAATCCGCTGCCCGGCCTGTGGCAGGGCGAGGGGCTGCAGCCGGATGGCAGCTGGAAGCACCAGCCCTGGTGGATGCGTGAGTATGCTCCGCGTGCCATGGGTAATCGACTCATGATGAAGGCTGCTGCTCCCATGGCCATGAATGCCGCCTCTGAGAGTATGAATGTAGGTATCGGGATGGATGCTGATATGGCCGTGGAGGAAGGAGCTGCCGAAACTCTGGCAGCAGGGGTTGCAGCGCCTGTTGCTCCGCGTGTGCGTACGAATTTCAACCCGCTGGCCTTCTGGCGCAGCGCCCTGTATACCGATGCGCAGGGGTATTTCAGCACGACCTGTACCATGCCGGATACGCTGACCACCTATCGTGTGTTTGCTGTGGCGGCAGACAAGGAGGGTGGCCGCTTTGCCACAAAGGAAGGCCAGTTCGTGGTCAATCAGCCGGTGATGCTCAGCGCCGGGGCTCCGCTCTTCATGAGCACGGGCGACAAGGCCATCATTCCGCTTACTGTGACTAACAACACCGATGCCGAAGGTACCTGGCAGGTGAGCATGATGGAAGGCGGTGAGCCGCAGCAGGTAACCCTGGCCGCCGGGGCCTCCGCTACGCTGAATTTCGAGGTGAATCCGCAGCAGACCGGCACGCAGAAGTACCGCTGGGTGGCCACAGGTGCCACGGGCGAGGACGCTGTGCAGGCTGAGTTTGAGGTGCGGCATCCCTCTCCTCTGCTCAAGGAGGCGCACCACCTGGTACTCGAGCCGGGGCAGGGCACCCTGGTGCCCGCAGAGAAGCTGGCTGCGGAGGTGGCTCAGTCTCCGAACTGTCGTCTGGAGCTGCTGGTTTCTGCCAATCCGCTGCTGCACCTGCAGGGGGCGGTGGACTTCCTGCTGGAGACTCCGCAGGGGCATACGGAATATGCGGCATCGGCCCTGCTGCCCTGGCTCATGTATGACCGCCTGGCGCCGCTCTGCCCCCGCATGGCACAGACCCCCGCCTCTCGCGTGGAGCAGGTGGTGCAGGAATCTATCCGCAACCTGCTGCGCCACCAGCAGCCGGACGGCGGCCTGCCGTTCTGGCCGGGTGCCCGCAGCAGCAGCCCGTGGGTCAGTGCCCACGTGGCCATGGTGCTGCGCATGGCCGAGGAGCGTGGAGTTGACCTGCCCTGGCCCAAGTGGTATAAGCTCCTGAATTACCTGCAGAAGGTCGATGCTTCGAAGCTGGATCCCCTCACCCGCTATGAGATTGCTCGTGCCCTGCAGAACCGTGAGGCTCAGCGCGATGCCCTGAAGGCTGCTCTGGCTGCCACGGAGTGCGGCTGGCGCTGCAGCGGCTCCGTGCGGGGTGATATCGAGTTCCTGGAATACCTGCGTGCCAACAACGATGGCCGCCATGAGGCCTTCCTGCGCTGGATTCGCACCCGCGCTGCCGATTACCGCCACCACAGCAGCTGGCGCAGCGCCTGGTCGCTGTATGCGCTCATGACCTATGTGGGCAATTCCCCCGGTGCCAGCGTGGAGGCTATTCTGCGCCTGCCGCACGGTGTGGCCACGCTTGACCGCGGGGTGTACCAGGTGAAGAACCCGGACATGAACACGGCCTATGTTTCCCTGCGTGGCACAGTGTATGCAGTGCTGCGTGCCAAGGCTCAGCCAGTGCAGACCGAATACCCCGGCGTGACGGAGAAGGGGCTGCAGATGACCCGCGTGTATGAGAAGCAGGGTGAGGATGGTATCTGGCGTCCTGCCACAGAGTTCGCCGTGGGGGATGTGGTGCGTGTGTCGCTGACCTGCGCCAAGGGCAGCCAGCAGGACCTGCATTACTTTGTGCTGGAGGATTACCTGCCCTCCTGCATGGAAGCCATCAACCCCAATGTGCCGAGCCAGGCTGCCGGGCTGGAACCCCTCAGCTGGAGCGAGTATTTTGACCAGCGCGAGTACCTGGCCGACCGCGTGCGTGGCTTCTGCACCCGCTGGTGGGGCAGGGATATCGTGAACTTGCGCTACTACGCCCGCGTGAAGCGCGCCGGCTGTGCCACGGCACCTCCCGCTCAGGCGCAGCTGCTCTACGAGCCGCAGACCTACGGCCTCTCCCCCAGCATGCGGGTGGAGACAAATGCAGAAGTCAAAATGCAGAATGCAGAATAATGAGTACGTGTGCGGCGACTGCCGCACCGGTAAGGAAAAACCGCCTGAGAGGATCACAGGCGGTTTTTCTGATGTTCGGATCAGAGGGGGGGCGGTCCCTCGTCGGTTATGTCTACGGGATTAATGTCCCGTGTTCCGGCGGAGTTACGACCTTGCCGCGAAATAACATATCAACCAGAAGGTTTAACAGAGTTTTTTTCTTCATGTAAATGATTTAGTGGAAGAAACTTTCCTGATACCCCTTACCAAGGCAGCTCGGGCAGCGTTTGCCATCATACATTTTCTGGCCGTTGCACAGTGAGCACTGGGTTCTGTTAGGAGTAAGGGAGCTGCTTCGGCCAACCCTTGTCGAGGCAGTGACTCTGCCTGAACCGTTGCATGATGAACATGTGACGGAGCCGTCCGTGTATGGGTTGTTTATACTTCCTCTGCCGTGGCAGCGCGTGCAATCTGAGGTAGTGGTGACTGTGTGCGTACCATAGTTACTGGTGCCGGACAGGGAGGAGGAAGATGACGAGCTGGAGGAGACCGGTGTTGATTGAGGCGTGTATGTATTTGTCAATGCGTGTGTGACCCCGGTGATTAGACTTTCGGCAAGGATGGTTCCAATGCTGGGACCTTGGTTTCGCTGGGCTGTCTTTATTTCCTCGCCTCTGCGTTGAATGTAGGGAATGACCACGCTGATTGATTGATCAGATGCTACATGAGAAGCCTTGTGCAACCCCGGGTATTGTGCGTTTCCGGCAGAAGTGTTCCAGTTTGCCTGAACATTTTCTATTTTAGAAGACAAGGATTTATCGCCATAAAATCGGTTTTTTCCATCCTCGAGTACGGCGTGATAGACAACCGACAGGGTCTGGTTTCCCTGGTGGTGCGCATACAGCAGGCAGGTCCAATGGTGCAAAAGGTCGCTAGAGCTCCAGTTATAGTGCCAGATACTGTACTGGCCATCCTTTCCGCTACCCTTGGCATGGGCTTTGCTTCCTAATGTGTTTTCAATGTTCTGAATCGTGTTGAATTGGTGGTTCTTAATCATTTTGTTAATGGTGGAGCGGTTGTTCCAGCTGAGGAACGAAGCTCCGGCTTCCAGGTCGCCATTGGAATTGGTATACGCCGTGTAACCCCGACTGGATTTCGGCGTGTTGGTTTGAGTTGATAATGTGTTGATTGGTGTGGCGGCGGGAGAAGCAATCTGCCTGGGAATTCTTTTAGCAGGTTTCAATTTGTGATATTTCTTTACCAGTGGCTGGCGTCTTTTTTCTACTTGTTTAAACGCATTTTGTAAGCCGGTTATTGTTCCGTTGCCGAATGTCACCTGGCTTAAGGCGTGTGCCAGCGCAGCATCTCCGTAATAGGCCGGCGTCTGAGATTCGGAACTCGTCATGTACGCCATGCGGCAGATGTTCTTATTGGTGCTTTCTACAGCTAACAGGCAGAAATTGTTTCGTTGCAAATCCGTGCTGTACATGGTGTAGTGCCAGATATCGTACCGCTTGCCGTTCTCCTTTCCGCGCCCGTGCGTGGGGGTTTCCAGATATTTTTTCAGCTTTTCGAGACTGGTGATGGATTTATTCTGAACAATTTTGATGATGGCATTCTTGTTCTGTATACCCAGTTTTTCAGCGCCGATGGAGAGGTCTCCATTTGGTTTGCAGGTGCCTTGGGGCATTCTGGATGTGCCGCAGCAACACAGGAAGAAGGCGCAGAGAGCAAGGATGTTGATTCTGATGATGAGAGAGTAATATCGGCTCATGGATGTGGATATAGTATGGAAATGTCTACGATATGTAATATATAGCATTTTAATAATTACGGAGTCAATATGATTCTTCATTATTCGGCTTGCAGGCACATGTGTCCCAAAGATTTCGCAATTGACTGCATTACCAACACCGTTCTGGAGCCTGCCCCCTTTTTATCCGCCAAATGGCGATTTGGCGGGGGCTCAAATCCTTCGGAGCACGGGACTTCAGTCCCGAAAACATAACCGTTGGGGGGACTAAAGTCCCCCGCTCCGACCAGAAACATCCGCCCGACAAACTCCCATTTGGCGCAGCATTCTTTGGGACACATGTGGCTTGCAGGCGTGTCAGATTTGTGTCTGTGATGTTCGGGCTTGAAAATCCGGTGTTATTCTGGTAGAATGTCTTTTCACCTGAACCCCGAAACACAAATTATGAGTTCAATACCGAATGTACTGGCAGGGCGTTATGCCTCCGATTCCATGAAAGCTATCTGGTCTGCCGAAGGCCGCATTGTGCTGGAGCGCGAGTTCTGGATTGCCGTGATGAAGGCCCAGAAGGACCTGGGGCTGGATATTCCGCAGGAGGCTATTGATGCCTACGAGAGCGTGAAGGGGCAGGTGGATGTGGACAGCATCAACGCCCGTGAGCGTGTGACCCGCCACGACGTGAAGGCCCGTATCGAGGAGTTCTGCGACCTGGCCGGCCACGAGCATATCCACAAAGGCATGACCAGCCGCGACTTGACGGAGAACGTGGAGCAGCTGCAGATCTGGCGCTCCATGCACATCATCCGCGATAAGGCTGTGGCCGTGCTCGACCGCATGGCCAAGTGCGCCAACGGCTGGCGCGATATGGTATTTGCTGCCCGCACGCACAATGTGGCCGCCCAGGCTACGACCATGGGCAAGCGCGTAGCTATGTTCGGCGAGGAGATTGTGCACTGGGCCTGGGCCTGGGTGAGCATGATGGAGCGCTACCGCGTGCGTGGTCTGAAGGGTGCTGTGGGTACCCAGCTGGACCAGCTTTCCCTTTTTGCCAAGAACCCGGAGACCGTGCGCGAGCTCGAGAGCCGCATCTGCGCTCACCTGGGTATTTCCTCCAAGTGGATGAATGTGGGTCAGGTGTACCCGCGCTCCCTGGATTTTGAGATTATTTCCGGCCTGGTGGGTCTGGCCAGCGGTCCCAGCAGCTTCTGCAAGACCTGGCGCCTTATGGTGGGTCACGAGCTGTGCACCGAGGGCTTTGCCAAGGGTCAGACGGGTTCCAGCGCCATGCCGCACAAGATGAACCCCCGCTCCTGTGAGCGTGTGAATGGCTTCCACGCCATCCTGAAGGGTCACCTCACCATGATTGGCGGCATTATCGGCGACCAGTGGAACGAGGGCGACGTGTCCTGCTCCGTGGTGCGCCGCTGCGTGCTGCCGGATGCGTTCCTGGCTGCCGACGGCCTGTTCGAGACCTTCATCACCGTGCTGGATCAGATGGGCATGTACGAGCCCGTGGTACGCACCGAACTGAACCGCTACCTGCCCTTCCTGATGACCACCACCATCATGATGGCGGCCGTGAAGCGCGGCGTGGGTCGCGAGACGGCTCACGAGGTCATCAAGGAGCACGCTGTGGCTGTTTCCAACGATTTGCGCAATGGTCTCATTTCCACCAATGACCTGCTGGACCGCCTGGGCGCCGATGGCCGCCTGCTGCTGACCCGCGAGGAGATTCAGGAGATTTACGATGCCAACGCCGGCGATACCGGCATGGCTGCCCAGCAGGTGGATGCCTTCGCCGCCATGGTGGAGGAGCTTGCCACCCGCTTCCCGGATGGTGTGGGCTATGTGCCCGGTGCCATTCTCTGATGCCCGTTTTATGGCTTCTGCCCCGGAACAGATTCTGTTCGATAACGGCGCGTACCGCCTCACCGCCACCCGGCTGGAGCAGCCGGGGCTGGTGGCGGAGCTGGTTTCGCCCACCTGCCTGCGCATTACTCGCGATGGTGAGTGCCGCGAGCTGAGCATCCCCATGGCTTTGCCCGCAGGCTGCGCCGGGGTACGCAGCTCGATTCCTGTACTCCAGGCTATGTATGCCCTGGCGGTACAGGAGCTGCAGGCCGATATCAATGAGGAGGGGCACCTGCTGGCCGGGGCAAACTGGTCCACGGTCTGGACTCGCGATATTGCTTTCTCTGCGGCTCTGGGTACGGCTCTGGCTGCTCCGGAAGCCACACGACGCAGCCTGGAATCCCGCGTGCGCAACGGGGTGGTGATGCAGGATACCGGCACGGGGGGCGGCTGGCCGGTCTCTACCGACCGCGTTTCCTGGGCACTGGGAGCCTGGGCTCTGTATGAAGTGCAGGGGGATACCGGATGGCTGGCCTGGTGTGTGGATGTGCTCAAGGCTACTCTGGAGCAGGATGCCGCTGTGCTGCCCGAGGAGGAGGTGCTTCGCCCGGGCGAGACATCGTTCATCGACTGGCGTGAGCAGAGTTATCCGGACTGGATGACGCCGGCGGATATAGGCGCTTCCTATGCTTTTGGCACGAATGTGCTTCATTATCTCTGCCGCCAGCTGCTGGCGCGTATGCTGCGCGAGCTGGACCGCGACAAGGAAGCTGCGGTGTATGCAGCGGCAGCAGCGCGCCTGGCAACCGCTATCCAGGATGAGTTCTGGAGTGCCGGTTCCTGCCAGTATGGCATGATGCGCACGGCGGAAGGCTATCTGGATGACCGTGTGGATTCTCTGGCCACGGCTCTGGCTGCGCTCTGCGGGCTGGCTGGTGACCACGCTGCCACGGCTATGCAGCACCTGCCGCGTTCACCGTTCGGCACCCCGGTGTTCACGCCTTATAAATCGCGCCAGGAGAAGGCCTATCACAATCGCAGTGTGTGGCCTTTTGTAGAATCATATGTGCTGCTGGCGCAGGCCGACCTGCAGAATCCGGCCGGTGCAGCGTTCTCAATGTCCTCCCTGCTGCGGGCGGCCATGGCTTTCGGTACCAACAAGGAGAATTTCCATGCTGAGACAGGGGCTGCAGAACAGACAATCCAGAACTCTGACCGCCAGCTCTGGAGTGTGGCGGGCATGCTGGGTATGTTCTACTACTCTGTCTTCGGTATCAGATTTGAGGGGGACAACCTGGTGATTCAGCCTTGTGTGCCCCGCGAATACCGCGGCAGCCACTGGCTCACCGGCCTGCGCCTTCGCGATATGGTGCTGGATATTCATGTGAATGGTTACGGCACCGAGGTGTGGTCTGTCATGGTGAACGGCCACCCGGATTCCCCCATTATTCCGTTGGATACCAAGGGGCGTATCCAGATTGAGCTGGAGCTGATGCCTGCCGAGGAGGCGGTGGAGACGCTGCCTGCGCTCCGCGCCACTGAGGACCTGCCTGAGCCGGAGTGGGATAACCCCACGGCGCGACTGCTGCGCTGGCATCCGGTGCCGGGCGCAACCAGTTACAACGTATTCCGCAATGGTGTGGCTTTTTCTGCCACGCTGGATTGCCAATGCCCGCTACCGCCCGGCAAGGCATATTACAATGAGTACACGGTGCAGGCAGTGAATGATGTGACCACCTCCTGCTTCAGCCGCCCCTTCGAATGCCCCGCACCTGGTTGCCGGGTGGAGCTGCAACCTGCCCGTGTGGGTGAACAGGCTGAGTTCACGGTGGAGTATGGCCAGGCCTGGCTGGATACCCGCCCATGCACGGCACGTCTGGACTACGAGGAGACGGTGCTGGCGGCGGGTACGTATGCGGTGCGCGTGCACTACTGCAATGCCACTGCCTCCCTGCGCGACAGCGATACCTGTGCGCTGCGCGAGCTTCAGGTGAATGGCGAAACGGCAGGTATCATTCTGCTGCCGCATAACACAGAGGCGGGGCAGTGGGAGATTTACAGCCGCTCTGCTGCTCTGCAGGTTACGCTTCCGGCAGGAAATCACCGATTCTCGCTTTGCTTTACTCCGCGTTGCACCAATGCTAACGGCGAAACGAACCAGTGCATGGTGCGGCAGCTGGAAGTGACTCGTCTTGCCTGAGTTCGCATCTGGGGGGGGCAGAATAGGTTGTTTTGTCTTGTGATATGCTCCGGATGATGGTAGTATATGGCCAGGATTCTAATCAATAACTATTTATGAAGGCTGGAATATTGATAACGATGGCACTGCTGGCTCTGGGGCTGGCAGGTGGTGGTACCTGCCATGCCAAACCAGGTGCGACCAGTAGTAAGAAAGTTGCTAAGAAGGCGGATAAGAAGTCCGCTAAGAAAAAGGATAAGAAGAAGTCTGGAAAGGCAGAAGCCGCAGAACAGGCGGATGATTCAGCGGATAAGGCGGCGGAAGGGCGCATTAACAAGAGTATTGTGGCTGCTGGCGCCTGGGCTGATTGCCAGGCGGTGAAGAAACAGGTGGCCGCAGAAATCCTGAAGCGGATGGGCGGCAAGGATGATGCGGAGCTGGTGAAATTCTTCCGCAAGAAGGAAAATATGTTGCTGCTGGCTCAGTGGGTAGTGGCCGATGCCGAACTGCGCAGCCAGGAGGATGTGGCCAAGGCTGCCAGGAACCGCACCGAGCAGCTGACAAAAGCCCGCAAGGAACTCGCTGATATGGAGGGTAATCTGCCGAAGGGCGCCGAATTGCCCGCCTCTGCCAAGTGGAATCTCAAGAAGCTGAAGGAGCGGGTGGCTCGCCTGGATAAGGAAAGCCAGGCTGCTTACGCATTCAGCGTAAGTGCCAGGGATGAGGCTGGTCGCAAGCTGATGGAGGAAATTGCTGATACTCCGGATTGGCTGAATGAGTTTGCCTTCAGCGGCGAATGTGTGCGCCCCGGCATGGCGCTGTCTATCCTGATGCAGATTCAGGAGAAATACCCTGACCTGGCAGAGAAGAGCATGCTGCGCAAAATTGCTACTGCCACGGCGCTGGAGTACGCCAAATCCGGCTGGAATCAGCAGGATGCCGTGGAGCGTGCGGATTACTATATCAAGGCTTGGCGCCAGGATCGTCTGAACACGGTGTTTGATGAGCTGCCGATGTGGGAGCGCCGCATGGTGTGCGGTTGCAAGGGCGATAACCAGTATGGCTCCATATCCAGTCTGAAATGGTTCCTGGAGAATGTGCATATACCTGTTACTCAGTACACAGGCGCCTGCTGGCGCTGCGATTACCGCCTGAATAACATCTATGGCGATTCCATTCATGGCCCGGTTTACTATGCTCCCTTTGAAACAGCGCTGGGCGATAACCGCGCCCATATGACCCAGTATGTGGGTGGTGTGTGTGGCAGTCTTTCACACTTCGGTGCCTTTGCTGCCCTGGCCAATGGTGTGCCGGCGCTGACGGCGGGCGAGCCCGCCCACTGCGCTTACATCGTGAAGGTGGGCGATAAGTGGACTCCTGCGTACTCTCTGAGCTGGAAGCGTGGTCTGCATTGGCAGGTGTTCCGCAATGTGCATACCTATTCCTCTCTGCACGCTGCTACAGATATGTACTCCGATGAGCAGGCCAAGAAGACGGCAGAGTCCAATATCTGGCGTGTGCTGGCTGGAGTGAAGGCTGCAGATGGCAATCTGGAGGCTGCGCTGGAATGCTTCGAGAAAGCAGCCGAGGCCCAGCCCCGCAACTGGATGGTCTGGCGTGAGTGGAGTGAGACGCTGGAGAAGAATGCAGGCTCTACTGTGGCGCAGTGGACAAAGTTGAATGATACCCTGTGCACCGGGCTGGTGCCGCTTTATCCGGAATTGGCCTACGATTTCATGTCCAAGGGCACCCTGGCGGCTATGGGGAAGAAGCTTGGCGCCGGCTCTGAGCAGCTGCGCAAGGCTTTCCTGAAATTCTGGAAGAGCGTGGATGTCATGGGGCCCGACCGCTGGAACATCGAGGATCTGGCCGACCGGCAGATGGCTGCCCTGGGCATTGAGAAGAAAACCCAGGAGGTGTGCAAGTATTATGCCGAGGTGCTGGGGCTTACGGTATCGAATGCTCAGTATGCCCCTGCCATTCTCAACTGGGGCAATACGCTGAGCGGTAAGATGAGCGCCAAGGATGCCGCCGGCATGATGCAGGCTACCATCAAGGGTATCGGTTCCGGCACGGGCAGCATGAGCAAGGAAGAGCGTATCAAGCTGCTTTCCGCACCCCTGCTGGCAGCCGAGAAGAGCCGCGACCGCAGCGCGTTCAATGCCATTGCGGAAATGGTGAAGGCTACCGGCCACAAGAATACCGGCATCAATATGCCGAAGTTTGAAGGATTCCCCGGCAAGCTTGCTTCGGAAAAGGGCCTTATCTGGACCAGCTCCACCTCCAAGTGGGATAATCCGCACGAACACCCCGGTCTGCTCACCCCCGAAGGCGGTACCTTCCATACCGCTAAGGATAAGGATGCCTTCGTGGCTGTGGAGCTGCCGCGCCAGGTGTATATCACCGGCATTGTGGTGGTTACCTCGCCCGGCAATATTCACCGCTGTAACAATATGAAGGTGCAGGTTTCTGAGAATGGCACCGATTGGAAGGATGTGCATGATTTCGGTCCCTGCAAGAACCGCGTGATGCGCTCCGACCTGGGCGGCAAGAAGCCTGTGGCTAAGTACGTGCGCATTCTGCGCGCCGGCGGACCGGAATTCTTCCATCTGAATGGTATTTATATCTACGGCGACCAGGCTGCCTAACCCCTAACCCTTTGACTAGAAAATGAAAGATATGATGAAAGTATGTGCTCTGGCTCTGGCGATGCTGCCGCTGACAGCAGGAGCTTATTCCACGGCAGACACCTTTGAGCAGGCGAAGACCAAGCTGAAGGATGACGGCCTTGTGTTCGTGTTTGTGCATGCCGACGGCTGGGATAAGCACAGTAAGAAGACAGTGGACCTCATGATGAAGGATAGTGAGGTGGGCAAGGTGCTTAAGAATGACGTGGTCATGACCCTGCCTCTGTCTAATCTGGGCGGAAAGGAGCAGGATGCCAGAATCAAGGAGCGCTTCGGTAATCTGCGTGTGCCTACTCCGGATAGTATTCCCGGTGTGAATGTGTACACCAGGGAGGGCAGGGTGCTTGGTTCCCTGAAAATCCCGTTCAAGGACCGCAAGAAGCCTGCTGCACTGGCTAAGCGCATCGGCGAACTGAAGAAGGCTTATGCCGAGCAGAACAAGCTGATGGCTGAGGCCGGAAAGGCAAATGGCCCTGAGAAGGCCCGTCTGCTGGGTGAGGCTGCCTTTGTGCAGGGAATATCCCGCCCGGATAATGTGCATAAGATGATTAAGCAGGCCGACCCTCAGGATAAATCCGGCATGGACAAGGTCATGTCCTTGAATCTGCCCCACTATGCCATTGGCACGGCTGGCACCAAGGACTGGCAGAAGACTCTGGCAGAGGTTAAGGAGCTGCAGAAGAATCCTAACTTCAATAAGGAACAGCAGCAGCAGCTCTGCTGCATTGCCATTGGTCTGCTGCGTCGTCACGGTGGCATGCAGTACAAAAAGGAACTCAAGGAAACAATCGCCCGCCTGCGTGAGATTGACCCGGACAGCATTCTGGGACAGTCTGCCATTGATGCTGAGCGTATGTGGGTGCGCGAGCTGAATCTGATTGAAGGCTGGAGCCCGGAGGTGATTCCTGCCGAGAAGGTTCCCACGGAGGTGACGGGGCCGCTGCCTTTCAAGGAGGCCGGTACTTACCAGGTAAGCTTCAATTACCAGCGTGGCAGCCACGCTGCACGTTTCATGGCTGTGGAGCTTTATGATGGTAAGACCAAGGTGGCCGAGGACCGCCACAATGGCAGTGCCGGTATCAAGCACAGCAATAATGTATACACGCTCAACGTGCCTAAGACTGTCAAGAAACCGCGCCTGTATATTACCTTCGATATGGAGACCAACCGTGATTCCTACGGTAAGATTACTGTAACAAAGAAGTAGTCAGTCCAGATATATCCGTTTATCAAGTCCCGGCCGCCGACCATGTGCGCCGGGGCTTTTTTCTGGATGGTGTACCAACAGGCTCTTTTCCAATGACTCATGAATCACTAATCCTTCTGCAGAATCAGCTTGTCGTGGGGTAATCTGAAATATAATTTTTCTTGCTATGGCACAGGGGAGTGTGCTAGACTTTTTTTGTATGAAGAAAGAGCTTATTCTGGCTATGCTGGCCTGTGGATTCTCGAGTGCCACAGAGCAGTTTGAGAAGCTGCCGTCGGGTGGCTTCACCAGCCATCCTTGTGTGTATGGTACCATGACGGCAGAGGCCGGTCATGCAGAGATTAACCGCGGCCATGGTCGGAACAGCGCCCAGGCTCTTCGTCTGCTGGGTGGTGAGAAGCATGCCGTCACCGTGACGCTGAGCAAGCCGCTCGAGGTGGATGCCCAGGGGCAGTGCTGGATGGAGCGCTGGACCTCCCGTTCTCCTTTCTGTCTGCGCGTGATTGCAGTCACCCCCGCTGGTGAGAAGGAAGTGCTGAAGGTGGATAAGGCTAATGTGGGCGGCTATAACCAGCTGCTGAAGTGGACGATGCCAGCCGGCACGACGGCGGTGCGTTTTGCTGCTGATACTGCCGTGGGTGGTGGTGTGCTGCTGGATGACCTGACCCTGATGGTGGGTCCCATGAGCATCAAGAAGGTAAGTTTCCGTGACCCGGGCGTGTTCCCCATTATGAAGCGTGCTACCTACAATCCGGTGCTGGCACTGGATGTGGAGAGCGAAGGGGCTGAGAATCCTAAGTCTGTGGGCAAGGTGAGCCTGAAGGTGTCTGACCCTGCCCGCGTGGCCAGTGTGACTCTTCGTACGGGTGATTCCACGGGTATTGAGCTTCGTGACGGCAAGGAATTCGGTACCGGTGTGCCTCTGGCAGATGGTACGGTGGTGATTCATACCAAGGGAGTACTGGATGGTGGTGCCAACCACCTGTGGCTGGATGTGCAGCCTGCCGGTGGTGCACCTGTAGGCTCTTCCATCAGCTTCAGCAATGTGAAGATTACCATCGATGGTAAGGAATACAGCCCGGAGCAGGCTCCTGTGACCCAGCGCGTGGGCATCATGCTTTCATTCCCGGGTGAGAGTGTGGGCAACCAGCCGAACGGTGCAGCTCCGCGTCCCTGCGTGGCCTTCCGTATTCCCGGTATCATTCGCACGCAGGCAGGTTCTCTGGTGGCCTGTTTCGATGCCCGTTATAATCATGAGGGTGACCTCTGCGCCGATATTGATGTGGCCACGGTGCGTTCCACAGACGGAGGCCAGACCTGGACCCTGCCCGAGGTGAGCATGGATGCCGGCCCCGGCTACAACAACGGCTGCGGTGACCCCTGCATCCTGCAGGACCCCTCCAATGGCCGTATCTGGATGCAGTCCCTGGTGTGCCACTTCAGTGGTGGTGCCTCTCTGGGTGTGTCCCAGACCGGTTTTGACAAGAATAAGACCGGCCAGTGGGGCATGGTGTATTCCGATGACGATGGCAGGACCTGGTGCAAGGACTATGTGAACCCCACCCGCCAGATTAAGAAGGAGGAGTGGACTACCATTCTGGCTGGCCCCGGCAACGGTATCGTGACCAGCAAGGGTGTTATCGTATTCCCCGCCCAGATCTGGCAGCGCGGTGCTAACCCGAACTGCATGAGCACCATCTGCTACTCCACTGATGGCGGCAAGAACTGGGCCTATGGCAATGGCGTGCCGCACAAGACTTCGGAATGCCAGGTAGTGGAGCTGCAGGACGGTTCTATCATGATTAATTGCCGCAATGAGACCTGGGCCGGCAAGCGTGTGGTATACGTGACCAAGGATCTGGGCAAGACCTGGCAGGCTCATGAGACCAACTGCAAGGACCTTGTGGAACCCACCTGCCAGGGCTCCATTATCTCGGTGAACTCTGCCAAGTACGGCAAGCTGCTGCTGTTCAGCAATCCCACGGTGTACCCCCGCAGCTTCATGACGGTGCGCGCCTCCCGCGATGACGGCAAGACCTGGAACGGCGGCGTGCTGTATGATACCCGCCGCTGCATGGGCTATTCCTGCCAGGCTATGGTGGATGATGACCACCTCGGCATCATCTATGAGACCTGCCACACCAACAGCAAGAATGGAAACCGCGGTATCGGCTTTATCATCCTCCCGCTGGATGAGGTGGTGAATGCCAAGTAACCCGCGCTTACCAGTTTCTCCCTTTCGCCCCCGGTTTCGTCGAGAAACCGGGGGATTTTCTTGCATGTAGAATTCTGAATCCTGGATTTTGAATGTGTTTAGAAGCACATGTGTCCCAAAGAATGCTGCGCCAAATGGGAGTTTGTCGGGCGGATGTTTCTGGTCGGAGCGGGGGACTTTAGTCCCCGCAACGGTTATGTTTTCGGGACTGAAGTCCCGTGCTCCGAAGGATTTGAGCCCCCACAAATCGCCATTGAGCGGATAAAGAGGGGGGCAGGCTCCAACGGTGTTGATAATGTAGTCAATTGTGAAGTTTCTGGGACACCGTGCGATTTAGAAGGTTACCGCTCTCTGAATTTTCTTGCAGGGTGAGAAATTCCTGCTAGAATGCAGGATATGTTTCGTCGCTTATTAAGTTTATGTATGTTGGCCGGGGCGGTGCTGCCGGGCTGGGGAGCAGGGGAAGAAAAGCCGCTGCCGGCACCGGTGATGACGGGTGGCATGCCGCTGCTGGAGGCAATTGCGCAGCGTCATTCGGCTCGCGATTATGATACCACGCGTGCCATTGATGACCAGACCCTTGCGGATATCCTGTGGGTGGCCTGGGGTGTGAATTCGTATGGTAAGCGCACGATTCCTACTTCCCGCGGTCTGCAGAATATGCAGCTTTTTGTGCTCACTCCTACCGGCACATGGGAATACGACGGCCCGGGGCATAAACTGGTCAAGGTGAATGATAAAAATCTCATACCGCATTGCGAGCGGCAGGATTTTGTGAAGAATGCTCCGCTGCATCTGCTCTATACCTGCCTGGATGACCGTGGTGGCGAGAATCATGTGGGCTCCGCCTACCAGAATGTGTATCTTTACTGCACTTCCCGCGGGCTTTCCACTGTGGTGCGTGCCATGATTGATAAGGATGCTCTGAAAAGGGAGGTAGGCCTGCCGGAAAATCACAATGTCATCGTGCATCAGTGCATCGGCTGGCCCAGGGAGCAGAAGTGATGCCATTGCTGTGAGAACGGGGGGGCTCCTCGCCTTATTTTCTGCCGGATTGCGTATCTTTTCTGCTAAGTAAAACTTGCCAATAGCGGTAGATTGTAGTAAAGTGACGGGTAGCACAAGCCCGTTCTCGCACGCTCGCGCGCGAGGTGGCGTGTACCTGCACGCCCGACCTGTGCTGAGAACACAATTCCAATCAATTATGTCTCAGGTAACAAAAACACTCATTAAGTTGCTGGTTGTGCTGCTGATTAGCGGCAGCATGCTGTTCATGCCCTTCGAAGAATGGGGCCTGCCGGTGAATCCGATTCAGACGCGCGTGATTGCGCTCTTCGTGTTTGCCGCTCTGATGTGGATTCTGGAAGTCATTCCGATCTGGACCACATCTGTTCTGGTGATTACCCTGGCTCTGCTGGGTACCTCCAATACATCGCTCAATTTCCTCAAGGTTGATAAATTCGACGGCAAGGAAGTGGCTGCCATCGTGGCAGATGCTTATGGCCCCGGCGCTGATGCCGAGGTGGTGAAGGCTACTCAGGCCAGCGTGTCTGAGTCCCTTAAGAAGGCCACCAACCTCACCCCGGACGTGGTGCGCAGCACCATCAATACCGCTATCCTCAAGCCCGTGGTAAGTGGTAAGGCTGATGCCGCCCAGGCCACCGCCCTCAAGGATGCTGCCGGTCGCCTGTACGACGGCGAGGTGAGTGCCCGCATCTCCAAGCTGGACCTGACCAACCTGACCCAGCAGAAGAGCATTTTTGCTACCTTTGCTGACCCCATCATCATCCTGTTCCTTGGTGGTTTCTTCCTGGCTGACGCCGCCACCAAGTTCCGTCTGGACATCAACCTGGCCCGCGTGCTGCTCCGCCCCTTCGGCACCAACCCGAAGTATGTGTTGCTGGGTCTCATGAGCGTGACGGCTCTGTTCTCCATGTTCATGAGCAACACCGCCACCGCTGCCATGATGCTGGCCCTGCTTACTCCGGTGCTTGCCCTGTTCAAGCCGGAGGACCGTGGCCGCGCTGCCTTCGCCCTCTGCATTCCGATTGGTGCCAACGTGGGTGGTATCGGTACCCCCATCGGCACGCCCCCCAACGCCATTGCTCTTAAGTTCATGCAGGAGAATGGCTGGAATGTGACCTTCGGTGACTGGATGATGTTCGGCATTCCCTTTGTGGTCATCATGCTGCTCATCGGCTGGGTCATTCTTCTCAAGATGTTCCCGATTGACCAGAAGGCCCTGGACCTTGCCAAGGAAATGAAGGGCAAGTTCATGACCACGCCCAAGGCCTGGGTGGTGTACATCACCTTCATCGTGACCATCCTTCTGTGGGTGGTTCCCAAGCAGTACCATGGCCTGGACGCCAACAGCGTGGCCATCATCCCCATCGCTGTGTTCTCCGTGACCGGCGTTATCACCGCCAAGGACCTGCGCGCCATGAGCTGGGACGTGCTCTGGCTGGTGGCCGGTGGCTTTGCCCTGGGTGTTGCCCTGGGTGAGACCAAACTGGCCAACGACCTCATCAACTCCATTCCCTTCGCTGAATGGGACAGCCTGGCCCTCATCGTGGGCTCCAGCCTTATCTGCCTCTTCATGGCTACCTTCATGAGCCACACGGCCACCGCCGCTCTGCTCATGCCCATCATGGCTTCTGTGGCTGCCGGCATGGTGGCTGGTGGAGCCATGGATGCTCCCGGTGCCATCGGCCTGCTGGTGACCATCGCCTTCGCTTCCTCCCTGGGTATGGCTCTGCCGATTTCCACTCCCCCGAATGCCATGGCTTACGCCACCGGCCACATCGAGCAGAAGGGCATGGCCATTTCCGGTACCATCCTGTGCCTGATTGGCCTGGCTCTGTCCATTGGTCTCATGTACCTGCTGGGCGCTGTCGGCTTCTTTGGCTGATAAATCAAACCGAGATATAATGCTCCCCCTGCCTGAACAGATTATTGAACCCCTGAAGCGCATCAATGCAGTGTACTTCAGCGACCCCGGCCGCACCATCGAGCTTGCCGAAGGCGAGCAGCTGGTGGGGCAGGGCGAGGAGTGCCACCGCGTCTACTACGTGCAGAAAGGGTGTTTTGCTGCCTTCCGCCGGGCCGATTCCTATGCCGGGGTCGACCTGCCGGTGGAAAGCAACACCCGCGGCTATGAAGTATTCCGCGCGGAGGAAGGTTCCTATGTCTGTGTGCAGGCATTTTTCTCCCGTTCCTACCACAGCTCCAATGACATTGTGGCATTGGAAGACTCTGTGGTGACCTACGTGGACGATACCACGGAGGTGGTGGAGCCGGAGAAATACGGATGTTTCGAGCGCCAGTTCATCCCGGTGCTGGTGCATGAACTGGCTGCCCGGAACTCCCGCATCTTCACCAAGACTTCCGAGAAGGAGGAAGCCTTGCGCGTGCTTCAGCGCGCCGAGATGGCCAGTACGCTGGCCCAGCTTTCTGCCGGCATAGCACACGAGCTCAACAATGCTGTGGGTGTCATCTCCCGCCGCACCGAGTTTGTGGCCGACAGCCTGCAGGAGTACCTGGAGGATGACGATAAGAACAATGCCATGCTCTTCTCCTACGGATTCGAGGATAATTCCTTCGTTTCCGCCAGCGAGCTGCGCAGTGCGGCCCGCTACTACGAGCGCGAGCTCGACCTGCCGCAGGAGGCTGCCAAGGTGATGGCCCATATTTTCCCCAACACGGACGAAGGGCGGAAACAGCCCGGCAAATTCATCCGCAATCTGAAGAGAAATTACCGCTTCTGGGAACTGGGGCATGATCTGCGCGATATGCGCATGGCCTCCAAGCTGGCCACGGGTATTGTGCGCGCGGTTAAGCTGCTGGGTGGCGGCAATAGCACCCGCGAGCCGGATGTGAGCGTGGAGCAGAGCGTGAACGATGCTCTGAACCTGCTGCATAATAAGCTCAAGCGTGTATCTGTCACCACTCGTTTTTCCTCCATCCCCGGCATTACTGCCGATGTCACCGAACTCGTGCAGGTGTGGAGCAATATCATCAAGAACGCCTGCGATGCCATGGACCAGGGCGGCACGGAAGCCCCCGCCATCACCATCACCGGCGAGTGCTGCCATGTGCAGGGCGTGCAGCTCCTGCCCACGGAGTACGTTTCCGTGACCATTGCCAACAATGGTCCCGCGATTGACGAAGAAAACCTTAACAAGATTTTCAACCCCAACTTTACTACCAAGAAACTGGGTCTGGATTTCGGGCTCGGTCTTGGTCTGGCCATTGTGCGCCGTGTGGTCGACAGCTACAACGGCACCATTGAAGTGCGCAGCAATGACCGCGAAACCTCATTCACTGTAAACATACCAACCTCTCAAATTCATGGAAACAATTAACATTATTTGTGTAGATGACCAGCAGGAAGTGCTGGATTCCGTAATGCGCGACCTTCGTCCGCTGGCCTCCCACGTGCGTCTAGAGGAAGCCTCCAGCGTGGCAGACTGCATGCAGCTCATCGACCAGATTGACGATAACGGCGACCACGTGGCTCTGGTAATCTCTGACCAGGTGATGCCCGGTGAGACCGGCACCGAGCTGCTGGGTAAGATTGCCGCCGACCGCCGCTTTGCCAAGACCCGCAAGGTGCTGCTGACCGGTCAGGCTACGCATGCCGATACCATCAATGCCATCAACGACGGCCACATCGATAACTACATCGAGAAGCCCTGGCAGCCGGAGAAGCTGCTGGCTGTAGTGAAGCGCCTGCTCACCCTCTATGTGCTGGATGCCGGTCTGGACCACAAGGAGTACATGCCCGTGCTGGACGCCGCCACCCTCTTCTCCAAGCTGCGCTAAGAGAATATGAAAAAGGCATTGATTCTTTCACTGGCTGCCGGTAGCGCCTTTGCCGGCGATGCCATTACCCTGAACACGAAGCCAGCTCCCACGGATTGGGTGGAGGCGGTGAAGGAGGCTCTGGTCATCTACGAAAACAAGGACACCTTCGTGACCAAGGTCGCGCTGACCACCCGCCAGCAGTGGCAGATGGCCAGTGTGCAGCCCAATGGCAGCAACGGCCTGCACCTCAAGAAGGGGGCTACTCCCTACAACGACGAGTTCCGCCGCAACTGGATTGGTGCCAATGTGTTCATGCGCACCGGCACGCAGTTCCACACCTACGTGCGTATGGGTGGTCTGCCGGTTCGCGATACCTTCCCGAAAGGACGCAAGAAGCACAACTACAGCTACACCGGCTTCTACGATATCTGGCTGAAGCAGAACATTGACGCCGTGAAGGGGCTTACCGTCCGCGTCGGTAAGTTTGCACCCAGCCTTACTTCCGATTTCCGCATGTCCAACGCCAGCATGCCCTGCATTGAGCGTTCCTATGTGGCCAATCAGTTTGCTCTGGATACCAACTGGGGCGTGGAGGTGAACTACACCTCTCCGGATAAGAAGAATATCCTCTACCTGCAGGTGATGGCCAATGACCGCGCCTCCGCTACACGCAGCCTCGCCCACACCGACCGCTATGACCATGGTGACGGTTTCAAGGGTGAGTTCGGGTGGGAGGATAAGTGCTTTGCCATCATCGGCGGTACGCACAAGTTCAATGTATCCGAAAGCGGTTACCACGCTATTTCCGGTGAATATGCACATGACTTCAACAACGCCTACCATGGCCACCGCAAGCCCGGTGCCAACAACTACGGCATCGACTTCAAGGATGTCATCTCCCTGGGCTATGAAATCAAGTACAACAAGCTGACCTTCACTGCCAATGCCGTGGCAGCCTTCGAACAGCAGGATGGCAATGGCACCAACAACATCGGTATTCAGCTGCAGCCGGTTTATTCCGTGCACCCGAATGTGGACCTCGTCTTCCGCTACAACGGCATGACTGGTAAGGGCGCTTGCAAGCTGGCAGCAGACCGCTACATCTGCACGCAGACTACCAGCCCCTCCTGGGTGGACAGCCTGCACGCCTTCTACTTCGGTGTGAACCTGTACGCCTCTGCCAAGTACAAGGACGCCGCCAGGCTCATGCTTGGCGCTGAGTACACCACCGCCCGCAAGGATGATGAGAATTGCTACAACGGCTGGGAATACTCCGCTGCTGTGCGCTGCAACTTCTAAAGTCTCGGGCTGCTCTTATTTCCTTCATCACTCCCCTGTCCGCTATGTCCGGACAGGGGAGTGTCTTTTTTGCAGGGTAACTCGCAAATTGTAGTTTATCGGGGACGCAAATCCATCGAGGCACGTGACTTTAATCCCGAGAACATACCGGTGAGGGACTAAAGCCCCTCGCTCCGACAAAAACAGCTTCCTGCCATATTTCTGGAGGCTCCGTCCTATGCACCCTGTTTCACCTGCTGGATGACAGCCTGGGCGGCCTGGGCGACATCTGGCTGCTGCAGGAGCCAGGAAACAATCACCACGCGCCTGGCACCGGCTTGCAGAACAGCCGGCAGGGTGGTTTCATTGATGCCGCCTATGCAGAACAGGGGCATATCGCCCGCGGCTTCCTGGGCGGCGGCAATGTCACCCAGGCCAATGGACGGGCGGCCGGGCTTGGTGCCGGTCGGGAACAGCGGGCCGAAGCCGATGTAGTCTGCGCCCTCCTGCCGGGCCTGTATGGCCTGCTCCAGGCTGTGGGTGGAGCGCCCCACCAGCACGCCTTTGCCGACCACTCTGCGCACTTCGGCCAGGCTGCCGCCATCCTGCCCCACATGCACGGCATCTGCGCCGATTTCAGCCGCCATTCCGGGGTAATCATTCAGCACGAAAATAGCTCCCCTCTCCCGGCAGATGGCCTGCATGGCCACGGCCCAGATTTTCACCTGTGCCAGCTCCACACCCTTTGCGCGGAGCTGGATGATTCTCACGCCGCCGTCGATGAGGGCATGTGTACGTGCTTCCACCTGGGCGGGTTCTGTGTAGCCCATGTCCACAATCCCGTACAGGCGGCAGTTTGAGAGAATTTTCTTCATATCAGAACTCTGCCACAAAGCCCGCACCGCTACAAGCAAAAAGGTGTGCGCATTTGTTAATATGTCATGCTTCCGGCTTGCGGATAACCGATGTTGGAACTATGCTGTGAGCATCATGGAAACACTGGTATCAAGCGGAATTATTGAGTCGTATTTCAACAAGTTGCAGAGCAATCTTGTTCTGGACGCAGCCATTGTGGGCGGTGGTCCTTCCGGCATTGTGGCTGCATATTATCTGGCCAAGGCTGGGCATAAGGTGGCTTTGTTTGACCGCAAGCTTTCCCCCGGTGGTGGCATGTGGGGCGGTGCCATGATGTTCAATGATATTGTGGTGCAGGAGGAAGCCATGCCCATCGTTCGTGAGCTGGAACTCACTTACAAGCCGTATAAGGACGGTACTTATATCATCGACTCTGTGCATGCCACTGCTGGTCTGCTCTACAAGGCCACCCAGGCAGGTGCTACCATTTTCAACTGCTATTCGGTAGAGGACGTGGTGTACAAGCAGGGGCGCGTGGGCGGCGTGGTGGTCAACTGGACCCCGGTGTTGCGCGAGGGGCTTCATGTGGACCCGCTGACCATCATCTCCAAGACGGTGCTCGATGGCACCGGCCATGACTGCGAAATCGCCAAGACCGTGGCCCGCAAGAACGGCGTGAAGCTGAACACGCCCACGGGCGGTGTGGTGGGTGAAATGAGCATGGATGCCGCAGAGGGCGAACGCTCCACCATCGACAACACCAAGGAAATCTACCCCGGTCTCTTTGTCTCCGGCATGGCAGCCAATGGTGTGAGCGGCAGCTTCCGCATGGGCCCGATTTTTGGCGGCATGCTCATGAGCGGCAAGAAGGCCGCCGAACTCATGGGTGCCGCGATTTCCGCTCAATAACAAGCCAACGCTGAGGGTGCATTTAGCGCACGCCTCGGCTATTTGTGAGGGCGAAGCCAGCCCACTTCGTGGGCTTCTGTTTCTAAAATGCAAAACCCGCGCCGGGTGTTTCACCGGCGCGGGTTTTAAAATGTATTGTGTGTGGGGAATCAGGCCTCGGCGGCTTCCTCAGCGGGAGCAACAACTTCACCCTTCACCACGAGAACCACCTTCACAGTGGCGGTCACCTGGGCGTGCAGCTTGGCAGCCACCTCGTAGGTGCCGGACTTCTTGAGCGGCTTCTCCAGCTCAATAGCGTGGCGGTCGATTTCGATGCCCTGAGCGGCCAGACCCTCAGCAATCTGCTGGTTGGTGATGGCGCCGAACACCTTGCCATTCTC